>NZ_DAOKYH010000025.1:0-32222 GCF_035323175.1 Dysgonomonas sp. | reverse complement strand
GCTGTGTAAAACTAAATCTAAAAAGCAAAGACGACTTCATTATAAAACACTACTTTTGCAACAACGCAAATTAATATTAATATGAAATATACAGAAGTGACTTTTACGTGCTCTCCCAACGACGAGATAGTTAACAGCATTCTATCTGCAACTATTGCTGATATAGGCTTTGAGAGCTTTGTTGAGAACGAACTGGGGACTACGGCATACATTCAAAGCGATTTGTTTGATGAGGCTCAATTGAACGAAATTTTAGAAAATTTTCCTTACGAAGCAAAGATAACTTATACCTATAAGGAGATTGAAGAGAAAAATTGGAACGAAGAATGGGAAAAAAACTATTTTCAGCCTTTGATTATCGATGATAAATGTATAATACAAAGCACCTTTCATAATGCTCCGGCGATATATGACTATAACATATATATAGATCCTAAAATGGCATTTGGAACCGGTCATCATCAAACTACCGAGCTGATGATAAGAGAAATATTGAAAGAAGACTTCACCGGAAGATCTTTGCTTGATATGGGTACCGGGACAGCTATCCTGGCTATCTTAGCCTCAATGCGTGGAGCCGGACCGATTGAAGCAATAGATATTGATCAGTGGGCATACGACAATGCGATGGAGAATATAAAATTGAATGGCATAGATAATATTACGGTTAGGATAGGAGGGGCAGACCTGCTCGCGGATATGGCTTTTGATGTTATATTAGCCAATATCAATCGAAATATTCTGCTGAATGATATTCATGCTTATGCATCTGTTTTAAATAATGGAGGATACTTGTATATGAGCGGATTCTATATTGATGATATCCCCGTTATAACCGAAGAATGCAAAAAACATGGATTAACATTCTGTCACAATACACAAAAAGACAATTGGACTGCAGTGAAATTCCAAAAGGCCTAAAACGACATACGAGGAGGCTTCTGAATGAAACCTCCTCGTATGTTTGAGTTAATTAGGTATTAGGCTTTAAGGTAAATAAAGATTGTTTGGTTATCATTACAAAGGAACTACATTTATGAGTCCTCGCCAAATAAAAAAACATATTATAAAACATATTTTTTATAAATTTTGCTAACCGTACATGCCAATCTCTTTAATATTTTAACATTTAAAATAGCCTACTTCCCATAGGTATTTGTTTTCAAATAACTAAGAACAAGATTATTATAAATAATTTAACAAAAGGGCTAGTTCATATAATCCCACATTGGTAACTGTATCGGTTTTTGAGTCAAACAACTTTGAGCCTTTGCGTCCAAATACTTCTTATGTACCACTATACGAAACATATAGTCGCTAAACCATTTATCAGTAAAAGTTAAGTATCCCTTATTCCCTGATGCCGCACCCCAACTATTTTCAAACTCCCATTTAATAGGCTGATCGCTCATATCCGTATCACATCCAACAAGAGTCATGGCATGCGTGGATCCACTTTGGCGGGTTAAAATACGGGCTTTTTTGTCCATCGACAAGTTTACACCCAGCAATGATTCATAATCATACATTTCGGGATCTAATATACCTGATTCTCTATTCATCTGTTTGCCAACATCGCATGAAGCGTACATCGGCTCATTGCTTTTTATAGAGGCTAATGCTGCTTTCTTAATATCTTCATTTGGCAAGTTCAGATATATCCAGTTTATACCTTCTATTGTGTTTTTATAATTCTGGATCTCATACAACTTGTAATATTCACGTGTAGGATCATTCATTATCATTATATAGTTGCTCGGAGAATAATCTTCCGGTGTAATCTCTTTATAAAACTGTTGAGGCGTATAGCTGCTGAGTTCTTTTACGCTTCCGTTTTTATCCTTATATCTCCATGTAAACTGTTTTGGGGGCTCACCAAGACAAAGAACCAGAATTCGGTATACATCTTTCAGGATAATTGCTTTTTCGTTTCTTAACTCCTGTGTCTTTTTTCCTGAAGCTGCTTGTTCACGAAGATTATATCCTCCTAGACGCAATTTTTCGTTTACAAGGTTAATCATCTGTCTCGTGTTATTCGAGTGTGCTGTTTCCGGCATTACTTCTTGAGGTACAACACCATATTTTTGTCCAAGATTGTAATATAGATTCCAGACCCCACCGTCACTTACAGGTGACTTGAAGAGATATTCTACGGTGCGATCATCGAAAGAATCTTTGCTTGTTGTGATTATATTTTCTAAAAATAAATTTGATTTTTCAAATATATCCCAGAAATATAGATAATTGTGAGAGAAGTCAAATTCACTCAGATTGTATTTTTCGATGATGGAAGGGCGCAATACATTCATGGACGTAAACATCCAGCATCGTCCCGAACTTTTTTGATCAGTGATACCTTTAACATTTACCCGATATTTGAAGTAATGGTCTATTTTCCCTTGAAGGCTGTTGTTTAATGCATTTGCAGTAATGTTGGCATTTGATGTCAGAACGTTTTGGATAGCCTTAGTAGCGGGGTCTTCTTTAAAGCTAGACTGTATTTCCTGTAATTCTTTCTCGGTGATACTTTGAGAAGAAACAGCAAGAGAAAAACATAGCAAAAATCCCGTGAATAGATGTTTTTTCATAAAATATGTCTTTTATATTTGAATGTAGAATAACTAATTATGCAAAAATACGAAATATTGATAGATATTTGTTCTACATGCCAATTATAATAAATATTTGTTTAAACATAATGCTTAATCTTCATCAAAGACTTTTATCTTTGCATCGTTAAAAAAAATATCTAAGAAATGACTTCAGAAATACAACCGGCATATTCGAAACAAAGAATTAGATATGCTGTTTTATCTATTTTTATTGCTCAAGGATTATGTTTTGCCAGTTGGGCCAGCCGCCTTCCGGATATAAAGAAAGATTTTAATGTCGAAAGTTATCTACACTATGGTCTATTAATGTTTCTGCTTCCGATGGGAAAGTTTATCGCTATTCCTGCAGTTGGTTTTCTACTTCCTCGTTTAGGTAGTAAAAAAACTGTTTTAATTAGCATTATCGGATATGCGCTGTCCTTGTTTTTGGTTAGTATTGTACCCGGAATTACAGGATTAGGGATAACATTGTTCTTATTCGGTATATTTTGGAATATGACTGATATTTCGTTGAATACGCAGGCTATTGAAGTTGAACGTATTTACGGAAAGCCCATAATTGCGACATTTCATGCGAGTTGGAGCTTGTCTGCGTGTATCGGAGCTATTATTGGTTATTCGATGATCAATCTGAATGTTATTACTTTCTATCATTTTCTAGGTATGACTTTGCTTGCTATAGCTATTGTTATGCTTAATTACAAATATCTTCAAGAACCTGCTAAAGCTGTTGAAAAGGAAGAGAATTTAAATATTGCGCAAGGTTCTAAAGCGAAAACAGGCAAATTGCATCTTCCTGAGTCGCTTCTCATACAGCTTGGATTAGTATGGCTATTGGCTCTTATCGTTGAAAATACAATGTTTGAATGGAGCGATGTGTATTTTCAGTCTGTGATCAAGGCACCAGAATCATTGCAAGTTGGATTTCTTGTATTTATGGTGATGATGTTTGCGGGGCGTATGCTCACTAACTTTGCATATACTATTTGGCAGAAAAAGACTGTGTTGCAAATAGCAGGGGCACTTATTTTTGCGGGATTTATTATTTCCTCCCTTTTTATCGGATATTCCGACGCTTTAATCACCAAAGTAATTATTACGTCTATAGGGTTTATGCTCATCGGTTTAGGTATTTCTTGTGTTGTGCCTACTATCTACAGTATTGTAGGAGATAAGGCTAAAACTCCCGTGGGAACGGCGTTAACTATCATGTCGAGTATTAGTTTCGTTGGTCCATTTATCTCTCCATTGCTTGTAGGTTCTGTATCCGATGCTTACGGACCCAAATGGGCATATCTTATTATGAGTATAGTCGGATTACTGATAATAGCGGCAGTATCGTTCGTGAAGAATTTAAGAAAATAAATATATTCCGTCTTATAAATAGAAAAAGGCTTTTAGTAGTATCTAAAAGCCTTTTTTATTATTATAAATCTGGATAATTAAAATTCTGGAATAATCTGTTCGGCATTCTTAATCCGATCTTCAACATCTTCTTTTGTCCCGTTGAAAGGGCCTGATCCTTCTATTTTTATGGTGGCCATAGCTGCTGCAAACTTTCCGGCATCTTCTATTGTTGCTCCTTTAGCTCTCTGATATAAGTAGCCTGTAACGTAAGTATCGCCACACCCTGTTGCGTCCACTACATCTTTCGGCTTATAAGCCGGTATTTTATAGAAATTGTTTCCATCATAGATAACAGATCCCAGACTGCCTAAAGTAACCAAAACTTCTTTTACTCCCCAAGCGTGAAGCTGTTTTGATGCCTGTTTAATATCTTTCATGCCTGTAAGAACTTCCATTTCCAGATCATTCACTTTCAGAACATGAACATGTTTTAGTATCTCTTCTTTATTAGCCCAGTCTATCGGGTAGACATTCTGGTCTCTCACCTCTCTTAGATATCCTTGAGAGTCTATTGCTATCAAGCCTTTTTTAGAAAGATATTCTACCAGTTCCAATGAGAAATCATCGGCAAGTAAAGCACCTAAAAGGAATATGTTGGCTTCTATATCTTTTAGTGCGTCAACAGAAAAAGGATCAGCTTTTGCCAACACTCGCTGAGTTCGGTTATTCTGATTCTCTTCATAGATATTTTCAAAATAGACAGAGTGCTTACTCGGTACTACATGCACATCTACGTCTTTTGAACGTAAATCGTCCACTACAGAGATTTCTGACTGAGCCAGCGATGCTACCAATGTATAATTTATGTCGGTAAAATGACGAATAGCGTGTGAAAAATAAAAAGCCGTACCGCCGGGCATATGCACTGTGCTTTTGGGTGTAACTACTTTATCTAAAGTGATATGCCCAATGCAACAAAGATCATGTTTTTGCATTACTTATTTTTTTGAAATGCAAAAGTAGTAAAATTAAGTTATACCGAAGTTCTCATTTTAATTTTATTCTCTTTTTTTGATAATGCTAAGAGTCAGCAAAAAATTTATTTTATCTTCAATGTTTTTTGATAAGTTCAGATTATTTCTGCCCTGTTAAACGATTTTCACTAGACTAATAAAGCCAATTATATTTTATTTATTCATACTTTTTTCTTTTCTTTGTTTTTGGCTTGGATACAATATCTGAACCGATACGCAATAATAGGAAATGAAAAAGTATTTATTTATAATATTAGGCTTAATCTCATTAGGCCTTGGACTATTGGGAATAGTAACTCCGGGACTTCCAACCACACCATTTATCCTTCTTACCGGCGTCTTATTTGCTAAGAGCTCGCCTCGTCTTCATCAGAAATTGTTAGATCATAAGATCACAGGTCCATATATAAGGCGGGTTAATAATGGCTTTAGTACAAAAGGGTTGATTATATCAATTAGTATCATGTGGACTATGATAATCCTTACTACATTAGTTGTATTTAAAAGTAATCAGACAATGCAACTCGTAATGGTGGGATTAGGTTTTGTCGGTACTGTTTCTCAAATAATTGTTTTACGTAAGAGAAAAAAGAAAGAAAAGGTTCTGTTAACACTTGATGACGAAGAAAAAGATAATAATAAGCTGAAGGCCTCTTAATGGGCACAAAAGAGAGTATTTATATTATAAAAATGTTGATGTTATATTTTGTTATTTTATGATATTTATTTTCCTTTGTATATGAAGGGTTATAGACTAAAAAAACAATCTAATTAAATTATGGAGAACAACGATCTGAACAATCAAATTCAAATAGAACTGCCGGATGATATTGCACAAGGCATATATTCTAATCTGGCTATTATAGCCCATTCGTCATCAGAATTTGTTATCGATTTTGTACGTATTTTGCCCGGTATGCCCAAAGCCAAAGTACAATCGAGAATAGTAATTACCCCTGAACATGCTAAACGCCTGTTGTATGCTCTGAATGAAAATATTAACCGATTTGAATCTCAAAATGGATCCATACAAGTTGATAATTCGGCAGGTTTTTTACCACCGATAAACGGTCCTATTGGAGAAGCTTAAATCAGGTATTTTATAAATAAATACAAAAAGCAAGAGAAATGAAAATTGGTATTCCTAAAGAGCTGAAAGCATTTGAAAATCGCGTTGCCGTTACGCCGGCAGGTGTGCATGAGTTGGTTGTCTGTGGACATGAGGTATATATAGAAGCCGGAGCCGGACTTGGCAGCGGAATCAATGATACTGATTACTCGGCTTCCGGTGCTAAAATATTAACTACGGCAGAAGAAATTTATGCCATTTCGGATATGATTGTGAAGGTTAAGGAACCTATCCCGCAAGAATATCATCTTATCCGCGAGAATCAAATAGTGTTTACGTATTTCCATTTTGCATCGAGTCTTGAGCTAACAGAAGCTATGATAAAGAGCAAAGCTATCTGCATAGCATACGAGACCGTTGAATTGCCTGACCGCTCGTTACCGCTACTTATACCGATGAGTGAAGTGGCCGGACGTATGGCTATTCAAGAAGGTGCTCGTTTCCTTGAAAAGCCGCATCTGGGAAAAGGTGTCTTGCTTGGTGGTGTTCCGGGTGTGAAACCTGCACACGTAATTGTAATAGGTGGTGGTATTGTTGGAGCTCAGTCGGCTAAAATAGCTGCCGGAATAGGTGCAAAAGTAACCATTCTGGATAAGAGTCTTCCGCGTCTTCGCTATTTGAGCGATATTATGCCGGCCAATGTTACAACAAGATATTCTGATACGCATACAATAAAAGAGTTGATAAAGGATGCTGACCTTATAGTGGGCGCTGTGCTTATTGCTGGCGATAAGGCTCCTCAGGTAATATCTAGAGCAATGCTCAAAGATATGCAGCCGGGAACCGTTATGGTGGATGTGGCTATCGACCAAGGTGGCTGTTTTGAGACATCAAAACCAACAACGCATTTAGATCCTGTGTTTGTTATTGATGATGTAGTGCATTACTGTGTTGCCAATATACCGGGAGCTGTTCCGATGACTTCAACGTTAGCTTTGACTAATGCTACTTTGCCGTATGCATTAAATCTGGCTAATATGGGCTGGGAGGCAGCATGCCGTGAGCATAAAGATCTACGCAAAGGATTGAATATTGTAAAAGGAGACGTTGTATATAAGGCCGTTGCTCAAAACTTCGGACTAGAATACAAAGAGTTTCAATTTTAAAAAAATAAACAGACATAATAGAGCAGATGTCTGAATTCAATTTTTCCTAACTTTTTGGCAAGCTAACCTATAAACAAGGTAAGGCTGATTGTGTAAGTGAAACGTTGACCAAGATATCGACAATAAACGAGTAAAATAAAAATCCTCATATATTTACTAATATAAAATTATTATTTATGGAACTACTAAATGCATCGTTAATAGACTGGTCTAGAGGTCAGTTTGCTATGACAGCAATGTATCACTGGTTGTTTGTTCCTTTGACATTGGGTCTGGGGGTCATTATGGCAATCATGGAGACAATGTATGTGCGTACAGGCAATGAACAGTGGAAAAAAACTGCGAAATTTTGGATGACTATTTTTGGTATCAACTTTGCTATCGGAGTTGCTACTGGGATTATCATGGAATTTCAGTTTGGTACCAACTGGTCAAACTACAGCTGGTTTGTAGGGGATATATTTGGTGCGCCATTGGCTATTGAAGCTATTGTTGCATTCTTTATGGAGGCAACATTTATTTCCATCATGTTCTTTGGATGGAAACGTGTAAGCAAGAAAGTGCACTTGGCTGCCACTTGGTTAACTATTACAGGAGCAACCCTGTCTGCTGTATGGATATTGGTGGCTAATGCTTGGATGCAATTTCCTGTTGGCATGGAATTTAATCCGGACACAACTCGTAACGAAATGGTTGACTTCTGGGCTGTGGCCTTGTCGCCGGTAGCTATAAACAAATTTTTCCATACAGTCCTTTCCAGCTGGATTTTGGGCGCTGTATTTGTGATGGGTATAGCTGCATGGTATATGCTTAAGAAAAGGGACACAGAGTTTGCTCAACAAAGTATGAAGGTTGCTACAGTTTTCGGATTAATAGCATCGTTACTTACTATTTATACAGGTCACGGTTCGGCTGTACAAGTAGCAGAAAAACAACCGATGAAACTGGCTGTAATGGAAGGTCTCTATGAAGGGGGCACAAACGAAGGATTGGTACTTTTTGGTATTCCGAATCCTTCTAAAAAATCATTCAATGACGGAGAAGATGCGTTCTTATTTCCTCCAATTAAACTTCCGGGTGCACTCTCTCTAATTGCATTCTATGATACGGAGGCATACGTGCCGGGTATTAAGGATATCATAGATGGGGGGTATCCAAAACCGGATGGAACAACCGCCTTGTCTTTTGCCGAAATGCAATCTAAAGGTAAAGCTGCTATACAGGCATTGGCAGACTATAAGAAGGCTAAAAAAGACGGAGATGATGCTTCGGCAACACAATATAAAGAAACATTGAAAGCTAACTTTGCTTACTTCGGGTATGGCTATCTTGATAGCCCCGAGCAGTTAGTTCCTAACTTATCTAAAACCGTATATTGGAGTTTCCACATTATGGTTTATCTGGGGGGATATTTTATCCTATTGTTCATGGTTATGACATTCTTTGTTTATCGAAGAAAAGATCTTGAGCAGAAAAAGTGGCTTTTGTGGATTTGTCTTTGGACTATCCCATTGGTATATGTTGCAAGTCAGGCGGGATGGTTAGTTGCCGAAGTGGGGCGTCAGCCTTGGGCTATACAAGATGTACTTCCTCTACAAGCTGCAGTGTCTGCGGTATCTACTCAATCTGTAGTGATAACATTCTGTTTGTTTTTGGCATTGTTTACCGCACTGCTTATTGCAGAGATACGTATTATGCTGAACCAAATTAAAAAAGGCCCGGCAGGCTCACACTAAAACTTGATTTTTTAACTAAAAAAAGATATAACTATGGATTATTCATTTTTACAACATTATTGGTGGTTCCTTATATGCCTGATCGGGGGGATATTTGCATTCCTCTTGTTTGTTCAGGGTGGACAGTCGATGCTTTTCTCATTAGCTAAAGACGAAAAGGAACGCATGATATTGGTAAATGCATTAGGCCGTAAATGGGAATATACCTTTACTACCCTTGTGACATTTGGAGGTGCATTGTTTGCGTCCTTTCCATTGTTCTACTCTACCAGCTTTGGCGGTGCATATTGGGTATGGATGGCTATTTTATTCTGCTTCGTATTGCAAGCTGTATCATACGAATTTCAGTCGAAACCGGGCAATGTGTTTGGGCGTAATACTTACAGGTGGTTCTTGTTTTGCAACGGACTATTAGGTACTTTTCTTGTAGGTGCGGCATTAGCCACATTCTTTACAGGATCAGATTTTACGGTGAATAAAGGAAATATGACAGATGTTTTGAATCCTGTTATCAGCCGTTGGGGTACTGAATGGCACGGACTTGAGGCTCTTGCTGACGCTCGTTGCTGGTTGCTAGGATTGACAGTGTTTTTCCTTGCCCGTACATTGGCTTGTTTGTTCTTTATCAACCGTCTTCAAGATGCTACTTTAGTAAGTCGTTCCAGAAAATATTTATTACTTAATGCAATTCCTTTTGTCGTGTTCTTCCTTGCATTTGTTATATGGACATTCTTAGCAAAAGGTTATGCTGTAGATCCTGTGACGAAAGTAGTGGAGCTTGTACAATACAAATACTTCTTAAACATGATAGAAATGCCAATCGTAGGAGTTGTATTCCTTGTTGGGGTGCTGCTGGTACTGTTTGGTATTGGTAAAACATTATTAAGTAAGGAATATCATTCCGGTATTTGGTTTAGTGGCGTGGGTACAGTGCTAACAGTATGTATGTTGTTGCTTATTACAGGCTTTAACAATACTGCTTACTATCCATCTTCTACAGATCTTCAGAGTTCCCTGACTATCGAAAATTCTTCATCGAGTGAGTTTACCCTTACCGTGATGAGTGTAGTTTCTTTATTTGTTCCATTTGTATTAGGATATATTATCTATGCTTGGAACTCTTTAGAGAAGAAAAAATTCGATGTCAAAGATTTGAAAGACGACGGACACGTGTATTAATATTGTATAGATATAATATAGATAAAATGGATGCCATTATAAATGGCATCCATTTTTTTTATAAAGCTGAAGGAGATTAGTCCTATAAAAAAGAGAATTTGTAAGCTTTTATATATTTTATTTATCTTAAAATTGAAATTATATTTTCAATTTTCTATCAATCTATTGAATATTTTATCAAAATATTCAATTTGTCTAAAATGTGTAAATATTCAGATACTTATAACTATTCGTAAATATTAGGTTGAATGAACATTTGATCTGATTATTTTGTTTATAATATCGAATCAAATAGTGAACATGTTTACACTCCGTCAAATAGAAGACGCTCATTCTAAAGTTAAGAGTGGTGCTGATTTTCCTCAGTATATCCGCGATCTTATTGCCATGGGGGTATCAAGGTATTCTATTTATGTGAATGATGGTCATGCCGAATACGTCGGCAATGATGGACACACAGTTTTGTCGGAGTCTGAATATGAAAAATTACATATAATATCTGATACTGATATTATAAAATTTAAGGAGTATCTGAGAGCACATCAACAAGGTAAGACTAATTACTTTAATTTTTGTGAGAATTCAGCAGAAGCAGGTATTTATAAATGGGAAATAGATACAGCAAATAAAACTTGTATTTATTATGACTCATTTGGGAACTTTGTCCTAGAAGAAAAAATACCGATATGAGAATTATTCTGAGCTCTGTTACTCTTATTCGGTCTTAAAGAAGAACTAAAACTTATAACGACTAAAAGAACAAAAATAATGATATAAATCTATTTATCTATTTCATTCTTAGATATTATGCGTAATTAAAAAACTGGAGAATGAAATTCAGGTATTCTATACTATGTATTAACTGATCGCAGTAGTACCCTTACTCATCAAAATAATTTATTCAAAAAAATTAATTATTCAAAGTGAGAATTGAGAAGAATATCTATAATAGTCGGACTTTCCAACCTTTTCAATTTGACTCCGTATTCTTCTATTTACCTATTAGAATACGGAGATTTAATATCTACACCTTTCTTATAATTAACTAAAAACATTAACTTATATACTTTTCTGGTAGTAGGATCGTTTATATTACGTAATTTGCCGAATAAAACTTATTAAATGTTTCTTATTGTTAGAATTTTAAAGTATTGTAAATTTATATTTCTTCTAATATTTTTATTAACTCCTTTTATAATCCGGGCTCAGGTAGATAGTACATATATTCAACCGTATGAACATGAGCTGTCTGTGAAACCTCATGTATATTATAAATATACTTCACTAACTCATGAGATAGATGATAATAATGAAATAACCTATATGCCCAATAGTCCTGTGAGTTTGGGACTAGGCATCACGTACAAAAATTATTCTATAAGTTGGGGATATGGGTTTGGATTTATGCGCGATAAGGATCGGGGAAAGACGGCGATATTTGACTTTCAATATCATTACTATGGAAGAAAATTTATCGCTGATGTTTTTTTTCAACGATATAAAGGTTTTTATACTGAGCAAAATGATGAGGTATTTACTCTGTATCCCGATATAAGTATCATTCAATACGGAGTGTTTGGGCAATATGTATTCAATAATAAGAAATTTTCTTATAAAGCAGCATTTAACCAAAGTGAAAAGCAACTCAAATCTGCCGGAAGCTGGCAATTGGGTGGAGGAATATACTACAATGAAGTACGCTCTGATAGTACATTACAGCTAAACCAATATAAGAGATTAAGAAACTATCAATTGAGTGTTAGTGGAGGATATGTTTATAATTGGATAATCAGTAAAAACTTCTATTTATCGGGAGGCGTTTCGGTGGGCTTCAATATAGGAACCGAGAATCTGAGCTCTTTCAAAAAAGTTGAAATCTCCCCATCCGTATTTCCTCGTATATCTATGGGGTATAATGCGGAGGATTGGTCTATTGGTTTGTCTGTGGTTGTGAATCAGATATATGTTGCTAATTCTAAGCTGTTGAAAATGACTTTAAATACGGGAACTATGCAGATGAGCTACACTAAACGATTTAGTGTTGCTCCTAAATTTGTGAAGAAAATAAAATATATCAATTAATATCTGAAACTATAATATATAAAAAAAGCTCCTTAACAATAAGGAGCTTTTCTATAATATCTAAAAGTTGTTTTCTTCTTAATAGCGAGCTTCTACTGCATTCCAGTCGATAATCTTCCAAAGCTCAGCAAGATGGTCTGCGCGACGGTTTTGATAGTCTAGATAATATGCATGTTCCCACACGTCAAAGCCCAATAGTGGAGTTAATCCTTTTGTAATCGGATTTCCTGCATTAGGTTCTTTTGTTATTTGTAGCTTTCCTGCATTATCTTTTGCAAGCCATACCCATCCTGAACCAAATACTCCTGTACCGGCTGTTACAAATTCTTTCTTGAAGTTTTCGAAAGATCCCCATTCAGCATTGATCGCTTCGGCAAGTTTACCTTTAGGTTCGCCGCCACCGTTAGGACTGAATGAAAGGAAATATATGTTGTGGTTCAATGTCTGGCCGGCATTGTTAAAGATAGCTCCATCGCTTTCTTTTACGATTGTTTCTAGATCTGCATTTTCAAACTTAGTACCTTGAATCAGATTGTTCAGATTTGTAATATAAGTCTGAAGGTGTTTACCATAATGTAATTCAATTGTTTGTTGACCAATTACAGGTTCTAGAGCATTTGTTGCATACGGCAACTTTGGTAATTCAAATTTCATAGTTCTTGTTTTTTGATTGTTATTATTTATATTTTGTGCGTTTACAGAGCTGATTATCAGTCCTGAGAGCATTATACACGTGAATAAAATCTTTTTCATATATAGTGTTCTTTATCGTTGTATATAATATGTAAACAATTGTCCTCCGTATTTGTTTATTACAGAACTCTAGATTTGCTATCGATTGTTTTTAACAGATTATTGTTAAAATCTATAAGCATTGAGTAATAATAGGTTTAATATAAAATTACTGATATAAAATAGAAATATGTTTTCAGAATTAATCTGTACTTTTGCTTACAGAAAAAATGAAAACCTAAAGTTATGCTTTTTTTAGAATCATCATCCATTTTATCGGAAGTAATAGAAGATAATCATCAGCTGATACCTGTTGTCAATCGCTTTGGAATCAAGCTTGGACTTGGTGATAAAAGTATAGGCGAGATATGCGATTCGGTTGGAGTAAATACAGAATTTTTTCTTGTAATACTGAATACTTTTCTTAACGAAGATTATTTTCCTCAAAAGAAGCTTCAGAAGTTCGATATTCAGCTTGTCATTAAGTACTTGAAGCAGACAGATGCATATCTGATTCATGGGCAGTTATACAACTTTGAGAAGCATCTGAAAGCTTTCATCGGTATGAGCGACCCCAACAATGCTCAAATGAAACTCATCAGCAGACTGTTCTCTGAATTTAAAGAGGAATTAATGGTTCAGATAGAGCAGGGAATGGTAAATGGAGATGCTCCCCTTGCCTTGTTGACCGATCTCAAGAGCATTATAATAAAGCATATATCGGGTAATTTTAATGAAAATATGTGCTATGCTGTTATATTTACAATAGACAGCTTTCAGAAAGATCTGGAGAAGCATAATCGCATAAGAGAAAAGGTGCTGAAACCAATGATTGACGAATTGTCCGAATCGGGAATTGAAGATCTGCAAGAACTTTTTGTTAGCGGACGCATTGCGCGTGATAACAAAAGACAGCCTCTATCTGAACGAGAATTGGATGTCCTTCGTCTTATTGCATTAGGCTTTTTAAATAAAGAGGTGGCAGATAAGCTGAATATAAGCTTGAACACAGTGCTTTCGCACAGAAAAAATATAACAGCTAAGCTGGGAATAAAAACAGTTTCGGGACTTATCTTTTATTGTATAACACATGGCTATATTTCAGCCGATGAAATTGAATTATAGAGAATCGTATGGAAAAGAAAAACAGGTATTTATCGTTTGAGCTTATTTTTGCTCTGCTTTTCATTATAGCTTTCTTTCTTCCTTGGTTTGATAAGTGGGGCCATAAGATTGTAGGGTGGGATGTGCCCGATTTACAAAAAAAGATAACGAAGGCTACCAACTTTATTAAGTTCTTTTCCAAGAATAAAGAGTGGGTATATAGTGCTCATGTGGTGTATTTAGTGCCTTTGTTTAGTGTAATTACAATTGGTTTTTGGATTATGCTAAGACAAAAAACGGCAAGAGTCCTTTTACTAATAACAAGCATATTTGCTTTTATTGTTTCTCTGAACTTGTTCTATAAATTGCCGGGAGCGGGGAGTGGCGTATATTTGTTGTGTGCCACTTCTATCTTGTCGATAATTTATCTGGTTGTTGTTTTCCGAAGCAAGAAACAGAATAAGACAGACTTGATTGAGACTACTCCTGAGATTGATGGAAAAGAAATAGAATAAAACTGTTACGATATAAACAATAACCCCGATCATAGCTAATATGATCGGGGTTATTGTTTATATATAATTGTAATTCTTACTTTGTTATACGTTCAAGCCATTTCAGTATAAATAGCATCGTAAACATTGATATAGAACAAGCGGCAACAAATACAACCCATGTAGCCCAGATAGGTATGTTTTCGTATAATATTGCACCAATAAATAACAATTGGTTGCCTAAAGCTGTAGCTCCTAACCAACAACCTTGCATGATACCTTGATATTGAGGAGGTGCTACTTTAGATACAAATGAAATGCCTAAGGGACTGATGAATAATTCAGCAATCGTTAATATTAAATAAGTCCCTATCAAAAGGAATGGAGTTACCCGTCCCGAGTCTGCCAGGCCGCCCATTGCCTTTACTACTGAGTTTGCAGGTAGATCTAATGATCCAATAGTCATTACAACATAAGCTAAAGCAGCAATACCCATACCTATCGCAATCTTTTTGGGTGCAGAAGGTTCTTTTCCTCTAGCTCTTAGCCATCCAAATATAGCTAATACAACAGGTGTAAGGAATACTACAAACAATGGGTTAAATGATTGGAACAATTCAGCACCTTCTAATGTAACCAAGCCAAAGAGGTTTAGGTTCATCTTACTCAGATCGGTATAATCATTTGCAAAATATGTAAGCGTAAGACCATTTTGATGGAATGAGAACCAAAAGAATATAACAACAGCAAATACTGCGAATAAGGCATATAAACGTTGTTTAACTTCGTTAGAGTCCATTTCTTTTTCTACAGGGGCATCAGCTGATGTGCTTGCGGCTTTTACTTTTAATGCCGGATCTGGGAATCGTTTTTTGTTGATTGAATATATCGTAAACGAAATTAACATCGCTACAATAGCAATACCAAATGCATAATGGAATCCTGTGTTGAATACGTTTAGGTATTCGTTAGCAAATGTAGTTAGATCGGTCGGTGCTCCGTTTAAGCTAACCTGAGGAGCCAATGTGCTTAATCGGGTTGCAGCTTCGCCGGAAAGTGATCCTTCTAAATGTTGGTGGCAAAGAGCCGGTAGGTCTGAGTTGTATGAAAAGCCATTGATTTTTAACCACCAATTTCTTATGCCTACAGCAATTAGCGGAGCAAAGATAGCACCGACATTGATAAACATATAAAATAGAGAAAAACCGGAATCCCGCATTTTCCCATATTGAGGGTTGTCATACATTTGTCCTACCAATGCTTGTAAGTTTCCTTTGAACAAACCATTTCCGAAGGCTATCACAAACAGCCCGAAACAAGTAAGGATAATGAATGGCCAAAAACTAGATACAGGTGTTGGGGTAGGAATTGCAATGATCATATAACCGATTGCCATTAATACTATACCTACCTGAATCGTACTTTTATACTTTTTTGTTTTATCGGCTATAAGCCCTCCAATAAGTGCAAAAGCATAGATACAGAAATAAAATACAGAATAAATTATCCCTGCATGTGTTTTGTCTAATCCGAACTTCGACATCAGGAACAGAGTTAATATAGCCATCATAATATAGAAGCCGAAACGTTCTCCCATATTTGATAATGATGCTGCTAATAAACCTTTAGGATGATTTTTAAACATACGATCGTATTTAAGATTAATATTATTATATTTTTTTAGATTTTGAGTGGACTAAGCTTAAAGCAGTACAAATATAACCAAACATAGTTTAAAATCTTCTAGCCATAGTATATTAAATAACATAAAACGCCAGAATATTTGTACTTTATGAAAATAAGATAGTCTTATTTTTATATACCAATATGCGTCTTTTCAGGTGACTTTCTATGGCATGAGAGAGTACAATTTTCTCTAAGTCCTGACCTTTTCGCACCAGATTCTCAACGCTGTCACGGTGAGTGATACGTGTAATATCTTGTTCTATAATCGGTCCCGCATCAAGCTCGGTTGTTACATAATGGCTTGTAGCCCCTATTATTTTTACTCCTCGTTCGTAAGCCGCATGATATGGTCTTGCACCTACAAATGCGGGTAAAAAGGAATGATGTATATTGATTATTTTATTCGGATATGACTCAATAAACTTATCGGTCAGTATCTGCATATAGCGAGCTAAAACAATAAAGTCGATCTTCTTTTCTTCTAAGAGAACTAGTTGTTTTGCTTCTATTTCGTCCTTATTGTCTTTGTTGAGCTTTAGTACATGATATTCAATTCCAAAGCGTTCTGCTACCCATCGTAGGTCTTCGTGATTGCTGATGATGAGAGGTATCTCTACTTTCCATTCTCCGGCTGTGTAGCGAGCCAGTATATCAAAAAGGCAATGCGACATTTTGGAAACAAAAACGGCCATACGCGGTGTATGGTCGTTAAAGTATAACCTGAATGTCATGTTATACTTGTTCGCATATAGGGTTTGGAAGTAATCACTTATTTTCTCCTTCGGAATAATGAAGTTTGAGAGATCCCATTCTATACGCATAAAGAACGTATTTTCCTGTTTATCTACATGCTGCTCCAGATTGATGATATTTCCACCGTTTATATTGATAAAGTCGGTAACTGCGGCTACCAGTCCCGGACGATCGGGCGATGAAATAAGGATAATTGCGTGTGCGTTGTTATTCATATAATGATGTTAATCTTCTTCGATTACAAGATTGTCGATAATAAACTCTTGTCTTTCAGGTGTATTCTTGCCCATATAGAAGTTGAGCATGTTGCTTACCGAGTCTTCTTTTTTCATCGATACACGGTCGAGGCGAATATCTTTTCCTATGAAATGAACGAATTCATCGGGAGATATTTCCCCCAATCCTTTAAATCGTGTTATCTCCGGATTCGAACCCAGTTTTTTGATTGCATTCAGTCGCTCCTCTTCTGTATAGCAATAGATTGTTTCTTTCTTGTTACGTACACGGAAGAGAGGTGTTTGAAGAATATATACATGGTTTTTCTTTATCAGATCAGGAAAGAACTGTAAGAAAAATGTGAGTAACAACAAGCGTATATGCATCCCGTCGGTGTCGGCATCGGTTGCTATAATTATTTTGTTGTAGCGTAATCCATCCAATCCGTCTTCTATATTCAAAGCAGCCTGTAGAAGGTTGAACTCTTCATTTTCGTAGACGATCTTCTTTGTTAGCCCAAAACTGTTTAGTGGTTTACCTCGCAGGCTGAATACAGCTTGCAGATTAGGATTGCGGCTTTTTGTTATAGATCCACTCGCAGAGTCTCCCTCGGTGATGAATATGCTTGTTTCTTCCAGATTGTCTCCTTTGGCATCACTGTAATGTATACGGCAGTCACGTAACTTCTTATTGTGCAGGTTTGCTTTTTTTGCACGTTCGCGAGCCAGTTTTGTTACGCCGGCAATAGCTTTACGCTCTTTTTCGGATTCCAGGATTTTTTTCAATAAAGCTTCTGAAGTATCCGAATGCTTGTGTAAATAGTTATCCAGTTCTTTCTTTAAGAAATCACCGATAAATTTCTGAACAGAAGGACCTCCGGGTCCCATATCTTTAGATCCGAGCTTAGTCTTTGTTTGTGACTCAAAAACCGGTTCTTCTACTTTTACACTTATTGCCGCAACTATTCCGCTACGGATATCGGCATAATCGAAATTCTTGTTATAGAATTCTTTTATCACACGAGAAAGCGATTCGCGAAAAGCCGACTGGTGTGTTCCCCCTTGTGTTGTATGCTGTCCATTCACAAATGAGTAATATTCTTCTCCATACTGATCTGTATGTGTGATCACGACCTCTATATCTGCCTCCTTCATGTGGATGATAGGGTATAAAGGCTCGGAAGTCATATACTCATTAAGCAAATCTACAAGACCATTTTTGGAGTGGAATTTCTTTCCGTTATATGTTATTGTTAACCCTGTATTGAGGAATACATAGTTTTTAAGAAGGCTTTCTACATAGTCGTCCCTAAAGGCGTATCCTGTGAAAATTGTAGGATCCGGAATAAATTCGATAAGAGTACCATTCTCATCATTTGTAGGGTGTATTGCTTCTTCCTTTTCTACAATAGCTCTACAGTATTCAACAGAAGTTGTTTGACCATCACGATAACTTTGGATAAGGAAAAAAGAAGACAATGCATTTACGGCCTTTATACCAACACCATTCAATCCGACAGACTTCTTAAAAGCTTTGGAATCGTATTTAGCACCGGTATTCATTCTCGAAGAAACGTCTTTTACTTTTCCCAATGGCACACCACGTCCGTGGTCGCGTACTTTGACAACACCGTCGGTGATAGAAACATCGATGTTTTTGCCAAATCCCATCATATATTCGTCAATGGAGTTGTCCAGCACCTCTTTGAGAAGTACATATATACCATCATCGGCAGATGAACCGTCGCCTAACTTTCCTATATACATACCTGGACGACGACGGATATGTTCCTGCCAGTCGAGGGTTTTTATATCATCGTCAGAATAATTTATTTCGGGTAGTACTATCTTTTCTTCTTCCATATAATCTTTTGGTACTCTTTAAGTAAATGCGGTGTAAAAATATAAAAAAAAATTGGGAACAAAAAGTCTTAAATTTCCCCATTTCATCTTATTTTTTATTTAATAAGTATTTAGTCTGTGTATTATTTGTAAAGCTGCATATTTTATTATTTTAGATTATCATTCACTCTCTTCAACATGTTTTTTGTTATATGCCATTAGTGAATTGATATAATCACTATTGAAAGAAATGATACGAACATTGGCTTTGCGAAAAGCGTAATATAAAGCCCTGTCCCATTCTCCTTTAGGCGTAAGCGGTGTAAGGAATATGGATTTCTTGGTCGAGTCTAATATTTTACCTATCCAGCATTGGTTCTCATCCCTGTTGTCTATCTGAAAAACAATATGTTTGTCTTCAAGCCATTTGAAAAGAGAGTCTATCGATAAGTGAGGTATATCTATGTATGGTACAATGTCGGTTTTATCAGAAGCTTTCAGTACCTTTTCGGTAAACATCTCTTTTTCGGTTCTGTGTATAGATGTTATATACTTTTTATTAATGAGCATATAACCATCCACTATATAATCAGAAAAAATACTGCTGATCAGTACCCAATCTTCTCCTTCAACCAGGAGAATGCCCGATTCTAATCGTTTTCTGTCTTTTATCTTAAATGAATAGAAAACACCTTTGTTTATATGTATTTGCATAAGAGCCATTTTATTGCTTGAAGATACGGCATTTTTATCATTTCTGATTATATTTATCTAAATTAGATAAAGGTTGTTACTCCCTTCATTAGTGTGGTAAAATAGATAAGTAATTACCCAAAGTGACACGGTAGAAACTGTGTAATATGTGTTACTTTTGTTACCTTTTGTCGTATCTTTGTAAGAGCTAATATAATATTGAACAAATACAGGAGATTATGAAAAAAGTAGCTATACTGGGTGTTGATATCCAAAATGATTTTACCTTACCAACAGGAGAACTGTTTGTGAAAGGTGCGGATGCCGACGTGAAACGTATGGCTGATTTTATATTAAAGAATCAGGAGCAAATCTCTTATATAGCACTTACATTGGATTCTCATCAGCCGATTCATATTGCACATCAATGTTATTGGAAAGGAGAGCTAGGCAATCGTCCGGCTCTGTTCTCTTTGATAACCGCTTCTGATGTTAGAAAAGGAGTTTGGATTCCTCAATTTAATAAAGAAAAGGCGCTTCCTTATCTTGAGCAACTGGAGGCCAAAGGAGGTGTTTGCACCATATGGCCTATGCATTGTATATTGGGTACAGAGGGATGGGCAATCAATAAGGTATTGACAGACAGCCTGACCCAGTGGGCTATTGATAATGCACATTCGTATGAGTTGTTCTATAAAGGATATTCACAATCAACAGAACATTATAGTATTTTTAGAGCGGCAGTAGAGTGGGAGAATGAGGTGGGAACACACTTGAATAGAACCCTGTTATCGGTACTGAATGCTTTCGATGAAGTGTTGTTGATGGGTGAAGCGGCAGACTATTGTGTTGCAAGCTCTTTGGATGATATTCTCGATGAAAGCGATGAGTTGGCAAAGAAAGTTACTGTTCTCACAGATTGCATGTCTTGGATAAATCCGGGTAATGAGAATGCCAAGGCTATTTTTGATAAAGCAAAAAAGCAAGGGGTAAGATTTGTATTATCAACGGAATATGTTTTTGACTGATGCTTTAGTTTGGTTTTAGTCTTTTTCTGAAGTTTGTTTGTCAATAAAAATCTTTTTGGCCACTTTGCCTACTACTCTTGTTGTTATAGCATCGTATGAACCGCCGACTAGGCCTCCCAATACCGGCACGGCTTTACCTAAGGAGGTAACACTCTTTTCCCCTGTTTTGCTTGCTATGCTGGTACTCACTTTTTCTGCTATTTTGGCTGCGAGCCTTTCTCCCGCTTTTACACTCACATCTTTCAGTAATTCTTTGGCTCCGTTGCCTACCATACATATATAAATTAGCGACTTTACCCTGTCTTCGCGAATATCGTGTCCTCCCATGTATGCTATGGCTGCAATCATTCGTATCTGAACATAAATTACGCTGGCTATATTAGCCGGCACCGTCAGCGGCATTATCATAACTCCTCCCAGCCCTGTCACAAAACCGCTTGTTGCTGCTTTGGCTACTTGCCATTTAATCAGGGAGTCTACCTGGGCTTCGAGTGACCCTTGTTGTGCGAGGTAGCTATTGCCCAAATCGTACGCAGAGTCTACTCCGGTAAATCCGCTTACGGCTTTAGAGTATGCCCAGTCTAGTGTTTTTGCTATTATGCCTTTGTTGACTTGTGTATTTTGTCGCTTTGCCATTCTTGTTGTGATTTACGCTGCAAGATAAAAATAAAAAGAATAAAGCGTCTCATTTTCTGGAAATGAAACGCTTTATAATAAATGAAATCAATTAATTCTTTTTCAATAACTGATCTAAATCGTTGGGCGAAAGATTCATTGCCATAATTACTCCGTTTTCATCGATTAAGTAATTCTTAAATCCTTTCCTCAATTGGTAATGATCGTATAAGCTTGAATAAGCATCGTTTTTTGCTATAAACTGATACTTCGCATCTATGCGATCCATAGTCAGCGTTCTTTCAAATACAGATTCATTCTTGTCGAAAGATACTGACACCATTCTCACAGGATACTTTTTGTTCTCTATTACATTTGCAAAAAGTACATTGTCCTTGTGTGAAGAGGCGTCATAAGCAGCCCAGAAATTTACCAATATTTTTTGACCTTTCAGATCAGACAGGTTCATTTTTGTCCCTGATTTGTTTTCTAAATTCTTGATATCAGGGAACAGGTTTCCCGGATAAATACCTTCCGAAGAAAGCCCAGAAGTTCTTGTTGTATTCGATGATAAGCCGATTAAAGCAATACCTACAAACAAGAAATACTTCGCATACTTCATAAAATAATTATTTGGTTACCACTAAAGCCTTATCCCAATGCCTCACAGAAATAGAATATGGCTCTCCCAATTTTTGGGATACAAAACAAATAATACTACGCTTAGCATATCCTTGTTTTGATTTTCGGCTGCAAAGGTAAAGTCTTTTTGTTAAATACAGAAATATATTAAATGGAATTTGATGTTTTATAATGTTAATCGATTTACAATCAGATGCTTGGTTGTTGGTTTGTGTGGTGGTGTAGTTGTTTTAAGCTATCGCTTTGAATTAAAATAGACTATTGTGTATTTTTTTGATAAAAATAGAGCTTGATTGTAAATATATGTGTAAATCTGAAATGAAGGCTCAAAAATTTTTGTACTTTTGCATCTTGGTTACGGCTAATATTTATAAATAAGGTACTAATATGAAAGTTCAAAAATTTGGAAGTGCATCTATAGCTACTGTTGACAAAATAAAAGAAGTGGCTGATATTGTAGTGAAGGATAATGGCAATATTGTTGTGTTATCTTCTATGCGTGGCACGGCCGAAGCTTTGACTGAGATATCCGATTACCTATATAAAAAGAACCAAGAAGGAGCAATAGAAATAATAAATGGGCTCGAAAAGCAATATGTAGAACTGGTTGACTCTCTTTTCGAGAACGAAGAGTCTAAAAAACTGGCGCATGAGCTTTTGACTTCCAAGTTTGATTATATCCGTACATTTACCAAAGACTTGTTCACACTCTTCGAAGAGCGTGTAGTGTTAGCTCAAGGTGAATTGATAAGCTCCGAACTATTCCATCTGTATCTGTTGGATAAGAAGGTAAATGCTGTATTGATCCCTGCGCTAGAGTTTATGCGCACAGATAAAAACTCAACTCCCGATCCTGTATATATTAAAGAGAAACTATCGGCATTGCTTGAAGAGTCTAAAGGTGCTGATTTGTATATCACACAAGGCTATATTTGTAAAAATGCTTATGGCGAAATAGACGACTTGCGTAAGGGCGGAAGTGATTTCAGTGCATCATTGATCGGTGTAGCTGCAAATGCCGAAGAGATAGAAATCTGGGCAGATGTAGACACTATGCAGAACAACGACCCGCGTTATGTAAAAACAACAACGCCTATCCGCCAGCTGAATTTTGATGAGGCGGCAGAACTTGCGTACTTTGGTACTAAGATACTTCACCCATCAAGTATTCTCCCTGCTAAACTTGCTGATATTCCTGTTCGTTTAAAGAATACTCAATATCCTGATGCGGCAGGTACGCTTATATCTAACAAAACAGAGGCAAATGTGATAAAGGCGGTAGGTGCAAGAGATAATATTACTGCGATAAAGATAAAGTCGGGGAAAATGTTGCTTGCCCATGGATTTTTGCGTAAAATAGCAGAAGTTTTCGAAAATTATCAGACATCACTGGATATGTTGGCAACTTCGGAGGTAGGAGTATCATTGACAATCGATGACGACCGTAACCTTCAGGCTATTGTAGATGATCTGAAAAAATATGGAACTGTATCAGTAGATCCTGATATGGTAATTGTATCGGTAATTGGCGACCTGGAGTCGCAAGACTCAGGTATATCGGTAGATATTATGGGTGCCATGAAAGAAATTCCGGTGAGAATGTTGTCTTATGGGGGTAGCAGATATAATTTTTCGTTCCTTATATATAAAAAAGATAAAGAGAGAACACTTCAAATATTAAATGATAAATTGTTTAATTAATTTTTCTAATTTCAAATGACAAAAGGAAATTTTCCTGTTGATAAACTGAAAGGTATAGAGACACCTTTTTACTATTACGATACAGACTTGTTGAAAAGAACACTGAAAATCGTAAAAGAAGAAACTAAAAAATATGGATTTATTCAACACTATGCCATAAAAGCAAACGCTAATCGCAGGATATTGGAATTGATCGCCTCAGAAGGCTTTGGTGCCGATTGCGTAAGCGGAAATGAAGTGAAGGCAGCAATAACAGCAGGGTTTCCTGCGTCGAAGATTGTTTTTGCCGGTGTTGGGAAAACCGATAAAGAAATAAATTTGGCCTTAGACCTCAATATCTTCTGCTTTAATGTAGAGTCGATGCCTGAGCTCGTTGTTTTAAATGAGTTGGCAGCCAAGAAAGGTAAAACAGCACAAGTAGCTCTTCGTATCAATCCGAATGTAGATGCGCACACTCACGAATATATCACTACAGGTCTAAATGAAAATAAGTTTGGATTCAGTATGGCTCACCTTGATAATGCAATCGAGGTACTTAAGTCGTTGAAGAACCTTAAGCTTATTGGAATTCACTTTCATATAGGTTCACAAATCGAAGATGTGCATACATTCGATCCTTTGTGTGAGCGTATAAACGAACTACAGGACTTGTTTGAAGCTAAAGGAATGAAGCTTGAAAATATAAATGTCGGCGGTGGTTTTGGTATCGATTATGAAGATCCGGACGCAAATCCGATTTCTGATTTTCAACGCTACTTTGAGTTATTCCATAAAGGACTAAAGTTGAGAGACGGGCAAGTTGTTCACTTCGAATTGGGAAGAGCCATTGTTGCTCAGTGCGGTTCGTTGGTGACCAAAGTTACTTATGTAAAACACGGCGAAAGCAAAACTTTTGTTATCGTAGATGCCGGTATGACAGATCTTATACGTCCGGCTCTTTATCAGGCGTATCATAAGGTGGAAAATATATCTTCCGACTTACCCATACAGAAGTATGACGTTGTAGGGCCTATTTGCGAATCATCGGATGTGTTTGTAAAAGACTACGAACTGAATGAGTCTAAAAGAGGAGATTTGTTGGTGTTACGTTCTGCCGGAGCATACGGTGAAATAATGGCATCTCAATACAATTGCAGAGATATTCCTAAATCTTATTTCTCTGATAAAATTTAAATAATGTACGTTATCATATAATGTTTCAAGGGTCGTACTACGGTATGACTCTTGTATCGTTTAAAGGCCTTTCATAATACACACTATAGGAATGACTGAAATACTATCATCTTTCGAATTTAATCTGACTGAGATTGTTGGGTTCTCTGTCTTTGTTCTTTTATTTATAATACAGTTGCTTTATTACTTTCTGTATTATAGAAAGCCATATAGACGGGCTACAAAAGAGACTGAGGATATAGGTAAAGCAACTCAGCTTATGCAGAAAGTGTCGGTCATAATTGTCTCTGAGAATGAGGTAGATAGTTTGTCGGAAAATTTACCTGTTATATTAGAGCAAGAATTTTTTGATTATGAGGTGATTGTCGTCAATAATGGGTCTACCGATGAAAGTGATGTGTTGTTAAGATCATTAGAACTGCGTTATCCTAATTTATACCATACCTATCTTCCTTATTCGAATGATAAAAAGATGGATAGGCGTAAATTGGCTTTGACGATAGGTGTTAAAGCCGCAACGGGAGATATTCTGCTTTTTACCGAGCCGTATTGTAAGCCTGTATCCAAGAACTGGATTTCTTCGATGGTGAATGAATTGTCTTCTGATAAAGATGTTGTGTTGGGGTATTCGTGCTTCAAAGAGAACAAGAAGTTCTTCAATCGCTTAGCTCGATTCGATAACTTACTATTTAGTATGCAGTGTATATGTTCCGTCATGAATAAAAAACCATATATAGGCAATTATCGCAATCTTCTTTTTCGTAAGCATTTATTCTTTGATCATAAAGGATATGCTTCACTATTGAACATAGAGAGTGGGGAAGACCTCTTTATAAGCCGCATTATGGACGAGTCAAATACATCTGTTTCTCTAGTGCAAGATAGCTTTATGGAAACAGATATAGAAGGCTTATCCCTGTGGCGACAAATTAAAAGATCATTCTGTTCTATACGCCCATATCTGAATAAGCGAGTGACGGCATTGTTTTCGCTTGAAGCAATTACCCGTAGTGCTTTTTATTTACTGTTTATTGCCTTAGTGGTATATAGTATATTTTTCAGCCAGTGGGCTTTGCTCGGACTTTCTGTTTTCTTGTTCTTGCTAAGATTAACGACTCAACTGATTATCCTGAACAAATCTTCTCAATACTTTTTCTCGGGGAAATTCTATTTTTCTCTTCCGCTTCTGGATATAATTCAGCCTTTGTATAACATGCGCTTCAGAGGTAGACGATTCAAATAGTATCGTAAAGATGTTAATTTGATATTTTTGCTTTCAGTCTGGAGAAAGGCTTGTTTATCTTTTCTTCCCATATAAGCCAGAGGATAAATATAACACCATCATAATATATCCATGTGAATATATCGCGGTGGAACACATTGAACCAGTCTTTGTAGAACTGGTAATAATTTTCTCTCGTGTTACTCCATGTACGGTTATTGTACCATTCGTTTACTGATATAAACCACTCGGGAAATGGATCTTTTATAATATAGAAGATAAAAATAAGGCGAAGGATATTTACAATCAACAGAATAAGCAATGCCATGGGCAAATACCACAATTTCTTCTTTATCGGCCCAAAGTAAAATGTGAGAATAAATGTGAACATGAATAGTTGTTTCAGGCCCGTACAGCCCCAAACTATATCGATGGGTATAGAGCCTTCAAACTGAAGTACAGTTCCATTGATGAAAAAATTATGATTGCCTAAAACATCATGAATCAACCAGAAAATTGTTTCGGCAGTCCATAAGCAAAAACCTTCGGTGTATCGAGTGAGGTCTTTACCCAATACCAATAGTATTTTTTCATCATCTCCTATATGGACAAAAAGCTTCCATATGAATTCGAATATCAGGAAAAGTGCCAAGAACCAGATGATGTCCTTAAACGGTTCTAGTTTTTGATAATACTTATTGTTTATGAAGTTTTTATCTCGTATTCTCATTATTTTTCAAGTCACTCACAAAGGTATCAAAATAAGGATAATTAACCTTTTTAAGGCAAAAAAAATATGACATTTTATTTAAAAACTCGCTTAACTAAGTTTTTTTAATTTACTTTGCACAAATTTGATTAAGATCTGAAGAGACTTTGTGACTGGATTATAGAATTATGGCATATACTATATTTATGTTTTAACTTTCATAGTATATTTTCTTTCGAACCATAAAAAATCCAAGATAATTTATCCTCTATAAATAATAAAGTGTTCGTTTTTTTGTTATAGAATGGTGAATTATAGTTTGACAAGAACAGATGTAATTTTCATCGGGATATAATACCCCGATAGAGTAAAGATAAATTGTATATTATATTTTATAATGTTGAAGAGAAAAGTACTTCTTTTATTTGCCGTTTCGGCTATTATGGTATGCTCAATAGAGGCACAAACAAATTCCCCTTACAGTAGGTATGGTTATGGAGTTCTGAGAGATCAGTATGTAGGTGCGTCTAAGGCGATGGGAGGCATCGGATATGGTTTGCGTAATAGCCAAAGTGCAAACCCTCTCAATCCGGCTTCGTATTCGAGAGTAGACTCTCTTACATTTTTATTTGATATGGGAGTGTCATTTAATAAGGGTAAGCTTAGTGACGGCACAAATTCAGATTCTCATTACAGTGGAGGATTGGATTATATCACAATCTTAGTACCACTCAAAAAGGGACTAGGTATGAGCTTTGGAGTAATTCCTTTTTCTTCTGTAGGATATAAATTCGGATCAACAGAGACTGCAAGCGGTGGTACTACTGTAACTTATACAAAATCGTTCACCGGATCGGGCGGCCTAAGCCAGGTTTATGG
Organism: Dysgonomonas sp.; assembly: GCF_035323175.1. NCBI lineage: Bacteria > Pseudomonadati > Bacteroidota > Bacteroidia > Bacteroidales > Dysgonomonadaceae > Dysgonomonas > Dysgonomonas sp. The sequence continues at coordinate 4,509 of NZ_DAOKYH010000025.1, read as the reverse complement.
AGGACTAGGTTACTCTACTCCATTGAAAGGATTCTCTGTAGGAGCAAATGCGTCTTTTCTTTTTGGTACGATGAACCACACAAGAAGTCTTCCTTCTGTAGGCTCTAGTGGTACAAATAGTTATACTTCTACCGATTATACCGAACTGTCTATAAAGTCCGCTAAATTTGATATTGGTGTTCAATATGAATTCCCTGTTTCGAAGAAAGATGTCTTTACAGTCGGTGCTGTATATTCTCCTAAGATAAACTCAAAAGCAGATTATACAAATTATCATTATGAACTGAATGTAGCAGGAGGTATTGCCAGCGGTGACACCATTACTCAGAATGGAATCAGTGCAGGTCTTCCTGAAACATATGGAGCCGGATTTACATGGAAACGTAACGAAAGGCTTGTTGTAGGAGCTGATATTACCTACCAGAAATGGGATGGAGTGAAATACTCTTCACTCATGGGAGATGAACTGTCCGACAGTGAACGTTTCAATAATAGATGGAGGTACAATGTAGGTGCCGAATATATGATTGATCCGTATGACAGAAGTTTCTTCAAAAAAATAAAATTCAGAGGAGGGCTTAACTATAGTAATTCTTATTTGAATGTAACCGAAGCCTCTACGAAAAAGGTAGAAGGATATAAAGAATATGGTGCAACCCTTGGATTTGGTTTCCCGATAAGGGATAATCTGGGAGGAAGGGTTTCATATATTAATTTAAACTTCGAATATAAGAAGATTAAGCCACAGATTAAAACCATGATTGCCGAAGAATATTTTGGAGTTTCTCTAAATGTGAATATTAATGAGTTCTGGTTCTTCCGTAAGAAAATTGACTAACAAAATATAACTCTATATTCAGCCTCAATAATACATTGGGGCTACTTGTTTTTAAAATGCAACAGTTAAAGACACGACAGAATCTATCGGTTGTAACAGTATTTTTATCTGTTATGGCTTTCTTTTTTATATCCTGTAAAGAAGAAGTAAAGAGTACTGTCGACCTCCATTATGATGCTGATAAGGTTCCCTCTTTGAATACGGATAGTGTAACCATGTTAATATCCGATTCGGGGCTCATACGATATAAAGTGATTGCTAAAACATGGGAAATATTCGATAGGGCAAAAGATCCTCACTGGTTTTTTCCTCATGGTTTTTATTTCGAGCAATTGGATACAGTCTTTAATGTTGTCGCTACAGTAAAATCAGATTCGGCTTGGAATTATACTAGCCGGAAAATCTGGAGATGGAAAGGGAATGTGGTAATTCGTAATAGACTTAACGAAACTTTTAAGAGCGAAGAATTATTTTGGGATCAGCGTCAGCAGAAAGTGTATTCAAAGAAATATGTAGAAGTTTTTAGACCTGATAAAATGACTTTGCACGGTATGGGTGGGTTTGAGGCAAATCAACAAATGACAGAATATCGATTCTGGAATGTGAAAGACTCGCCAATAACATACAATGAAGATCAAGAAGCGAATGCAGATGATCAAAACAATGAGGAAAAGAAAGAATAGTTATTCAATTATGAATGAAATTCAATCTCAATTTATTATCTTCGTGCGCAAAAAGTTATAAATTGTAAATAAAATAACTAATAATATAAAATAATAATTTATTTAAATGGCTGCTTTACAGAAAATTAGAAGCAAATCGAGTCTCTTGATCGGAGTTATCGCTCTCGGACTATTGGCATTCGTCCTCCCTTGGAGCGAAATATCTTCTTTTATAAACAAAAGTAAGGATAAAGCATTCACTGTAGACGGTGAAGTTGTTACAACTAAGCAGTATGCAGATAGGATTGCGCAGTGGGAACATTTTCAGAAAATAATGTCTGGACAGAACTCATTGGACGAAAATGCTACTTTGCAAATTCGCGAAATGGTTTACCAACAAATGGTGAAAGAGATTATTCTCGACAAGCAGGCTGCTCAACTTGGCTTAAATGTGACCAAAGAAGAATTGAATGATATGGTTACAGGACCTAACGTAGCTCCGATACTACATCAGATACCATTCTTCGTTAATCCTCAAACAGGTCAATTCGAAAGAGCGGCTTTAAATCAGTTCATACAAACTATCTCTCAGGATGATACTAATTTACCTGAAAATCAAAGGGCTGAAATTCAGGCAAGGAGAGAAATCTGGACATTTATCCAGAATATGATGAAATATCAACGTCTCGAAGAAAAATATTCAGCTATAGTTGCAGGTATTGTGATTCCTACAGCCACAGAAGCTAAATCGGCTTTTGATGACTCTAAGACACAAGCCAGCATCTCGTATGTTGTACAAAAATATACTTCTATCGCAGACTCTTTAGTTGCTAAGGATGTAACAGATAAGGATATTAAAGCGTTATACGATCAACGTAAAAACAACTTTAAGCTTGAATCTGAATTACGTAAGATCTCTTACTTTGTAAAAGATGTTGTTCCGAGTGATGAAGATTATGCTGCTGTAGAAAAAGAAATCAATGCTATTCATGATAAATTTGTAGCAACAGATAATCCTGGACTACTTGTTAATGAATATTCAAACAATCAGTATGTAGATGCATTTATCTCGGTAAATACTTTACCTGCAGATATGAAAGAATTTGCTCAAACAGCTACAATTGGTCAAGTAAACGGACCTGAACGCAACGAGCAATCATATATAATGTATAAGCTGGTTGACAGAACTTCTGCTGCCGACTCTGTAAAACTACAGATGATTCCATTACCTCAGGGCTTGGATCAGGCTACTGCAACTCATATTTCAGATAGTTTGCTAAATGTAATTAAAGGAGGTAAAGACTTTTCTGCTCTAGCAAATGAGTTGATGCCGGGATCAAATGGCGGTAATATTGGCTGGGCTACAGAAATGGCTTTGGCTAGTGCCGGTGGAGATTTGATCAAAAAATGCTTCGGAGCAGCTAAAGGCGATGTTTTCAATGTGTCAATAAATGGTCAGACACAAATCGTACGTGTTGAAGATAAAACCAATCCTGTTGCAAAAGTTAAGATTGCACTTATACAAATGCCGGTGATTGTTAGTGATAAGACTCAAAACTCGGTAGATAACGAGTTGAACCAATTTGTTGCTGAAAACGGAAATGTTCAGAATTTCGATAATGCTGCATTAACTAAAGGATATAATATTATATCAAATGCAGTTGTTTCTCCGTCTGATATGTTATTGGGGCAGGTTGCAGGTTCTCGTCAAGTTATATCTTGGGCTTTCAATAATAAAGTTGGGTCTGTGAAGAAATTTGATAATCTTACCAACAAGAGAATAATTGCTGTAGTTAAGAATGAAATAAGCGGTGATTATATGCCGGTATCAGAAGTTTCAGCAATGTTGAAAGCTGAATTAATTAATGATAAAAAGGCAGAAAAAATAATTGCTGATCTGAAAGCTAAAAACTTGACTTCACTAGATGGATATGCTCAGGCTATAGCAGGAAGAGTTGATACTGTAAACTTTGTTACTTTCCAAACGAATAATATCTCGGGTGTTGGTTACGAGCCGTTGTTGAACGTATATGCAAAACATGGACAAGTAAACAAACTGGAAGCTCCTAAGAAAGGTAAATCGGGAGTGTACGTTATAGATGTAACAAGCAAGACTGAAAATACAGCGACATTCGACCCGGCACAGTCAAAACAAATGATACGTCAAAGCAACATGTATCAATTGATGTCTCAGGCAATGTTGGTTCTGAAAGAAAAAATGAATGTAAAAGACAACAGGGTTGCATTCTGGTAATTATTAAAACTTAAATTATAAAAAATCCCTTATAGTTATAACTATAGGGGATTTTGTGTTTTTATCTAATTATTATATGACAAAGAAAGAACGATACGAACGTGTGATAGACTGGTTTGATAAAAATATGCCGGTTGTGGATACCGAACTCCACTATGATAGTCCATTCCATCTTTTGATTGCGGTTATTCTATCTGCTCAATGCACCGACAAGAGGGTTAATATGGTTACTCCTGCACTTTTTGAAGCATTCCCAACCCCCGAGATTTTAGCTGTATCTTCTCCGGATGATGTTTATGAATATATCAAAAGCATTTCGTATCCCAATAACAAGGCGAAGAATCTTGTTGGGATGGCAAAGAAGGTTATGGCTGATTTTAATGGCCAAGTTCCCGATACTTTGGAGGAGTTGGAGTCAATACCCGGGGTTGGGCGCAAAACTGCCAATGTGATGCTTATAGTCGCTTTTAATAAGCCGGCTATGCCTGTTGATACGCATGTGTTCAGAGTGTCTAATAGGATAGGATTAACAGATAACTCAAAAAATCCGGCTCAAACAGAACGTGAATTGATAAAATATATCCCTTCTCGATATTTATCGAAAGCACATCATTGGCTGATATTACATGGCAGATATGTATGCTTGGCTCGCAAGCCAAAATGTGAAGAATGTGGATTGACGCCATTTTGCAAATACTTCTCGAAAAAACAATCATCAATTAAGTAGTTTTGTTTAAGGTGATTGTATATTTCGG
>NZ_DAOKYH010000024.1:0-34563 GCF_035323175.1 Dysgonomonas sp. | reverse complement strand
TTTGCTACAATTTCGAAGCTATTTTCAGACCTTTCATTCTGTATATATTGCGGTAGAGAATACAGATTATCTGATGTCTTAGCTTTGAGTATAGACGAAAAAAGAAATAAAACGATATAAATAGGTAATCTTACCTTGTGTAACATAATTTAATATTTTTATGATAAAATCTAACTCTAATTGCTTTATGTTATTAAAACAGAGGTATTCTAGGCGAACACCTCTATTTTTCTATATAATTTTAATATATATTTATTACTATTGGTCCATTTTCTATTCCTTTTATTGTCAGCGTCCTGACAGATTCAGGAATATCCGAACTTATATAGATGGTTGCATATCCATATAAATAGATTTCATCCTTTTTTGTTACTTCCCAAAGTCCATCAAAACCAAAACAATTAGGACTATTACGATAAACAGCATATAATAACATCTCAAAAGCCGTGTAACCCTCATAAGGTTCTCCTCCTATGTCAACTGGGAATTTCCAACTAAAGTGAAGAAAAGCACCCTCCTTTTTGACAAATGAGTAGCAACTACCAGGAAATTCTAAATTGATATTTTCCTGAGCAAAAGCCGATTTCGAAGAAAATAAGAATCCAATCATGATTATAAATACAATAATAAACTTCTTCATAATAATTCTGATATTAAAAATTGATATTAGGTATAAAATGAGATATGTTAAAAACAATCACATTCATATTTTTCATATTTAATATTCCTATTTCAAATTAAAACTTTGTACTACTCATTATTCCCCTGCTAGTCCGCTAGCAAAACCTGGATAAGTATATTTACGATTATATCCTGTATCCCATAATCCTACATTTGTACTAGACTGTACAGGTGATATGGTGATGCCATAATGTTTTCCATCAGGTATAAGTGCATAATATTGACTAATGATCTGTTTGTAGTAATCCGAAACAGCTTGAAGTTGCTCGTAAGTCAGATTAGCCGGATTAATTGTGTTTCCATTTGCATCCACTACTTTCAACTCCAATCCGGAAATACGAATATATTTATTGGTTGCACCCAACAGAGTGAACAGCTTTACTACATTTGCTTTATTATCGGCTTGTACTAACGCATCAAGAGAATAAACCAGATCTAATTTAACACCGATACCATCAATCTTAGTCGTGCCATCGGCTTCCCACTGGGCGATCATTGCAATTAATCTTTCACACTTTTTGTTACTTTGGTTGAGCAAGCCTGTTTCATTAACAAATAACTTTAAGGCTTCTCCCCCACCATACTCATCATAGTACTGACGAGCATATTTAGCCAATATCCGGGCATAATTATCACCTAAAACATCGGCCAAATACAGCTTAGTATCATCTGCTTCACTCTCGGTTGTTCTTAGCTTATAGACAGCATTGTCAGACATCGGCTCATTCATCAAATTCCATGAGGATACAGACTCGGCAGAAAACTCCATGATACCGGAAATCCATGTATCAAAAGCATTATCGATAATTTCGGCTCTTTCTTCCGGTGTTCTAACAACAGCTCCGTCTTCGTATTCTATGGTAATATTATCTATGTAATAGAAGCCAGAACCTGTTGCAGAACCTATAGTGAGAACAAACTCGTTTAGACCTTTTTCTGCGTTAGTCAAATTGAGAGCTGAAATATCCAATTGGATAGCACTTCTACCCCAATCGCCATTAGGACATCCTAAATCTGCAGGCTTACCATAACCAATCAGCCCATTGTCATTAATTGCCATTCGCATCCCCTGACCATATAGGCCACTACTACCATCGGCATTAAAATCGATAATTACTTTTCGGCAATCATTCAATGTCAAGCCTGCTGGTAATTGTATGTTAATTTTAGGGAAAGACTGATTGGCCTTTTCTATTGTATTACCTACCAGCAAGACTTTACCTGATATGCCTTTAGGATCGTTTACTACGGTAGCAGTACTATTGCCTGTCATCGAATAAGAAGTCCCTAGCGCATCCGACTCAAAATCTACTAATATCACTCTCTTCATTTCACCAACAATATCGGCTATAGCATTGAGTAGATAAGTATTATTCTGTTGGTTATGCCACGACAGTGAACTGCCAAAAAGAGAAATTCCAGCCTCCTTAGCTGTTAAAACAAAACTTTTAACGCTGGATAAATTCATTGATCCGTCATTTAATACTACCCCAGCATGACTCATTAGATTATCAGTCAGAGTAATTTCATTAAAATTGGTCATAGCTAAGCTATAGGGCGTTTTTTGAGCAGTAAAGTCACTTGATAGGATACTCATTCCTAACATAAAATTTGACTTGATATTATAAGTGTCAAGTAAATCATAAGTATTTAGAGACTCTAAGTTTGTCACATCCTGTGGCTTTTCAACAGAAAAGTCTGACTTCTCATCAAGGTCTGCGCAAGAAACAAATAAAAAAGATGCTATCGCAATCAAAAATAATTTAGTTATATATTTCATGCTTATTTGTTTTTTAATCATTTTGTTTCTACTGTAAAGTATTCGGGCACTATACCTCTATTTTTAACAACTAATGTATCTTTAGTTGTATATTGAGTATTCAGATTCTTAAAATTTACATTATAGTCTAGGTAAAGAGCATCACAATCTTTACCTCCAATACTATTCTTTTCCCCTTTAGATACAAATTTGCCTGAACCAGAAATCTCATACGAATCGGAATTTCCACTCACATTGCACGTACCATCATCAGCAAAAGTTATAAGCAAATCATAATCTACAGTATGTCCATTACTGTCTTTTATGCTTAATGGCAGAGTACATTTAGTTAACGAGCCTGTGGTAATATTAACCTCTTCGTCATTCTCCACATATTCTTTATGGCGAACATTCGTTGATACTACTCCAGTAGTAGTAATCTGATCCACACCTCTTCTTAAATAATTAGCATGCCAAGGATTGACATATTTGACCGCACAGAGAACAAAGTCTTTAGGTGCTATAGTCCAATCATCTTTTATACAGCGATTCGGATTTACAACCTGAGGCTTCCCTCGAAGAATAGAATCACCACTATTTACATTAGTCATTACCAATGGTATTACATAGGTAGCTACCAGAGATTTGGGGTCTGCAAAAAATGCATCGGTAAACTCAACCTCTACTCCGCCCGACTCTGCACCAGAAGGAATTATAATTTGATTAGAAGCCAGCTTGTAATATGATGATGGCATCGGTATAATCTTACCACCTCCCGCAAAATAGAGATTATTGCACAATGATTCGTCTACTATGAAATCTATTACTCTATCTTTTTTATTCGAATAAACCCCTCCCATTGCCGCTTTAATTTTTATTTTATGCTCATTATCAATGGTATTATCTACATACAAATCTTCGCCTAGTTCTATTGTACGTACATAATACTGACTGCCAAAATAAACTGTTTGGTAATCATAATCGGGAAATTCAATATCTTGATTCTCGCACGATACAAACAAAGTACCGATAAGCGTCAGCCATATATATATTCTATTTATTTTCATATCTATTTTCATTTAATTTGTTACGACACATTCTTACCAACCCTCATTTTGGATAATCTTGTTATACTTCAAGGTTTCTGAATAAGGAATAGGACCGTAATACATATAATCTTTGTATGCACGTTCTTCTACATTCAAAGGGGTATATACGTTGTTATTCACATCTACTCCACGAGCAGTTTCTGTAAGGCTTATTCCCCAACGGCGTATGTCCCAAAAACGGAAATTTTCGAAGCAAAGTTCTAGGCGACGCTCGTTACGGATTAGTTCACGCATTTTGTTCTTGTCTGCTTTACATTCTTCCAAATATGGATCAGAATTACTTGTTCCAACTCCAGCTCTTGTACGAATAGCTTTGATTATGTCATAAGCAGAATAGTCATGGCTACCTTTTCCTACAGGGCCCCAAGCTTCGTTAGCTGCTTCGGCATAATTCAGAAATATTTCTGTATAACGGATTCGCGGATCATAATGAGTTTTACCTGATATAGATGATGGTGTACGGTTTACGTCCATACGTAAACGTTTCTTCATATAATAACCTGTTCGAGTTGATGTCTCTTGCACATTTATTCCATCATTTGTACCTGAAGTACTACCTGTCAGTATTATACTATTGTTAACCCCGGCTTTACTTCCATTGTAAATTATATACAAATCGAGACGCGGATCTCTTCCTGAGTAAGGATTAGAAGCATCATATCCGCTTTTTGAAGGGTCAGCATAATTAATAGGATAACCATTCGCCATAGGGAAAGCATCTACCAAATTTTGAGTAGGGTTCATATATCCATTTCCGAATAGTGTTGGTGGAAAATTTTGTTCTTCCTGAGAAGAATTATTTGTTGACAAGTTATTACGCCAAATAATTTCCGGAGGATTAGAGCCTTCACTCAAACCATCAATCTCACTTGCATTTGCATAATAAGTATGCCCGTTAGTCGCAGGTTTACCTCCTGCATAGTTAATAACTTCCGCAGCATAATCAGCCGCATTTGCCCATGTAGTTGTATTGGAAGCATCCTGAAAAGCTGGACTAGCTGCGAGAAGAGATACCTTAGACCTAATAGCTTTAACAATCAACCCATTGCATAATTGACGAGCATTCACCCCCATCGCACGATTATACAGCCCCTCATCGGTTGTTATAGTCCTGTATTTTTCAGGTATCTGATCTGGCGATGTCATATTATTGTATTCCATAGGTAAAAGTTCTTGGGCTTTATTCAGATCGTCATATATTTGCTTCATACAATCTTCAAATGTTGCACGAGGCATATTGAAATCGGAGTCTGATGGTAAGAACTCGGTAACAAGAGGTACACCCAACAATTGTCCATCCGTTGCATATCCTGCATGGTTACGAAGCAACAAATACATATGATAGGCACGGATTCCATATGCTTCTCCTTTCATACGCATACGCATCAAAACATTAACCTCTTCGCTGCTGTTTACAAATGAAACCCCGTCAACATAATTAAGGAACATATTAATATTAAGAATTGCATAATAACTATCATTCCAACGATTGAAAGGATTGTTTTCTGCAGTCCAGGAACCGGTAGCTGCCTTAAGATACCCATTACTCTTCTGATTGGTTACTGCATCATCAGTAGCATAATCGGTATTATCATAATATCCAGGAATCCTTGAGTAAGCATTCAGTAGGAAACTTTGTGCAAAATCGGGTTCGGTATACATATCTGATGGTTCTTTGAAATTGTCATTAGCCGGGGAGAATAAATCATCACAGCTTGAAAACATCAAAGTAATCATTAAAATAAGGAATATATTTTTTTTCATATTCATCCAGTATTAAATAAATTAGAAAGAAGCCTTGAAACCGATATTAAAAAAACGGCATTGAGGAGGAGTTCCTACATTCGTTTCCATATGTTTACGTTCTTTAGATATTATCAACAGATCATCAGCATTAGCATATACACTTAAGCCGTTAACAAAAGAATCGCCTAAAGCAGATTTTGGAAAATCGTATGTAACCTGTATTCTTTTCAGGTCGAAACGGTTTGCTTTATACATCCAGAAAGTAGAATTCCTGAAGTTGTTACTATTATCTGTTGTTGTTAATCGAGGATATGTCGCTGTATTTTTAGTTTCTTCTGTCCAGCGTCCCAAAACGATGTCAGAGTATTTGCTACTACCTCTTACCCAATAGTAAGAATTATCCTTAAATCCGATAGCTCCTGACTGTCCTGAACCCATAGCAAAGAAGGTAAACCCTCTCCATTTCAGAGTGAGATTCAGTCCGTAAGTAAATGGCGATGCAGCCCATCCGTTATGTCCTAAATCTACTTGGTCTTTCGAGTCAATTATACCGTCATTATTCACATCCTTATATTTAATGTCGCCCGGCTGTACAGTTCCGAATGTCTGTAGAGCATGATTGTCAATATCAGCTTGATTTTGGAAAAAACCTTCACTGATATATCCCCAATATGAATCAATAGCTCTACCTGTACGATTTTGATAATCATCCTTATAAGCTTCAGCTCTACGAGTAGCCTCGGTTGAAAGATACATTCCAGTAAAGCCAAGAGCGACATCCACTTCTCCTATTTTTTTGTTTAAGTTTAACGAGAAGTCCATCCCCGTACGCTTGTCATTATTATAATTAATATAAGTTAAGAAGTTACTATAATATGAAGGATAGAGGCTTTCTTGAGCCTGAGTCAATAAACCTTTAGTGTTTTGTGTAAAATAATTAGCATCTAAAGAGACCAATCCATTTAGCATTGATGTATTGAGACCAATACGCAAATCCTCTCTCGTGATAAAATCTAAGTGAGGATTGCTCCCTCGTGCAGTTACATACTGCCATCCGCCTTGTCCGGCATCACGCCATTGATACCACACACCTTCTGCACCATACCTGTAATACGATTTATATAGATAGTAGTCTGATATACCAATATCCTGATGTAGTTTTCCATAGGACGCAGTCAATTTCAGATCGTTTATAAATGAAACTCTATCCTTAAAGAAGTCTTCCTCGCTCAAACGCCAGCCTATCGTAAATGTAGGAGAAAATGCAGTACGATTTTCCGATGGCAACATAGCGGAATGTACCACGGCACCAGTAAAATCAAGATAATATTTTTGCATATAATTATATCCTGCCTGGATTCCTAGATTTACATTGCTTACACGGTGATAATCACTACTAGCCTCGCTACCCCCTTCATTAACGTCATTACTTCTGGAGTTTTGTTGCTGATATCCCCATCCTATTAGTGAGCCGTTTACATTATGAACTCTGTCAAAGGTCCGTTTATAATCAAACTGGGCTCTGAATGACATGGTTTGTGTATAGTAAGTAGTTGCTATCACTTCATTTGTAGAAGGCTTATCAATATTATACTTGGTTAATCCAGTAATCAGATCCTGACCATTAATATTAGACCAAGTAGGTTCGTATACAGCATATTGCTCACTCCATACTTCCGAATAATAATCTGTATAATCTATACTGAAAGCGGTTTTGAAAGTTAGACCCTGAAGAATGCTTTTTAAATCGGCACCGACACCTACATTAAATTGAAATGTACGATTTCGACCTTTCAAATAACCACCAGCAAGCATATCGGCAAAGGCATTGGTTTGAGTTGCAGAAGTCCCTCCAAAAAGATATTTTCCATCAATCAAATGTCCGCTATTTGAGACAATTGTCTGTAGCGAACTATTGTTAGGATCAATCATATTAATAGGTATCAATGGAGTTATCCAATTGGGACGCAAAGTCGCAGCCTGTCCCCAAAAATTACCATTTCCGCTGTAACCGTCGGCAATAATGACAGCAGCATCAGCTGAAGCTGTGAGCCAATCGGTTAGATTCATATCCACATTCGAACGTAATCGGAAAGTAAGTGTGTTGTCTTCTTTCTTTTCCCCATACTTTATCAAACCATTTTCGTAAGTCATTCCGAAATTGGAGTAATAACGTGCTTGCTTATTTCCTCCACTAATTTCACCTATTACATCCGATTTATTATACGCTTTTTTCAGATAATCGGAACTATAAAAGTTTAAATCCGGGTAACGGTAAGGATTTGACCCAGATACGGTATTATAAATCGTAGATTGGCTATACCTTTGCGAAATACCGTCATTACGACAAGCCTCATTGTATAAAGACATATACTCACCGGCACTTAAATAAGTAGGATAAGCTTTAGGTACATAAAATCCTGTATTGGCTCGAACATCAATTGACAAAGGCTGCTCAACACCTCTCTTCGTTGTAATCAGAACAACTCCTTGAGCAGCTTTACTACCATAGAGAGCTACTGCACTTGCGTCTTTCAACACACTAACAGACTCTACCTGGGAAGAATGTAGCGTCCATTGGCTGCGAGGAACTCCATCTACCAAGATCAGAGGTGATTGCCCCCAAATGTTACCATTATATCCTCCCACAATACTTTGAATTGCATCGAGAGAATATGTAGAATAGCTTTTCTTCGTTAAATCGACTACGTTAACAGATGAAATAGCTCCAATAATATCCTTCTTGGCCAGCTTTCCAAAAGCAACATTTACAAGGCTGTCCTTTCCTTCCTGTGCCTGTGTACTGCCCATATTTAGCATGTACATGACAAAAAATAAAAAGCCTATATTTATTATCTTTTTCTTCATTTTAAAATCGATTAAATTAGTCCGTTATTACCATCCCGGATTTTGCGAAAATTCTGGATACATAGTCACATCATCCAACAAAAAAGGAAACCAATAATGTTTTTCACCGAATTGTCTTTCATGCAAAACTTCTTCCTTCAAGTTTAGTACGCGAGCATTTATAGGATCAGCAAATACCTCCTTGTCTGGCAGACCTCGGTCAAAGTAGACGGCTGTTTTCAAAGTATAAGGTTTTACCAATAAAAGCATCCATCGACGCAAATCTGTAAAGCGGTGACCCTCAAAAGATAATTCGACAGCACGTTCGCGACGAAGTTCGCTCATGAAACTTTCAGTACTACCCAAAAATTTGCTATTAATAGGATCTACTCCTGCTCTATTCCGAATTTTGTTTACCGCATCCACTGCTGTAAGATTGTAAACTCCGGCTTTACTTTGAGGAGATCCATACCCATAAGCTACAGCTTCTGCATACATCAGATATACATCGGCTAGGCGCATGAGACTTAAAACCATACAGTTATTATCTACATACCCCTCCCATGAATTGCTGTATTTAGATATGTACTTGGACTGCATATATCCGGTAAATACAGACTTGGCTTTATTAAGCGGATCACTTCTGAAGCGTCCAGCTGTATAAAGGCTTGCATATTGTTGTTCGGGGTTATTTGACACTCTTGATCCATCTAAAACACATTTTTCGCCATCTATCATTATGTCATGATAGAAACGTGGGTCTCTACCTTTCCATGGATATTCAGGATCATACCCCGACGCGGCATCTTTCTTTGTTAGATCGGGGATAGGAAGACCGTTGGCCATACCATAAAAATTAACATAGTTAGCAGTAGGATAACATTTTATACCTGAGTTTATCAAACTAGGCGGACGATAATCGTTTGCCTGATTCCATCTGAATCGGCCAGATGATTGTATTAGGTTCTCATAAAAGATGGCTTCTTTCAATCCTGGTAGTTTACCACTCTGATTATAAGTATAGAACAGTTGTGTATATTCGGAAAATTTCGCCAATTCATAACGACCAGTCTCTTCACATATCTTCAAAGCCTGAGCTAATGCATCGGCAGCTTTTTTACAGTATTCAGTATTGTAAGCACTACTACCTCCCGATACTTTATTCATCAACGGGCTTCCTGCCCAAAGGTAATTTTTACCTAAATAAGCTAAAGCCATTACCTTATTAATACGGATATTATTATTTCCCAGAGTAGCTTTTCCGGCTGTTGTTTCATCCCAATTCACAGGAAGTAAATCCGCTGCTTTCTGAAAATCTGCTGCTGCTTTTTCGGCAGTTTCCTGATAAGTCAGTCGTGGAAGATTAAATACTGTGTTTGAAGCTAATGCTTGATCAATATAAGGAAGTCCCCCCCAATACTGCATCAGCATAAAATGAAACCATCCTCTGAAAAAATACAACTGTCCGGCTATAAGATTTTTTTCTTCCTGCGTAGCTTCAGTCATTAATTCTAAATTAGCAATACCTACATTAGCTTTACGAATTGCCATCCAGGATAAGCCCCATAGATTTCCTTTTCCATCTTTAACTGCATCATTATCGCTGTTGTAACTGTTTGGATTACCTCCAGTCTTAAACCAAGAATAAGCTGCTGTTTCCCATGCCCAATAGTTTCCTTGGTCAAACTGATTTGCACACAAACGCTGTTCGGCTGGCTCCCAGTATTCATCTTCTCCATAATTCCAACAGTTGTGGTAATCTTCAGCTGTTATAACTGGAATATGGTTATATAGATGTTCAACAAAACCCTGAAAGTTGGTAAAGTTTTTATAGACATCTTTAGAATCAATCTCCGACTGAGGTGCCTGGTCTAAATAGTCAGCACATGAATACAGCACCAAAGCACTCATTACCAACGTCATAAAAAACATTTTGTTAAAATATTTTTTCATCTCTTATATTCTTTTAAAAAGTTATATCAATACCCAAGTTGAATCGTCTCATCGTAGGATATGCACCAAAGCTTCCACTTCCACTAAAATTAGATTCGCGGTCGTCAGGCATATTAGTCCACAGATATAGATTATCTCCATTCAGATAGAGCCTTAGCGAAGACACACCTAACTTCCTTACCGATTTGTTGGTAAAAGTATAGCCTATCTCCGCATTCTTCAATCGCAGATAAGAAGCATCGTATATATAGCGAGTTCCATTAGCTCCTTTAGGTGCTGAAGTATTGTAACGAGGCATAGGGATTTCTCCCGAACCATCCTTACTCCAGTAAGTGCCTTCTACATAAGCGACATTAGAGGAGGAGTGAAAAGTTGGAAAATCAATTACACGTGACACATTGTTGACTCCATAAAACATAACACTAGCAGAGAACCCTTTCCACTCTACTCCTAGACTTGTACTATATGTATTCTGAGGAGTACTGGAATACTGATAGGGTGCCTGATCATCGTCTGTAATTTGTCCATCACCATTAAAGTCTACGATTAGATAATCGCCAGGGAGTTTACTTCCATTATTTGTATCAGCCACCGGGCTTCCATACAAGTCATCCCATGAGTTGATAAATCCACCATCAATGAAGGATGAGGTCTGATTTATTGCATATCCGGCTCTTCTACGATATGCAGCTTTTAATATAGGGTCGTCGGCAAATATTATCTTATTGGTAGCATGTGTCATATTCGCATTCGCCCATAAACGGAGTCCATTACTAAATACATGGTTAAGCTTTAGCGACAGTTCATACCCTTGACTTTTTACTTCACCCAGATTTGCCATTGGAGCCGTTGCACCAAAATAGGAAGGGATAGCTCGATCATCTCCGGCAACCAATATATCGGAACGTTTATCTTTAAAGAAATCAGCCGAACCGGAAACTAATCCGTTGAAAAATGAATAGTCAATGCCGAGATTTTGCTTTTCTACAGTTTCCCATGATACATTTTCGTTCCCCAATGAACTAATGCGGTAAATACTATATGGTGTATTCGCTGGTACAGTTCCCATAACCACATTTCCTCCGTATACCCATTGATCTTGATAAAGCCAACGTTTATCCACATTATCATCTCCAATCTTACCATATGAAGCACGGATTTTTAACATATCAAAGATTTTCAACGATTTCATAAATTTTTCCTCACTAAGCATCCATCCTATCGAGTACGATGGAAAAAAAGCAAACCGATAATCTGGCCCAAATTTCTCAGATCCATTATAAGCACCATTGACTTCGGCAAAGTATCTCATTGCGTAATTATATGTGGCACGGAAAACCCAGTCTTCTCGGAAATGGTAGAATTCACTACCCGTCGCCCATTTTTCACGACTAAAAAGCCCCATTAAACCAATATCATGATTACCAAACTGACGGGCATAGTTCGTCTGCAACGAATAGTATACTTTACGATAATTTAATCTCTTATTAACTGTACCTGCTTGGGTAGACCATTTGATTGACTCTTTAAAATCTTCACCACGCTCATATATTATATCTCCACTTTCGGGATTCACCCACATTCGATGCAAGTAATTATATTGGTCATTAATACCACGACCTTCCTCTACAAATGTATTATCGAGAGAAATATTTGCTCTTACACTCAAACCTTTTGTTAACATGTTCAGATCCTGAGTAAGTATGAAGTCTGTATTAATTTGAGTATTTGTTCTCTTTTCTATCCCTGATGTCGCTAAAGAAGCAACAGAGTTAGGCACATCTGCATTTCGCGGGTCATAATATCCATACAAACCAGTTGAATAAATAGGACGCATAGCATCTGGTGCTGTGCGATAAGCTGATGCCCAATAGCTTTGATCCCCCGTCTGGGCACCCCAAGGTAATGTACGTACCCCATTAGACCCAAATAAGTTGGTAGAGAATTTGGTAGTGCTTGTCAGATTGAAATCCAGGTTACTACGAAAGTTTAACCGATTGTAGCCATAACCAGAGTTATACCCCCTGTTGTTCTCGAAAGTCTTAAACAAATCTCCTTCATGTACAAAGTCTACAGCTGCAAAATAAGATACGAATTTAGAGCCTCCAGACACATTTGCACTTAAATTGTAAGATACTGCGTAATCTTTAAATAGTTCATCAACCCAGTCTACATTCGGATACCGATCCCATTCTTCGGCATTTGCCGGATTACGATACTTATCTATAATCGCCATTGGCTTGTAGTAACCCCAGGCTGTAGGAGATATTCCCATCTCACGCTCCAATAC
This sequence comes from Dysgonomonas sp., assembly GCF_035323175.1. Lineage (NCBI taxonomy): Bacteria > Pseudomonadati > Bacteroidota > Bacteroidia > Bacteroidales > Dysgonomonadaceae > Dysgonomonas > Dysgonomonas sp. The sequence continues at coordinate 22,178 of NZ_DAOKYH010000024.1, read as the reverse complement.
TCTGTTCTTCAATAAAAATGTATCATATGCATCCAGCTTTTCGGGTAATTTAGATGCTACTTTTACTGTAGTATTTACCTTTATTTGAACCTGAGCTTTTCCTTCCTTTCCTCGTTTAGTCGTAATTAGTATGACTCCATTAGCTCCTTTCACTCCATATACAGCCGTAGCCGAAGCATCTTTTAGAACCGAAATTGTTTCTACCGAGGAAATATCTACAGTGTTCATGGGACGTTCGATACCGTCGACTAATACCAAAGGATCACTATTATTCCACGAACTTTGTGCACGGATAATAATTTTTGGATCTTCGTCTCCTGGCATACCGGTGGAAGCTGTAGTTACAACTCCCGGCAGATTACCAGTCAAAGCCTGGCCTAGACTCGAAACTCCTCCTGCACGTTCTAATACTTTTGCATTTGTTTGTGTAATAGCTCCTACAACACTTGCTTTTTTCTGCTGGCCATATCCAACAATAACGGTCTCAGTAAGCATAACAGCGTCATCTTCTAATTGTACTGAAACGTGTGTTTGATTCTGAATCTCTACTTCCTGTGCCTTCATTCCTATATAAGAAACAATAAGGGTTTGTTTGCCAACAGGCACTTCCAGCGTGAAAGATCCATCTTCTTCGGTAAACGTACCAATAGTTGTGCCTTTTACAGCAACTGTAGCTCCTATAACAGGATTATTCTCTTCTAATACTACTCCCGTCAACATTCGTTTGTTTTGAGCAGATAAATCAGAGAAAGGCCATATCAGTAATGAAAATAAAAATCCTATCACCAACATTTTCTTCCGATCTTGCAAAAAGAAAAAAACTTTATGATTGCATTCTTTGTTGTGTTTTTTCATTCTTTTTTGTTTATTAAAATGTTTACTTTTCTACTTTCTGATAAAATAAATTTTCTGGAAGCTTTATCCCCTTTATAGAAGCTACCAGATTAACACAGATTAACTATTGTCATTGAAATCATTCATGGTTATTGATTTTTTAAGGTTAGACATTATTATATAAGTACTTGAATTTGATATTTCTATAAAATAAGCGGTATATTTTTATTATTGTATAAATTTGAGGTTAGACATTTGTGTATTAAATTATTCATATTTATCGCAGGTATAAAAATAACTTGGTACAAGATTTAAACATATGGAATACTACAAAATTAAAACAAGCATATAGGAACGCTCATTTTTATTGTATGCTATTGCTCGGACAAACGTCTTACCTCAGTCGAAAAAGTCGCATATCTTTTCCTTTTTGTCGCACAAACAAGATCTGGACAGTCATTTGTAAAAATAACTTCAAACTCAATCTTGATCAGATATAGGACTATTGTATAGCAGAAAATTGTATAATAGGCTTTCTCTTTTTTAGAGATTCTGGATGGCTTTACCAAGAACAAGGTCTTGAAGGTTTTTCTACTCATCACTTTTAATTTTTTATAATTTATTAACTTTAAAAGTATGAGATTCAGCTGTTACGGGCAGGTCTTAAATTCGGGTAAACTCTACAAAATGAATGTATTATAATCTAAATTGGGGACATTTTTTCGGATTTTCGATTGTCCCCGAATTTGTCAGTGAACTATCCCCGAATTTGTCATTTTTTGCCACTTTATAGAAAACAAAATATCCTGAAACTCATTGAATCTCAGGATTTTACTTAATTTTCTATCTTATCTTGGCGGAGAGAGAGGGAACTTTGCCCTCAAATTTTTATATTGTATATCAATTGGTTAGACCATCGATATTTTTTGAACCACCAAATAACCCACGCTTATTATTCACTGTTTTGCAATGAGTTACACTAAAAACAAAGATACAATTTATTTATATATTAGTCTGGAAAATGGACAAATATTTTACTCGGAGTATAATAAAATTCAATTTTCGAACATCCCTCCATTTTACTCAAATTACATATTCTCCAGAGAAAGACCTTTCAGTTGGATTTTATATTTTGAAAGTTCTTTTTTTATAGAATCAACCTTTGCCTGAAGAAGATTTAAATCGATTTTCTTCGGATTACGTTTTACTTCGGCAACAATAGCTGTCTTATCCAAATCATTCAATGCTATCAGATCAATTTCGTTTAACCCTTTATTGTCCCAATAGCTGCCAATCATAGTAACCCTCTCCTCCTCTACCGTTTTTGCCTGAAAATATTTCTCCAAGACCAGTCCGCTGTATTGCTCGTAATTCTTATCAATATATTCTCGAAGCAATTCGTTCTTTCCCATTTCAATCAATGATTGGTTCGGGAAAATAAACCTGAACCAAAAACGAAGATAATTATCATTCAGACTCCAACGGTTTTTACGGCTCTCCGGTTTTGAAAACATCGGTTTGTTTCTTATAATAAGAGAATACTCCTTCTCAAGATTTACCAGATAGGCGCCTGTATTTTTTTTGATAATGGAATCAATTTCACTTTGGGTAGTCTTTCCCGAAGCAATTAACTGCATAATGGAAAAGTATGTCCCATATTCCTTTCCAAACTCAGAGACCAGTAGATCTTTACCTTCACCAAGAAAGGGAGAATCCGGACTTGTAACCATATCCAGCATCTTATCTTTCGTAAAAGCTCCAGCTTCCATTAATAAATCAAGATATTTAGGGACTCCTCCAGTAAGCATATACAGGCACAGAAGATCCTCTGCCGTGTATTTAGGATTATAATCATTTAATATCTCCTTGATGACACTTACTGCAAATGGTTTCAATATCATTTTTGATGTAAGACGACCAAATAAAGGTTCTTTCCTATTCTCAAAGATCTTCATCATCATTGAATAGATAGAACCGGAAGCTATAAAATTGATTTTAGTCTTGTCTTTATACTGATCCCAGAGATTCTGGATATCACTGAATATAGATGAATTTATATTATCAAATTCTTGAAATTCATCAATTATCAGCGTATAATGTTCTTGTGTGGCAAGAATAAGTAATTGTTCAAAGAGGTCTTTAAATTGGGTAATATTTCCAAATATCTGTATGCCTAAAGCTCTTGTTGCATCTTTTTGAAACTGTTCACAAAGAAGTGGTTCACTTTTTCGGGAAACAAATAGATATAAATATTTTTGACCTTTTATAGATTCGAGGAGAAGAGATGTTTTACCGATGCGGCGACGCCCTACCATAACCGTAAAACACGAACTTTTTTGAGATTGCTCCAGTGTACGGGTTAAAACCTCTAATTCTTGTATTCTATTATAAAATTTCATCTCAAACTATAATTTAATGACTATTATTTTAATATCCATTACAAAAATAGAATATTTTATTTAATACTTTACCGACTAACGAGATTATTTTAATGACCATTATCTTAATAATAGTTATATAATAAAATAACACTCAGCCAATCTGCTCGTTTATTATTGAAATAAGGTGATTTCCTTGAGGAACTAGCTCATCAAGTCAAACTCTTTTAATCTGTTTTTTTAGAATAGATCTAAGACAAAAGTTAAATATCATCTAGATCTAATTAAATAAGACCAAATTTTATTAAGTCACAATCCTACAAGTTTACGCATGTGCTTTTCTGATAAGAGCAAAATACATGAGCCTTATGAAGAGTTTGTTCCAAATATAGCTTTACTCATTCTTTAATCTCATAAATCAAATTTTATAAACTATCAACCATTTTCACGAGACAGACAACCTTGCAAAGTATGACAAATCATGCCTAAACACGACAAATCATGCCAATACACTGATAATCATTGCATTTTCAAAAACAAGCACTTATTTTCGTTGAAGTTTTTAATTATTAAATAAATTAATATTATGCAAAATTTATTCTTTTATCAAGAAGTTGATAAAGAAACTCTAGATTGTTTCGAAGGTTTCTTGATTCAAATTAGTCAATTATGCGACAAGCATAAAGACAAAACACTAAATGAATGGTTGGACGCACAAGATGTATGTGGCATTCTTAATATCCGACCAAGGACCCTCCAAACTTACCGCAACAAGGGTAAAATTGGCTTCTCTCAGATTGACCGCAAGATTTATTATAAACCTTGTGATGTCAAGAAAGTATTAGATTCCAATAGTTTCAATTCTAAAAACAAAAAATCATGTCAGAATTAAAAAAATCCAACAACAAAGTTGCAAACCTGAATTTATTGATTGAGAATGTCAGATCTAAGATTGAAAAGACATTCAGCAATTACAAACCTCTATTCAATGGTGAAAGATATTTAACCGATTTCCAATTATCTAAAAAATTGAATATCAGTCGAAGGACACTACAGGCTTATAGGGATAAAGGTTTGCTATCTTATATTCCGTTAGAAGGAAAGATTCTATACAAAGAATCAGATATTGAAAAATTACTAGAGAAAAACTATTTGAAAGCTTGGAAAGAAGAATAATCTAACCCTTGCTTTAGCATAAAATTGAAAGAAGAGTTGTATCATAATAATGAATGCAACTCTTTTTCATTATAATACAACCAATTTTTCATTTTTAGACATCATATGGATTAGAAAAAAGAGAGGTATGAAAGAATATGGACCTTCTAGTTTTTTTTAGAGGATAACTCATCTCTATTTAAAAATTTAAACTTAGTAAATTGATATAATATATGATGCTTACGATCTAAAAGACTATTCTTATCTAGATTTTCAAGAAATTGATATTGTTCTATCCACTTTTTAAATTGGAAGACTTTTTTGCTATTTATGCCATTAGAAGAAATTGCATTATAGAATATTATTGCAAGTTCATCATTTGATAATTGAGCCTGTAGTAAATCAATATACTTTCTCTTATCTATCTTTTGATTTGTTTGTGCTTCAATATGTTTTATTATATTGAATATATATCTAAAATAATGCCCTAATTGACTTTGATAGATTTCATATCTTTTCATATAAAAAACATCTAGTTCTGTTGTGATATCTCTGATATTTAACTCGTTTTTAGATTTTTCTTTTTCAGCTTCTAATATCCTATCGTCAAGGGGCTTACCTTCTTTCTCTATATAATCATTATATTCATCTTGCAGGAAAAGTCTGAATTTATGGATAAAGGCTTGACCGTGAAAATCGTTCTTTCCTTGATTAGATTTAAAAGAGCCTGAGATGGATTGTCTTATCTCTCCTAACATAGACAGCATATTAAAAAAGGTCGTTTCAAATTGTTGAGCTACTAATATTAGTTGTGTCTCTTTAAATTCATCTCGTTGATAGTTCAAAGTTAGAAACAAAAGGAGAGAACCTGTTATTGTAAAAAACATCCCAACTATACCTCCAATAAACTCTCCTGCATTACCTTTTAGACTCTCTTTTGTAAAAGTGAAGATATCATCTGACTGCATATAAATATATACAAACCAAACTAATAAAGCTAGTCCTATGAGGGTAAATAGGCCAGAAAATATAAAGAGAACCTTTTTCATTTATTTTCTATTTTCCAATTCTGTATATATATCTTTCAACAAGGCTTTAGCCTCTTTATTTATTGATTCGTAAGTTGGGTTTTTACTATTGTCCCACTTAATTTTATCTGTTATTTCACAAGAATAGCCATATTCATCTATTTGGCTACGAGTAAATTTCCTAATAGTACCCCCAACTTTCATAATAAACTCTGTAGCCGCATATTGCAATCCGTCGACTGAAACAAATTTATTACCTTCCAAAAATTTATTTCTAGTAAAATAAGGGAATGCGCGTCCCCGTTTTGACTCAAGGCTTAGTTTTAGTCTAGAATCATGAGGTTGAATTCCTACGCTTCTTGCCACAGTACTATTATTTATCTCTCCGCAATTAACCTCAGTTAGTACCAGTCCTTTCATTTCAGATTCAGCAAATGCATGTTTAACCAATTCAACGGACGAGAACCTTTCAATAGCTAGGTTATAATCTGGATGTTTCCGTTTAAACTCATAAGTGAAAATATTTTTACACAATCCATAAACTCCAAACTGTTTAAATCTTTGTAAGATAAGAAAGCCTGTCGTGTTATCCTTACCAATATCAAATAGAAAATAAAATGGGAGTAATGGGGCATCTCCTTCATCTTGTTTATATTTTCTTTTCCCGGTTTGCGTATCTATAACATCTTGTTCTATTCCATACTCACCAGACTCATATAATCCTGAAAATGAACGACCGAAATATTCCATATATGGTTTATCGTCACTAGGTCTTCTTTTTATTCGTATCACTTTTTGGTTAATTTCGTCTTTCATCAAGTCCTCGTCTTCCTTAGTTTTGATATACACCCAATTCTCCATACAATCTTTGAAGAAACTATATATATCGTGACCATTATCATAATCACTCAAAACATAGTTTGCTTTTCTATCCCCGACTTTGTTTATTTTAATAGAGTAAATGTTCAATGATACTTTTCCGTAGTTATTCATAGCATTATAAATAAATGATTTAATATTAAGTTATAAATATATTATTTACTTTGTACCAATACAATAAAAAGTATTATTTTTATCTATAGATAAAGTCTTAAAAAGCTAGTAATATTTCTTTCTAAATTAGAATCTATTTAATATTATAACTTTTCTGAAGAAATAGTCAGGATAGAAAACAAAATACATCAAATAAGCTTCTAAATAATAGATGTATTTTATACAAAAAAATACAATAGAACCAGCTTTAATTACCTACTATTCTCTAAAATTACTTGGCAACAAACTGACTACAACTTCAATATGCTCCCATATAAAGGGATGGTATTTTAATGGAATAAATATAGCTCGATTATTTGATAATTGTATTCGCAAAGCATGCATCCTCAATGAAAACTTCATTAAATTCAAGATGCCTTCATTAAGGTTGCTTTATAATTTCGGTGATACTCTTTATTATTTCTTACTATTTATATTGATTTAAGGTAAGTCTGAGATCAAATATATATGGTTGAATCATATCTAAATGCTTTTATAAAAAGCTCTGAATACTTATAATATATCTTTAAAATACCCAAATTCCTCATCGATTAATACCCTCCGATCTAAACCCAAGTTCATTTCTTCACAAGCAGTTTCTGCAACAAGAGAACAGGAAAAACAAGCTGATAAGTTTAAATCAAAAATTCCTTGTCCATCGGATTCCCAACATAATGGATCTGAAGAGCAGTTAAGACCTCTTTCAAATCCCTTTTTTATAATTTGTTGTATTTTTTCAGGTTCTCCTTGTGATACTAATCCGCCCATACTCCCTTCAGATCCTTCTGCTGTATAGATCAATACTCCAGACATTATTTTATTAGGAGTATTAGATATGTAAAGTCTTTCTTTCAAACTTGCAGTAGGATAACCACAAGAAAATTCTAGTTCTCGCATCATTAAATGAGAAAAAGAATGTATTAAGAAATGCTTAATGCCATTGTTCTTTATTTTTTGTTTAATTCCAGCTCCTTGTTCTTTAGTATCAATATTTCTATTCAAAAAAAACAAAAATCGATCATTGAGTTGTTGTAAATTGTCTTTTATCCATCGATTAATCCCTTCATCGTTAAATTGAAAAAATAGCCCTTCCCCATAAGTTTCATTTGCAGGAAGAACAAACAGTTCTTCTTTTTTTACAGCGAAGATATTTTGACCAATGGTTACTTCTTCAACAACTTTCTCGCCACTGTCATTTAATTGAACTATTCGTTCTTTAGGTTTAACTCTCGTAAAGTCTAACTGGATATTGGTTACTTTCAGCTCTTCTACTTGTTGTATTTTAGCAAAAAAAGGTTTCAGTTTAGTTGACAATTCAATATCTCGAAAATTGAGCCCTTTGTTTTTTTCTATATCCGAAATAGATGAATTTTGTGAAAAACACCTATATTCTTGCCATCTGTATTCTTCGTGTGAATCTATTGCTTGATTATCATCAAAATTTAGAAACATCATTTTTAACGAGTTCTCAAACTGTGAATTATTTGTGTTAATCACAATTGCATTATCTGCTAGAAATTCATCAAAATCAGAAGCAACTTTTTCAGTCCAAAACTCATTTTTTGAAATAGAGTTATTACTATTTCTCTTATTATATCGCTCCTCTAATATTTCAATAGCATCAAGTAATTCTATTGTTATATTTTCAGCAAGATGCATTGGAACAAATAAGCTAGAAAAGCCATTAGCATAATACATATTATTCGCTGTCACCAATGAAATCTGCATTTTTTCACGACCGTATTGTTGTTCACCACGAATGTAGCATTTTTCAAAAGGGATAGTATTTGCATTATCTAATTCTATCTCCCAAGGCTTTTGACCTTTACAATTTGGTTGCAAACTATTGATACCTTCTAAATTAATTTTAGGTTTATCTTTAGAAATACCAGAACCTAATCCGCAACTTTTACATTCTATAAATATACTTCCGTATCCTTCTGATTTTGTTTTACTTTCTGTCCAAACCAGATTTGGGTTACCACAACAAGGTTCAATATCAAATAAATTTTCGCCATTGTCATCTCTGTTTATTTGAAAAGTTTCCTTTAATGTTTTCCAGCTTAGAAATTTAGACCAAGGTACGTCTGATAAATGTCCATTAGGACAAATTAAAGTAAGATTAGTTTGTTCAAGCTCTCTATACTCTCTGTAATTTACATCCTGTCCTTCAATATTTTTTATTCTATACTCTTTTATAAAGTCTGACGCATCTCTTGGGGGAGCAAAATCATGAATAGTAGGTGTTCCGCCATTATTTCTACCTTCTTTCTCCCACATATCCCTCCATTTTGAAATTTCCCTTAATTCTCCCTTCCTGTTCTTGAACCATTTCGGGAAATGCGTTCCAACTATCATATAGTCACTTGAAATCCCATTATCCCCAGTTTTTTCTAAAGCTGTTTTTATTGGATGATTTTTCCAATTGGGCGTATTGAAAGATTCGTTAAGGGCCATATGTGGCACACCTATTAGGCACACTAAATTATTTAGCTCTTTTTCGGTTCTAATAAAGCGAATAAATCTTTGATCATCGATAAAATCAAATCCCCTATTAGACATTTCTGTTCTAGTAATTTCATAAATTCTTCTATCATCAGAATTATTTGAACGAACTAACTCTACTTTAGAATTTGCCCATTTTATAAATTTCCATTTATTTATATCAGAGATTAACACATAAGAACCAACTTTAGTCGCAATTATTGAACCGACACCTGCTGTTGAGGATAGTAATTTATATTTGCCTATTCCCTGATTGTATTGGTTTGATTTGAGTATCTTCATTTTAAATAGAGTTTATTTTAATGGCAGCTTCAGGTTCTATAACTCTTAACGACATTGGAACTTGCCATTTTTCACTATGGATATTTCCTTCGTATTCTTCAATATCAACATATAACTGTTCTTGTGGAGGAGTAGAATGTGGGGACTTATTATTAAAGACAAAATCTTTATTTTCTGATAACACTTTATTTGATTCTTCTTTCCATTCCATAAAAGCTTCTTCGATCCATTCTTTAATTTGATCTACATTCTCTTGTTTTAGTAGATTGTTGATCAATTTACCAAATTCAGAGAGCCTTTCTTTTCTCTTTTCGAAATAATAGGTTAACCCTGAAATAATCAAGCAAAGTTCGTTATCTGGTATAGATGAAATATTGCCTGCCGAATTTCTTTCAGTAAATCTTGTCGTATGCCGTATCATTGTTGCTAAATACAATCCCATATATCTCTCTACGGATTTTTTTGTGAACGGAGTAATAGAAATTGGCTCAACATAACTGTACATCTTTTCGTGGAACTCAATGAACTTCTCATAATGAGAGACGTCTCTTGCTCTAAAGGGATGATGTACCGTTAAAACTAAGCCATAATCATTTCTTGCAACACGGCTACTTGCCTGAATATATTCAGCGGTATTCCGTGGCATTGAATTCATAATAATGGTGTTGAATCGTGATACATCAATACCTACAGATATCATATTCGTTGCTACTACAAACTCCGGAGGCACTTTACCTCTTTGGCGTTCACCATCTTGAATATTTGCGAATCTATTTTGTGCAATCCATTTTGTTTCAACATTTTTCAATTCATTCTTCACCTCTTCTCCTGATAACCTTCCTGTCAGTTCTGCCTCGTGTATTGGACCATAAGTATAAAGTGAGTGCATAAGTTTTTGGGGACGAATTACTCGATTAAAAACCCTTCGAAGCTCCTTTAAAATATAGGTTTGTACTTGAGATTGTGTTTTCCCCACTTCTTTCAAACTGTTAAAATAAGAGATAGTTGAGTGATAAAAATCCATTGTCCTTTCAAACTCCTTGTTATAACAATCAAAATCAACAGGATTTTTATCTAATAATTCTTGTAATTCAAAAATAGCACGATGGGTCATAATTATAGCAGTTAACCTCATTTGCATCCAAATCTGTGTCCTTCCTGTGGGCAATACTCCGATATATTTTCTTTTAGATAGGTACTCTTCATCATTTTTTTCTGCGTTCTTGAATTTTCTACGATAAAACGCAAAAAAAGAATCATCACATTCAACTCCGGGTTTAGGAAAGAGGTCAACCTTTCTATCAAACAATGCTGCTATTTGCAACTGTGTATTCCTTGTAGTCGCAGTTGACGAAATTATTTTAGGCCTTGTACCATCTTCCCGAGTACAAAGCTGATCTATCGCTGATTCGTATAATGCAACAGCCGAACCAAGAGGTCCTAGTAATAAGTGAAGTTCATCTTGAATGATCAAATCAGGTGGCAAGTAGCCATTCTGGGGTTTGCCCTGTTCCCAATTCCCTCTACCAAATAAACGTCTAGAGTCTGCGTTCCTTCCATTATCTGTCCCGTTTATCTTATGAGCCAACTGAGCAAATTTGTCAACTGTACCGAATAGTAGTGTTGGCGGATGTTGATATATAATCTCATCTGATAAACATACAGGAATTGCTCCTTGGTCATTTTGTCTTACCCTTGCCCTCCTTTTTGGATAAGAAAAAGAACATTTATTATTGGAACATTTCAAATAGACTTTATTCGCAAACCATTGATTTTCCCTGTTGCTGAGATTTTCTGTATCCACCTTCTCTTCTCCTTCGATATTATTACCACACCAAGGGCAATTTGAAAAAGGTACTTTATTGGGATGTTTGTTATTTAGTTTCTCATATTCGATAATTAGATCTTCTGTTTTATTTGGTAATGAATTATTTCCAACCCATAACCCAATCGTTATAGGCTCTCTACCTAGATTATATAAATCCCAGCGTCTAATTAATTCCAATGCCATTATAACTAATGTGGCTCTTTGAAATTGTTGCATTGTAAGCAATCGCAAAGTGTATCTCATAATGGATGCAACCCCGCCACCTTTTTCTCTATATAACTTTCTCCGATTGATGATCGTAAGAGCAATCAACCCAAGATAAGCCTCAGTTTTTCCGCCTCCTGTCGGAAACCAGACCAAATCAACCCATTCATTTCTTCTTTCCCAACATTCATCTTCACCCTTAAAAATTCCGTCAAGGTTCAATAAGATAAAAGCTAATTGGAAAGCTCTCCATCCTGCCGATTCGTTATGTGGAGGAAATAATTTATCGTCAGCTTTTTTATAAAAGTCAAGATCAAAAATATCAAAGTCTTCTTGTTCAAGTATTAGATTCACTTCGCCGTTTTTTACTTTTACGGAATGCCATAATTGCATAAACATTGCTGCATTCATCAAACGAAAAGTATCAAGGTTTTCTTTATTATTTTTTCCATTCAACAAATCTTTAATATTCTTTTTCATTCGCAAGTAGTCTTGCTCACATTTATCCAATTCTTGATCAGCAATAGCTTTTAGTTCAGATTGATATTTTGAGTCATTTTTCTTATTTTCTATCCATTTCCCATAAGAGTCGACGAACGCTAATAAGCCATTAATAACATCTTCATCTCTTGTGTCGGAAAAGACAGACAGCCATTTGAATTCCTGAGATCGTGAGTTTTCTGAAAATAAAGGCAAAATAAAATCGTCATCATTGTTCTCAGTTGCAGATTTATTTTTATCTCTAGGAATAGGATCAATATCTGGTGTTTCACATTCTGGAAGATATTCTGTTTCCACTTTTTTCTTTGTGGTATGCCATTTTACTGAACAACCGTGACCAACGGCATAATCTTTAAATTGATCGTAAATGAATCGAGTGGTCGTATCTTCATCATAAATACCTATTTTATTGGGGGAATACGTAAAATCTGAATATGGAACCAAAAAATCATTTTCCAAACACAGCTTAACCCCAAAGAAAGCTCTTTGATTTACAACTTCGTTAAAGGTAGAGTAATACCTACTATCCTTTTGTTTATCCAGATCAAATGCCGTACTAGTGTTAATTAGTTGAATCTTTACAAAGATTTTGTTTCCATTCTTTCTAGAATCCCGGCTCAATTGAACATTAGCCGAAAGAGAAGCATATTCTTTCTGTTTCTCATTGAGATCAAACCTAAATAGATGTGCTAATCCTTTTTGCTCAATCCCTTCTTTGTCTATGGATATTATGTCTTCTCTTTCTTTTGGCTTATTGTATAAAAAAGATATTTTATTTTGCGATTTTGGGAAATTAATATTTTTTATTTTTATTATCTTTTCGATTAAATTTGACTGCCAAAGACCATATCCTCCTGAATAAATATCCAAGAGATTCCTTAGGTGTTCAGAGATATTTTCAATCAGCTCTATTTCTTGGGTAATTGCAAAAAGGATTTTTCTTTTTTCTGTATCAGTGACCGAAATTTTTAATTCATAATAGATAGTTGATTTTAGATTACTTAAATAACATTTTTCTTTGGTTAAAGAAACTGGGAGATTTATTACTCCTTTCATCTTATCATATAAGTTCTCGGCATAGTTTTTTTGAATACTGCGGATAGTGGATTTTAATTCTGTAATCTGTTCAGTACTGATCTTAGCTAATACAATAAAATCATTTTTTTCTATGGAAATGATTGAAAACTGATTTAAATTATGTTTTGATAAAAATTCCCTGAATGCCTTTGTTTCAGCTTCGCACAGTAAGCCGTATTTCTTATTGAACAATCCTTCTTTGTCTTGCTTGAGTTTCCTATAATATCTGAAGGAAACAGTAAATTCGATCTCACCTCTTTCTAAGTATTGTTCGCTCAAACAACAAGTCAAACCCATCGTTTTCGGGAACATTTGATTCAATTCCATTCCTTTTCCTATATCTTCAGATTCTAAACTACTATTTTGTGAATCATTTTCCTCAACTCCGTCCTCTTTATCCGTTTGTTCATTATTGTCCAAAACGGCTCCTTCATTACATGTTCCGCTATTATCTTCTGGGAAAAGAATGCCCGTACTATAAATTGCAGCAGGAACAATATCTAATATCTCAGAATCATAGTTTATAAATGGTTCAACCTTCAAATCTTTCTTTACTAAAGCAGTATCTTTCAGGTTAACATACTTATACCCATTAATTCCCGGGCCTAATATCTGTTCCCTAATAAAAGTCTCTAAAGAAGTTCTTTTCTGTAATATTTTGTTCATTATTCTCCCTTTTTGAATTTTTCTATTTCTTTTAATTTAATCTCCGGTCTTATTAATTCAACCAAAGCAATCAAATTATCACCTAAGTATCTTTCATCAATACCTAGTTCATCTAATGGATGTTCCCGTTTATAGTTATCAAGTTTGGCAACTATAATTTTGCTCAAATCTACCCCATCATCAAAACAACCATCATTGAACAGATTCTGCAAAAGGCGATTCATTTGCAAGGTACTCTGTCGAGTTGATTGCTTAGCCGCATTTCTTAATCGTTGTATGAGTATGAAATATGTTTTCGGTAATTCAAGAAACTCACATAGCTCAATAAATATCTTTTTGTTGAGCGGTGCCATAGAGTCGCTTTCGGGATTCAGCCAGTTATTTTTAAAATGATATAACGAGACAATCTTAAGTCCTTTACTTTCTAAATGCACTTTTAATGTCTCATACAATTCTTCTTCCCCCGCAAATAATGCTTTCTTTTTTAATAGAATTTTCCAAAGTCTTCCTGTTTCTGCATCGTCTATTTGAAATTTCTGACGAATGATATTCAATTCTTTTTCTTGTTGCTTTGTGTCTATCATCTTCTCATATAAATTGATATTTTTTTGGATCTCATCAAGATGATGGACAAAACATTTTATATCTTCATCGATTACCTCTATAATATCTCCTATCCTTTCTACTTTAAAACTCAAATCGTCTGTTGAGTAAATAAAAAGTTCAGAATTATTAAATGTTCTCTCTCTTTCATTTTTCAACTTTAATTTGATCGTTTCACGATCAGAGTTTCCGAAATACTGTTGTTCCAAATTCCAATTTGTATCATCATCTTTTTGTGGGCGTAAGCTATTAATGGAGTCTTTTAATCTTTCCCAATGGAAATATTTCCTTCTAATAGGATGATCTATCTGCTTATATATATCTTTTGACACATTGTGTTTTGCCCATTTATATATATTCAAAAATAGAAATTTCTGAAAAATAGCTTCAGTAGCCATAGATTTTGAAACAGTTGTTTCAATTATATTTGGATAAAAATAATATGGATATTTCCCTTGATCCTGATATGCCAAAATGAGAGTTGCTTTATTTTCAATAACTTTGAAAGTAGACCAAGAGAATAACTTATTTTCCTCTGTCAATAAAAGAGATGAAGATATTAATCCTTTTAATTTCTTTGACTTAAGCACGAGATTATCAACTATAAAAATCGTTTCGCTTTTTGTTTTGTTGATTATGATTTGATCCATATTAGTGCTAATGATTAAGTCCAACATATTCTCTAATGATTCTTTTAGATTTAATAAATCCTCTTTTCTTAAATCTAACAGTCTTTGTTTAGTTTCATCAGATATAAGGTCTGAAGTATCTTTTTTAGAAAATATTTCTTGAAGTATAAAGCCCTTTATTTCTCTATTAAAGCATAAAGAATACAAATTCATCATCTTAATAGAACGCAATTCATATAAATCCTGAACATTTGTTTCAAGCATAAAAACATCCCAAAAATGAGATTTATCTATCCCTATGAATGAAACTGGAATATTTCTTTTTGATTTTCTTCCTAAAAGGTAATCAATCTCAGATCGAGTAATAGGGTAACTATCTTTAGGAGCTATTTTAAATCTACTCTGTATTAAGCTTATTTTATCTCTTAGTTGCTGAATAGAAGTGTTTTTATTGCCAAAGGTTATAATCAAATATTTTTTTAAATCAATGTCATATTCTATAATATCTTGTAAAGAAAAATACTGCATCGTTTTTTTTCTTTCGCAATCAAAAAGGATTATCGTTTCGATATTATCAATGATGGAATTATCCACTTCATCTATTTGATTTAATGTCAATTTTGTATTTAATAGATTTGGTGTTGAATGATTGTTGTAATCCCCTATATCACAAGCATATGGATTTATTTCAAAAATATTACCCAAGGAAGTGGCAAATTGAACTTGGCAATTAAAAACAGTGTTACTTACAATTTCAATATTCTCATCTAATTGATCGTAAAAATTAATTAATGCCTGAACCTTTCTTTTATCCTTAATCCAATTTTTATAGATTTTATTTCCTCCTCTTGCTCCTTCGGGACAATTCATAGACAATCTCTTTTTCTTCGATAGTAATGCTATCTTAAATTCTTGCAACTTAGTGATATCATCATTGTCAATTCTACCTTTGTCAACATTCTCTATAAACAATCTGATTAGAATATATTGAGCAATTACCAATAGAGAATCGTCGTCAAAATCATATTCAAAATGTAAATGGAGCGTTTTGGTTTCAGAGCTTTCTTTTGAAAATGCTTCATTTAATAATAAATGAATGTAGCGTAGTAAAATGCTACTCTTGTCTTTTGTCTCACTTTGGATCAACTCAAAGATTTTTTGAAAAAAAACATTCTCTTCATCCTGAAAATGAAGTAAATGTTTGCGAATATGTTGATCTATTAAATTCATTACTTCACTATATTAATTTCGAGATTGAGCATTGCACGAGTAATACCAACAAATATTTCGTATTTATTAATCTCCGAAGGCGTGGAAATGACCATATAAACATTCTTCTTTTCTAATCCTTTAAATTTCAAGATCGAAGTATACCGAAGTTTATTCGCTGTATCTCCAATATTCGATTCAGATAGTTCTTCAATATCTTTGATAATCAGCAATTCTCTTAGATCTTCCTTTCCTTTATAACTTCCTTTTAGGAAAGTTGACTCAATTAGAACTACACAATCATTCCCTCTCAAGGAAGAATCTGTTTCACGAATTGGTGTTAAAACATTTTTCACAATACTCCTTTTTACACTTTGCAAATCTTCGTGGAGCAAAACAGATATATTCGGATACAAATTCTTAAAATTACTATCACTAATTATACTAGGGTGGTCTAATATTTCTGAACTCAATTTTCTAATATCAGGATTCTGAGCACTTCGCTTTACTTCACTCAATTTGAAATGAGAATAATATTCTGAAATCAGATCGGCAAGCTCTGAAGCATTTCTTCCACTATTAGAATAACTCTGATCTATATCATATATAATAAAAGAATTTCCATTCAAAAGTCCTTTACTATTATAACCTGAAAAAGAGTTTATAAACAGATCCAGTCCCCTATCAAATAAATCTTGGGCTTCATCCACTACAAGAAAATCATAAGGATACAATCTCCTTTCTTGCTCTAACCTTAAAATTGTATCCTTAACCAATTCATAAAACTCATCTTCTGTGAAATTACTCAATGTAATATAGTCTATCTCAGGATTAAGATTTTGAAAAAAGCGAAAAAATGTTGTAATTTCTATATTGCATGATAATTTACGTTGATCTATTAATGATTTAATATAATGCATTAATAGATTATTCCAACACAAATAAATACCTTTTTTATTTTGCTGTTTATCTATGAAAGCTTTGGACAGTGTTGTTTTTCCCGATCCGGGAGGCCCTTCAATTAATATCCTTTGATTTTTATAAAGTCCTTCAAGAATTTCTATATTTTGAATTCCAAGCCATTCCAAAGTATTTATAGAGTTATTCGGGTTTCTATCACTAATCTTAGGACTCAATATCTTTTTAATTACTGAATATTCTTTTGACGTAAAATCATCATAATTTCTGAAATGCTTTTTATGTTTGTTTTTTGAATAAGTGATAGCACTCAAAAGGAATTTTTCGATGGAATTATCAAAAATATCAGCTTTATATTTCGTCCATAGAAGATTTGAATTTATTAATTTTGATTCAAAAGGATAGTCAACATGAGGAAAAGCAACGACCTCACAAAAGAAGCAGTTCTTAAAATTGTTAAGTATATTATCTTTTAAAGTAAATTTATATCCTTCAACCTGTTTGAAAGGATTCTGTTTCATTGGAGTTTCATAATTTTTCCCATAATAGAAGATATTATCTATTGTGGAAACAGGCCCTCCTTTTACTTCCAATACGATTAATCCATGCTTGGACAGGATTACAAAATCAATTTGAGAACTTGTTTTCTTATAATAATTAAAGTGATCTGAATGCTCTGGGAGTTTCAAATCGTGCCAAACATCCCATTCTAATTCACTTTTACCTAAATCCTCCCATAGTTTCCTATAGATATCTATCTCACCACGGAGAGGACTTCCATCTTCTTTTACAATGATGGTTTCTAAAGCATCAATTGGATTATTTGGATGAAATTGCACAGGCATGTTATATCGAACTATTAGCTAATGATGAAACTTTATTTATCGCGTATAAAGCAAATATTTGCTTTAGTGGTACTTTATGTTTTTTGGAGAATATGACTATCTCAGATTGCTCGTATTCTTGCTTATCTATATTTAAATTGTTGATAATTAAACCGATCTTTTCAACCAGTTTAGTCGGTTCTATAAATGGATGTTGAGATATCTGTTTCTCATACATATCTTGCAACATCTCGCTTTTTGCTATTTGAGAAGAGAAACCATTATCTATAAAATTAACAAATTCTTTTCCACAAGGTAAAGTGATTAATGTTTTTTCAATATATCGATAGTATTGATCTGGGAAATTAAATATCGGAAATCCTTCACCATTGCCATATTGAACAGAGGTAATCCATTTACCGATAGTTTTCTCATTTTTATCAATGTCGTAGTTCGACAAAGTAACTGTCATATTTCCGTCTTTAAATGGATGTCTTCTGAATCGCGAACCTTTATTTCTTTGAGGTGGAGTATCAAAAAACTTATGAGAAAAAGTGTTGAGATTGTTCTCTGGCCTGCGTACAACTGTTTCAACGATTAGGTTGGGTTGCTCATTTAAACCAAGTTCTTTTAAGACTTGTTTGGCAAGCGCACGAGATACAGAGGGGCAGACTGCATTACCTACTAATCTCCATTTTGTTGTTTCTCCACCACAGAATTGATAAGTGATAGGAAACCCCATGATGCATGCCGCTTCTCTCACTGTTGGAGTTCGATATTCTCCATTGCCTTTTCTATTATATTCAGATTTATATATTATTGCTTCTCTTGATGTACCTATTTTGGTAGCGGTAATAGTTCTACTTGGTTTATATTTGTTTTCGGGGAAAGCCATTTTCCCCATATAGGGATGATTGATTTTAAAAAATTGAGACTGCTTCCATTCGCATTCAAACAATCCTGTATCATAAAAATTATCTGTTAGTTCTTTTAACTCAATTGATAGATTTGGATAATTTGGATCAATTATTTTTCGAGTACTACTTTTGCTAGTCGGACTAGGTAAGTGATTAATGATTGAGTTTAAGTCTTTCCATAAAGGAAGATGCACTCGATTACTATCCTCTTTATTATGAGTAGCAAGAGGAATCACTAACCGTTTTCTTTTAATAATCTCCCCAGAGATGACACGTTCTCTCGATTGGGCACTACCATAATCTGCCGAATTGATTATTTGTTGATTTCCCTCTAAGCGAATTGCAACTTTTGATTTTCCAATCTTATTTTTAGTTGCCCATTCCCCTAAGCCTAATTCTTCAAATGTATATTCAGCACCAAGATGTTTAATGGAACTAGGCACATTTTCCATAAACCATGCTTTGAGCTTAGATTCAGGTTGCCATTTTTTTATTGCTACAATTCTAAGAAATATCTGAGTAAGTTTAATCCCTGAAGTTTTATCCGCTTTTCCTGAAATATTTGATGAAGAAAAAGTCACACAAGGTGGACTTCCAATAATGATATCGGAATCAGGCAACGCCTCTATTTCTTCTATCGAATTCTCAAAATCTAATACATTCTTAGTTTTACAATTTAGCTTAAAATTGTGGTTATATGTGTTAATGGCTGGTTCCCAAGAGTCTATTCCTAACAAAATTTTATAACCTTGTTGCCTAAAACCTTCGGAAAATCCACCTGCTCCACAAAAAACATCTATTACAGTTAACTTCTCAGACATAGTTTATAATATTTCTTTTATGGAACATACACAAGATGACAAGTCTTTTTTAATCTGGTATTTCCATATTGTAATAACAATCCAGCCCATATTTTCTAACTCGATCTGTTTCGCGTAATCTCTCTCTATATTTGCTGTGAATTTATGCTCCCAGAAATCAGAATTTGTCTTAGGAACTATAGATATACAATAAGGACATCTATGCCAAAAACAACCATTGACAAAGATTGCCAATTTCTTTTTAAGAAATGCAATATCAGGTCTTCCTTGAGCTTTTCTCCAATGAATCCTGCAACCTTTGATCCCTTCTTCCCATAAATATCTCCGGAGAATAAGCTCTAGTTTTGTATCCTTCGCTTTTATAGAACTCATTATTTTTGAGGTCAATTCGTTTTGGGGTATAGGAAATCTTCGATCTCTAATATATATCTTTTCCAATTTATAGTAGATTTTTCATGTTGTCCAACAAATATATAAAATAAAGAGGACTCAATCTCTTGAATATTATTATTTTATTTTGATTTAATCTATAAATTGGCTCTAATAAGAATAAAACAAAACAAAACAAGCCTTACAGCATTTAAATAGAAATAATAATCTAAATTAATTATAGAGAAGCTATGAAAGCCCTAAAACATCTCATCTCAAAAGAATAACTCTTAACTTCGCAAAGTATTCTTCAGGGTATAATGTAATTATAATTGATGATTCCTCACTAATGAGAACTGATTGTATATAATTCCCGAACAGAAAGTTAATGGCTGTATGGGAGAAGTATAAATGTAAAAATTATTTTTATGTATTAAATTGTGTTATGTTGTAGTAATACAATAAAAAATAGAAAAAACTAAACCAAATTTAAAGCATATTCTTTATACCAATACCTCGCATTTATCTTATCTCCTTTTACGATAAGAATATTTTTATCAACCGCTTCCTTGAGGTCTTTACTGGCAGTAGAGCCTGAGATATTATAATAAGACAGATAGTCTTTCCGGGAGAAGGGTTCTTTAATAGTTCCTTTTAGGACTTCGACTCGGCCAGATTTAGGATTACACAACTCGTAGTAATATTCAATACATTCATCTAATAAAAGATCAATCACTGATAAGAAAAGTTCATACCTGGATGAATCTGTACGGAGTAAAATTTCAGGAAGAAAATCAAATAAATCATTTACCTGCTTCTGCTCTTTTAAATAGTTATTGTATGCTAAACTTAATATAATCCCATGTTCTTTATAAAAGCGATTGATTAACCACCCCTCAATGAAATAATCAGAAGTCAGATTATTACACTCATTACAGAAGCCGGAAATAGAGTACAAGAAAAATTGGGGTGAAAAATCGGTTCTTTCTATAATTCGGTTTAATTTCCAACTATCTATTACCTCAAAATATTCGTTCCTGTTATATAATTCAGTATATGTGTTAATATCCAGTTTCTTATTTATTAAATGAGTAGCATGAAATTCAATTAAAGAAAGAATAGGCTTTACATTCTCTTGTCGTATTGAATCTCCTAATCTCAGTGAATCAAGAATTACTTTATCTGGATAGATTATATTTTTCTCTTTAAGAATTCTTTGAATATTTTTGATAACACAAGCCCTATCAAAGTCAATATACCTGTTTACTTTCCTAATCTCCTTTAGCCTACCAATTTTCTCAGAAATTGAGACAACCAAAGAAATCATCTTGTCAGTAATTTTGTATTCTAATATCATAAAACAGCTATTATATTATCAAATATATAATATTTTCATGATAACAAATTCGTTCCATAGGTATATATACTATAATTTACATTATTTTTCAATTTATAAATATATATTATTCTTTTATTATAGTATAAATAATAGTATATTATCAGTTTCCGAATTCTCCTACACACAATATACACTATAAATTACACTATGTTTATTTTCTTTTATTATATTCATGTATGATTCGTATAAATTATTAAAAACACGAAATGTATAAGGCTTTTAAGGATCTTCACTGAGTAAACTTTTGAGTTTGCTTTAATCCTAATGACTTAGATTTAGCCTATCTCTCAATATCATGACATACACTTGGACATGTTTAATTTAAAATGGCTAAATTATGATGTAGAATAATTTTACTTTCGAAAAGTTTCCTAAATCAATAGCTTATTTAATCAAGGAACTCCTATTTTTTAATTATGAGAAGACCATACAAACAGGATATGAATTTGAGAGGCCTTTAGCCTTAGAGATTGGCAAAGTATATGCGACTATTTATTATTATGAAGCAATAATCTCATCTCTAGATAAGCCCGTATAATAAATTATCTGCTCAATAGAATATTTATCTTCTTTCATTCTTTTTGCTGTATCTAATAATTGTAAATAGATATCGTAGCCTTTTTTCATTTGTTTTGAAAACTCATCGGCATTGACTAAGCCTCTTTTAAATCCTTTCATCTCCTCCCCTATCTTCTGCTTTGTAATCTGAGCATAGATTTGTGTTGTAGTGATGTTAGTATGCCCCAACATTCCAGAGATAGATTCTATACTGACTCCATAGCTTAAGGCTAAGGTTGCAAATGAATGTCTGGCTAGGTGGAATATTAAATTTTTTCGGATACCGCAGACTTCTGCAATTTCTTTTAAATAGCAGTTTTATTGATTTTATCTACTCTTTATCAATCAATTACAAATAGCAAAATTTATAGAGGTAACGATTTAGTAACGGTTCTTCTGACTGAGGTTTGCGATCATTTACTAGTCAGATAACTCATATTG
>NZ_DAOKYH010000004.1:0-274700 GCF_035323175.1 Dysgonomonas sp. | reverse complement strand
ATTTTTATGACAACGGAAAAACAAAAGGCTCCTAAACGGAGTAAAAGGGGACGGATACCGTCTGAGGAAAAAGCCGAGTACAGGTATTCGGTGAACCTGACACCAACGGAACATGCACGTTTTTTGACTCTTTTTGAAGAATCGGGAGTAAAATCGAAGGCTCAGTTTATCGCCGCGCGGATATTTAATGAAGAGTTCCGTGTAGTCAAAACTGACCGTACAATGCTAGAATATGTGACCAAGCTCTCTGCTTTCCATGCACAATTCCGGGCAATCGGTGTCAATTACAATCAGATTGTGAAGTCCTTGAACAGTAATTTTTCAGAAAAAAAGGCCCTCGCTTTTCTCTATAAACTGGAAAAATCGACTATTGAATTGGTCGAAATAAGCAAAGAAGTAGTTCAGTTATCCGAAAATTTTCAACGACAATGGTTGCAAAAATAAGTGCCGGAAAATCACTTTTCGGAGCATTAGCTTACAATCAGCAGAAGGTCGATGATGGAAAAGCGAAGGTCTTGGAAGCCAATCTTGTGTGTGAACCGGCAGACGGAAAATTTAGCATCAGAGGTGTGACGAATGATTTTAACAGGTGGATTCCTTCACATTTCCGCACCAAAAATCCAGTTTTCCATGTGTCACTCAATCCGCATCCGGATGATAAGCTGACGAATGAACAGCTTGCAGAGATCGGACATGAATATATGGATAAGCTTGGTTATGGTAATCAGCCTTATCTTATTTTTAAGCATGAAGACATCGATAGAGAACATATACACATTGTTTCGCTACGGGTGAAAAGTGACGGCAGTAAGGTGAAAGACTCGAAAGAACATGAGCGGAGTAAAGCCATTACAATCGAATTGGAACGCAAGTATAACCTGATACCCTCTAAAGGGCAAAACCAGGGAGAACTCTGGATGCTATCTCCCGTAGATGCTTCCAAAGGAAATCTGAAGAAGCAAATAGCATCGGTCATAGAGCCTTTGACATCCATGTACCATTTTCAGACAATGGGTGAATATAAGGCTCTTTTGTCCTTATATAATATAGGCATAGAGGAGTTGCGTGGAGAAGCGAAAGGGAAACCATACCGTGGATTATTGTATTCTGCTATTGACAAAGAAGGATATAAGGTGGGTAAACCTTTGAAATCATCTGTTTTCAGTAAAACAGTTGGATTGGATGGGTTGGAAGAGCGTATGACAGGATCTTCTCAGAAGATAAAAGAAGGAAAAATTCGGGATCAAACACGAAAAATAGTATTCGGAGCATTGCTTACAGCACAAGATGAGCTTCAATTTAGAAGAAAGCTCCAATCCTCAAATATTGATCTGGTATTGAGGCGGAATGATGAAGGACGCATTTATGGCGTTACCTTTATCAATCATAACGAGCGTTGTGTCCTGAATGGATCACGGCTTGGCAAGGAGTTTTCAGCGAATATTTTCAATGAAAGATTTAACGATAAAGAGTGTAGTATAGATAATAGCCTGCCACAACCTATGCAACCAACAGATGTGCCAACTTTAAGCACTCCTGTGGATCTGGAAAGTATAGGTAGTTTGATTGATTCGATATTGGATATTTCCGTATTTGAAAACTCGACAAACCCTGATGCCAACAATCGCCAGTTAAAAAAGAAAAAAAAGAAGAAAAGACGGTATGGTAAACAGATGTAAATCATAAAAAGATATTAGCTATTTATTCGTAACAATCTTTGTCTTCTATTGGACTTATCAAGAATTTTGTCAATAAAAGGTCATTTCCGATCTTCTTTTCTACAGAGATTCACATTTCTTTGAATATATTTTCTAAATTCATCTGTAGTCATTTCGTTGTGTCTACCATCATAGGTGGAAGCATCTAGATTATATGGGGAGCGTTTGCAAAATATAACAAAACTGCCTCTAAATCCACGAGTAATATGTCTTGATAAATCAGTAATTGAATAATCATCTTTATAGCATGAAGGATCTTCCATTATATAATATGGATAATATTGTCCTGGAGAAAGTTCACTTACAGCTTCTTCATAGTCCTCTTCTCGTTCTTCATAAACACCAGAAGGTTAGAGCTCTTCTGTTTCTAAACGAAAATAGTTCCATTCATGATTATCACCAAAAGACTCGAATATTAATCGTTTAGGTTTGACTATATGTATTAATTGAAAATCCAATTCAATACAACCATCTTCATGTGATAGACGAACATCTTCTAAGTCAAGCCCCCCACTTATGGGAAAGAACATATGATTTAAACTATCAAAGCTACATACGGTTTTTAAGATTTTTACTATGTCATTTATATCCTCCCAAATTACATGAGAAGGAATTGTTAAGGGGAATAATTTTGTTTGAATTTCAAACCATTGTTGAAGATTTGTACTATGAAAGTCATTTACCAATTCCTTCCATGTTTTTAGAATTCGAATAAACTCCTTAAGACTAGGACGTTTACTTGGATCGTTATCTGTAGAAGTTATAAGTAGATTATCAATAGGAGTTGTATAACTTTGAGGATAATATTTTTTTAAATGAATAATTGATTCTGTCGAATATTGTCCATCAAACCCTTTCTTATTTTCGGTTAAATAAATCCAAAGGGTTTTAGATAAAGAGTAAATATCAGCTTTTGCATAGTCTGCATTTGAAGATTCTCTTTTCATTTCGGGAGCCATAGTCCATTTAGGACCTATTTCCTCATTTTTTAGTGATATTTCCTCCTTGTTGGGATAATCTACTAACCCAAAGTCTGCCAATGTATACCTTGAATCATAGAAAAGAATATTTGCTGGCTTGATATCTCTATGAAATATCTCTCTTTTATGTAATTGTAAGAGAATTTCTGCTACTTGTATTATTGCATCAACTTTTTCTTCAATAGATTTACCTCTTAATTTTGTCTCTGAAGATTCAGCAATTGGCATTATATAATAAGGCAGGTTATCTTTCAATTTATCAGGTAGAAACTTTTCTTTTATTGGAATTATGCCATGAATGTCAGAATTTTGATCAATTACGATTGTTTCATCAACAAATCTTTTGTATGGCTTGCTCTTCACATGTTTAAGAATTTTTATAGCATATTCTTCTCCTTGTGAATTCTTACAGGCCCAAACTTCACCATTCCCACCTCCTCCTAAATAAGAAAAAAGTTTCCATTCTCCAAATGTCCTTCCTTTTCTAAATATCGTCATAATCATAGTATATTAGTTCACGAAGATACCACATAACAATTAATTAACTATTTATTTGAAATGTTTAGTTTTCATTATTAACGCCACTCACAGCCAAACTGAAGCCACAAGCTACCCATAAACACAAATATCATAAAACACAAGTCAGAGCCTCTAATTTCGCTTCTAAAACATTTAAATAATATGCAACAAGAAGATGATTTGAGAGGACTCGCAAAAGTTATGGACTTTATGCGGGCTATTAGTATTTTATTTGTAGTTATTCATATTTATTGGTTCTGTTATGAATCAATAGTCGAATGGAAGATCAACATCGACGTTGTGGATAGAATTCTACTAAACTTTAACCGCACGACAGGGCTATTCAAAGCTCTATTGTACACAAAGCTTTTTTCGGTTGTATTTCTGGCTCTCTCTTGTTTGGGAACAAAAGGAGTGAAAGAAGAAAAAATCACATGGCACAGTATCTATATTTTACTTGTGATCGGTTTTCTGTTATTCTTTATGAACTGGTGGCTATTAGAACTAGCTTTTCCATCCACTTCCGGTAGCATCATCTATGTTTTTACACTTGCCTGTGGCTATTTGTGTTTATTGGTAGCAGGAACATGGATGTCCCGCCTTTTAAAAAACACACTTATGGATGACGTTTTCAATTTAGAAAACGAATCATTTATGCAGGAAACCCGCTTGATGGAGAATGAGTATTCAGTTAATCTGCCAACGAAGTTTTTGTATAAAAAGAAGATTTGGAAAGGATGGATAAATGTAGTCAACCCTTTCAGGGCGAGTATAGTATTAGGTACTCCCGGTTCAGGAAAATCGTATGCGATAGTAAATTCGTATATAAAACA
Source organism: Dysgonomonas sp. (assembly GCF_035323175.1). Lineage (NCBI taxonomy): Bacteria > Pseudomonadati > Bacteroidota > Bacteroidia > Bacteroidales > Dysgonomonadaceae > Dysgonomonas > Dysgonomonas sp. The sequence continues at coordinate 270,650 of NZ_DAOKYH010000004.1, read as the reverse complement.
ACAAATTGAAAAGGGTTTTTCAATGTATGTGTATGATTTTAAATTCCCTGACCTTTCCATGATTGTCTATAACCATCTGTTAAACAATCAGAAAGGATACCAGAAAGTTCCGAAATTTTATGTGATTAATTTTGATGATCCGTCGAGATCACACCGTTGTAATCCGATTAATCCATCTTTTATGAATGATATCTCGGATGCCTATGAATCGGCTTATACCATAATGCTTAATCTCAATAAAACGTGGGTACAGAAGCAAGGAGACTTCTTTGTCGAATCTCCTATAATTTTATTTGCTGCTATTATTTGGTATTTGCGTATTTACGAGGATGGGAAGTACTGTACCTTCCCGCATGCAATAGAGTTTTTGAACAAAAGATATGAGGATATCTTTCCGATTCTTACATCTAAACCCGATTTAGAAAATTACCTTTCTCCTTTTATGGACGCTTGGCTCGGAGGTGCGATGGAGCAGCTTCAGGGGCAAATAGCATCCGCTAAAATTCCGCTTTCCAGAATGATCTCTCCCCAACTTTATTGGGTGATGAGTGGTGATGAATTTACTCTTGATATCAATAATCCCGACGAACCGAAAATATTGGTAGTCGGTAATAATCCTGACAGACAGAATATCTATGGTGCGGCACTTGGTTTATATAACAGCCGTATTGTAAAACTGGTGAATAAGAAGGGGCAGCTCAAGAGTAGTATCGTGATTGATGAGTTGCCGACTATCTACTTTAAGGGATTGGATAATCTGATAGCTACCGCCCGAAGTAACAAGGTTGCTGTATTGTTAGGATTTCAGGATTTCTCTCAATTAAAGCGTGATTACGGAGACAAAGAAGCTGCCGTAGTGATGAACACGGTAGGGAACATTTTTAGTGGTCAAGTTGTTGGCGAAACAGCCAAATCCTTATCGGATCGCTTTGGTAAAGTATTACAAAAACGGTCTTCTATGACAATTAATCGTCAGGATAAATCGACCTCAATCAGTACACAGATGGATAGTCTGATACCTGCATCGAAAATAAGCAATTTAACACAGGGGATGTTTGTCGGAGCAATAGCTGACAACTTTGATGAACGAATTGAACAAAAAATATTCCATGCTGAAATTGTTGTAGATAATACTAAAGTAGCAACAGAAACAAAAGCCTATAAGAAAATCCCGATTATTACCAGCTTTGTGGATGAAAATGGAGTAGATCGCATGAAAGAACAAATACAGGAAAATTATAACCGTATTAAAGCCGAGACAAAACAAATTGTTGAGGATGAACTAACTCGCATCAAAGCAGATCCTGAGTTGAGTCAATTGTTACCAAAAGAAGAGTAATATTCTGATCTTGTTAGGGTGACCGAATGGATCACCCTATTTTTTAATCCATTATTTGCGTGTATTTTTCTCATCATCCCGATCCATTCTCGCCTCTAGGACCTTTATTAATTTGTATAGAAAAGCTGTTCTACTACCACTTTTGGTTCGCATTTTATAGTAAAAATCAGAACATCGCTCTATCTTTATATTAAATGTTTCTCCTAAAAATTCGACAAAAGCTATAGTTTCAGTATCTCCATTATTAACACATCCGGCTTCTAATATAGCGTATGCTAGCTCTACGAGATTGGATATATCTGCTGTCCACTGATATTTTGAATCTTTTTTATACTTTCTAGGCGGGGAAACTGATTTATTCTCAATTTTGACGAGGTTAATAGCGCAGTCCAGCATTTGGATAGCCTTGGATATATAGTTCAATATATCATTTTTTTCCCGATTTGTATTCAGTTATTCTATTTTCTAGAAATACAAATTCTATTCGAGTATAATGTAATGCAAAATGGACAGAGGCGGTATCTCCCGGTGCTTTACAGAAAGACAAAAGTTTTCTAATGAAATCAGTATATGCCTTTTGTATGTTAATATTTTCCTCATTCTTAATTTGTAGAAAAAAATCAGTATTTAATAATGTTTCCATAATCATATGTGTTTTATCATTGATTCCTGCCTATGAAACAGTCAATATTTATTGTTAATTAGATGAAGTATGTTTTCGTATTGATCTAGAAGGATATATTCAATATTTGAGTATTTATTGCTATGAGAGGATAGAATGATCGATTAATAATATTTACTTTTTTAGATATTAAAAATTAGAATAAGTTAAAAGGTTGTCAATGGGGTAAAAAAGCCCGGGAGGAAATAGTATTTAACTATTCCTTCCAAATTACAAATAATCACAAACTATAGATTAAAAATGCAATGGCTATTGATTTAAAGTTCAATAGCCATTATATACATGATGATCAAGATTAATTGATAGAGAATTTTCGATACTATTTTTTCATTTTACTCTCAATCTTTTCGATTTTCTCTAACAGTGAATTATAAGAGTTCGCTATTTCTTTTAGCTGTTCTATTTCCTTATTTTGTTCGATAGAATACAGAGTTAACTCTTCAACTTTTTGTAGCAGTTTGACATTCATGTCATGTAGGGAATAACCTTCAGCCCCGACCTCTGATGCAGACGGAATATCAGGCAGACGATTATTTGTAGTAATAAAACTTTCAACTTCTTTTAAATCCATCAGTTTGTAGTCTGTATCAAAGACATGATCTGCCCATGTTGCTTTGGGACCGATTGAATAGTCTTCGGATAATACCCCGCCTAATACAAATAAAGAATATTTTGCTTTGTTCGCAGTACTTATATTTAGTGTTGAAGGATACTCCCCGTTTCTGAATACTACAGCATATCCGTCTTTATTGAGGGCTATTACCCCTTTATTATTGGCAGCTAAAGTAATGTTGTGAGACGATGTTGTACCTAACCAAACCCCGTCTTTAGTAGAGTTTGGTTTAATATGGAAAATACCTGTAGAACTTCCTAATGATGGGTATGAAGCACGGAAATTGCCATTGTATAGTTCTAATTTTTCATTAGGTGATGAAATTCCAATACCAATAAATCCGTTTTCCTTAATTGCAAAATCAGGTATTGTATTCGGTTCGTTTACAGCTTCACGTTTAGTATATATGTGAAAATTTCCGGAAGATATCATACTCGTAGAGTTCGTGCTGTAAAGAACTGATTCTTTAGTTTGTGATTCAATTCTATTCATCATTGTAAAATCCGGATTTAGTAGATTTGCTTTATTAAAAGCAAATCGTATACTCCAATTATTGTGTTCGCCGAATAAAGATGTTGCACTAACAGTCCCGGTTAATCCCCCTCCTTTGGTAAGCCAGAAATTATCTCCGAAGTAATTCCCGCTACGTGGTGCGATTCCTACCGAATCTGTTTTAGTATCATTGTTTTGTGATCTCAAAGGTGCTGATACATAGTATAACGATATAAATAAAAGGAGTTTGAATATAATATTTGTTTTCATAATTTATAATTTAAAAATTTGTCATAAAGAATTTATTAATAAAGAAAATCACTTTGAAAATACTCATCGTTTTCTTCCAAGAAAATGCCTGAAGGCCAAGAGAATCTTGACTCGATATCTGCCATAAGTTCCGAATAATGAAAAACATGAACACTTGATTCCTTCACAAAAAAGTCACTTGGAGCATTATTGTCACCCAAAACTATTGTTGCATAAGGATTCGCATCAATCAAATCATTCATGTTTGTTCTATGTAAGGTGTTCACTCCAAAATACACCGGAGAAAGATAATTTAAGTTCTGCCCATCTAAGGTTGTTTGTATCCAGAAAAAAGAAGCTGTAAAATAAAACTTAACAGTCCAGATACTTTTCTGAGAAGCAACAAAAAGCGGATCGAATAAAATGTAGTCGTAATAATCAGATCTTGATCCCGGAATAAATCTGCGTAACATAATTGTTTTTCCTTTGTAAAATACCTCCAGATACGTTTCTGCATATTGGTTTGTAAAAGCATAGAGCCTTAAAAGGCTATTATCCGGATTAAATTCGAAGCTGTTGACGAGGGTCAAGCCATCGTAGCCAATGGCATCACTGCCCCATTGTTCAGCATAAATAGTAGTTTCTTTTACAGGAGCCGGAGTCAATCCGTATATTTTTTGTCCCAAAGGAGTATCATACAGATAAGGACCCTGTGCAAAAGAGTTTTTATTTACCGATATCAGGACAATACAAAGTACCAGTTTAACCATGTTAGGTCTACTCAAATATTTCATACTATTTATTTTTTATTTGTTTACAATGAGTTTCAGACCTGTCTGTGTATTTCCTGATATTCTTATTACGTAAATACCCGGCACCAGCGATATTGAAATTTCCATTTGAGGCGTTGTCGTCACTTTGCCTTTGAAGATAGATCTACCCTGCATATCTGACACCAGAAGATTGTTACCTAATGAATTATTGCTAAGACCATCTATGGTCAGGATACCAGGTTTATAATTGACGGAGATCGTAATATCCTCTGTCAAGCGATTATCAAAGGCCATTTTACTTTTGTTTATAGTTTCAATGTTATTGGGATCTTCGATTAAAGGCCGATCTTGGAACAGATCTCTGCTGTAGATATCGCTTATTTGATTCCAAACATCAGGCCTGTCTGTAGTCAAGACCATAATTTTCCCATATGGTATCTTTACCATTTCAAAATGATCCCCCCTCATATCAATACGCAGGTCTTTTATCAGCCAGTCAGCCCAACGACTTACAATTCCTCTTGGCCCCATTGGTTCTTCGGGATAGCATCCCGGACGTAAACCTGTCTCCTGATATACATAGTGCAGTAAATTCTCATATTGTTTTCCATTACGGGAAAAAGGTTTTAAATAAGGATCACTCAGTCGCTTAAAGTTTGTTTCAAAGGCAAGGACTCTTTTACCTGCTTTTTGATGCCATGAATCTACAAAAGCCAGAGCTTTATCCATAGCCGTTGCACTTCTGCTGGCTTGCATAACCGGCATAAATAAGACTTTTGATAGCTGTTCTTCCGTTAATACGGTTTTCAGTAAGTCATAATCATGAGGAATTTTAAAGGCAATATGTGATAATGCATCTTTCTCTTCGGCTACCTGATAACAAAGTTTAAATATCTTTTTCCAACTATCGAGAATTTTTTTCGAAGCAATCGAATCAGTTTCCGGGTCTCCTGTTCTATTATCAAAGTCACAATTATCGATACATTTTTTATCCTTACCATACCTAGCCCTGATATCCTTTATATCGATAGTAAGTACCAGCTTGTTTTTAACTATTAAATCAATAAGATCTGCATATTTTAGGTACTTATAAGAACTTATTCCCTCGTTACGCCTTCTTAAATTTAGGTTCTCAATTTGACTGAAATTCATATTAAATAAATAATCCCTGTCAGAACCCGCATAATCAGACAAACGGTGCAGATTATAGTCATGACTGACCACCAATACATCATCATTGGTAATCATCACATCGGACTCAAGTACCGGAGTAACCAGAGGTGTCGATTGAATTGATATCGTTGAATTTTCAGGATTACCAGTACCTAAATTATCCCCCCATATTCCTCTATGTGCTGCGATGACAAAATCCGTGCTTTTTTCCATATCGGGCTCTTTTACTTTTTTCCATGCTGTACAAGGAAAAACTCCATCTCTGGATAAATCAAAACAGAAATGACCGAGATGGAATAAAGCATTTGCTCCAATTACGCCAATACCGGGTATTCTGATACTTTCAAGCACAGAATTTTCGGTTATTCTTATTATGACACTAACATCAATAGGCTGTTGAAGCATAGGGGTAGGCTTCTGAGTGATTGCATCAATATATTTTCGATCCATAGAAAATGCGGATGTTCTAATATCCCTGCTTTTCCATTCCTGAGGGAAATAAGTAGCACCGTCTCCTAATTCTCCTCTTTCGAAAGTATCTTCATGACCGGAGTAGGATGTACTTGTATTTGTTATAGTAGCTTGATAAATAAGTGTATTATATTTCTTTTCCACTACGCTAACAAATATCATATCTCCTGGAGGAACGGTCCCTATAATCCCGTTTGTCATATCGACATCCGGACTAAATAGAGCTTTCATATCCAATTGTTTGTCAAAGGAAGAGGAGATAAACTCCACTCCTTTATTTTTAACCAAGTCATAATACAACCGGGGTTTAGGCGGATCTTGCCCGAAAGCAAGAGTCATACTACTGAAGATTAAGATAAAAAGTAGTAGAAGATAACGAATCTTTGTCATAATAAAACTTTTAAATGAATACTATTAAGCTTCTGTATCAATTGAATTAAAAATGGAACCCATTATTTTAAATCATTTGTGCATCCACTAATATATTATGACAATCGAGTTGGTAAATGCTTATATATACTATCTCGTTAAACAATGTTAATAAAACAAAAGCATAAGTGAAGGTATAATCTTGCGGATTTCTTTTAGAGCCAGACTTAACTGAACCTCTACGGTTTTTTTTGAAATGTTTATCTGATTTGCAATCTCAACGTTCTTAAGCTCCTTAAAACGGCTCATTTCAAATATCTTTCTACGTCTGGGCGGCATATTATTTACTGCTAGGAGAATCAGTATTTCAATATCACGGACATAAATTGCTTCTTCAGTTGTTATCTGACTGCCGGGATTGTGGCATAAATATTCCAGATAGGAATTATGGTGATTTTTTTTCTTTAAGTAATTAAGTACTGTATTTATTGCCATACGATAGATGTACGAACTCAATGACTCAATTCCGGAAAGATTCTTACGGACCATCCATATTTTTTCAAAAACATCCTGTGATAAATCTTGTGCTTCCGTTTGTGATTTAATAAGACGGCCTATGAAATATCTTATTTTGGGAAAGTAATATGAATATAATGCGTAAAAGGCACTATGGTCATCTAAGGCCAAATTAGTTAAATATAGTGTTTCTACATCTTTATTCATAGCAAAAGATATTTTTATTATCAGTGTTTCCTGTTATAAAAAAATAAATTAAATTATTTAGAACATGGTAATTAGAAGTTTAAATTTGCCTTATTAAAAAACTTGATACTCGCGATTTTTTGTATCGGCTAAGATTCTTGTTTTATTGTGATTGTATCTCCAGTTCATTCCCCGTATAAGTACCTCTCTACGACAATCTCATTCGTATTTTTAAGCAATACCCGCTTTTTCGAATCGAGTAGGTAAAGACTCGGAATCGCTTTCAGGTCGTACAGTAATCCACTCCTTAAGGATTGTTCTTTATCATAAGCATTTATCCACAAAGAAGGAATATGCATTATATACTTCTTCCACAGGCAGATGTCTTCATCCGAGTATAGAGCCAAGATATCCAGCCTGCCTTTTTCGAGAAGCCCCTTTATTACGGGGGATTCCATGAGGTAGGTACTGGTTTCTTTGCAGGCATGACAATCGGGATTATAAAAGTAAAGCAAGGTATATGCCTTGTTTAGGCTATGTAGGTTTGAGGTCTCTGCTTTGTCTGTAGTATATATAATATCTGTGGCAATATTTCCTTTACGGTTTTTGAGCATCATTGACAGGTTGAACCTTGCCCTTTCTTTCACAGCTATATTGCTTACTGTATCTTCTAATATGTAGTTAGCAACGGTAATATAGATCTCTTCATTTAGCATTGGAGAGTTCGCATCGAGCAAGTAACTTTTATACAATTCCAGAAAATATAGATACACTTTATGTGTGGTATCCATTTCAATCGCTTTATCCAGCATATTGCTGATCGAACAATGTACATCGTCTATCGCTAAATGAGGCAATATATCGAGGTAGTCGACAAAAGCCTGTTCTGTGATATCTGGTAGATGTATATAGGTTGTATCTGCAAGATCAAAATTGTTCCAATAATTTGAAACTAAGTAAGCCGCCCTATGTTCAGGTCGTTTGATAGAGTCGGGGATGAATGGCATACTAAACTCTCTTTTGGTTGGGATACTGATACTATTATCTACTGATTGCTGGTAACCTTTTTCTGCATATTTATTGCTACAGGTAAAAGAGAGAAAGACAATGGCAAACAGTAGAGACATAGGATAAATCAGCCTTAAAATGAAGTTGATAGTATTATATCTTTTGTTATGCATTAGCTCGGCAGGTTTAGTCATTTATTTTCTTGTACCAGCTAAGGGCGGTATAGCTCTCATTGAGTCTGGTGTATTGCTCCTGCTTGATATAGGTTGTTAGCCCGGAATGCTGGTTAATAGTAAATCCTCCATATTGCAACATAAAATTGGGTGTAGATGCTTTCCATACTACTATATCATCTATTTGCTTCTTTAACTGTTGTCTTTGTGCCTGTGTTTCGAGTAAGCGTGAGTAATAATCAGAAAAGTCAAAGAACAGCTGTAAATTGTAGCGATCAAAATGTTGTATGTCGCTTATATCAATCTCTTCGCTCATATTACAGTTAGCCTGAATAAACTCGGCAAGAGCTTCCACTCCACTGGTTTCTATAACAGAGAATGTAGCTGAACGCATATAACCAGTCTGATTGTCGAAATTATCGAAAGCTTGTTGCATAAATTTGATAGGATTGCCGTATACCAGTTCTCCAATATGCTCTTGGTAGGTATTTGTAAAACCCGGAGAAATAATCTCTGCCGAAGACGCAGCAATATAACGAGCTTTATCTCTGAGCTGATAGGCTACTTCCACCCCTGCCATATGACAAGCCTCAAAGACAATGTATTCAAAAGTATTATCGGGAATAGCGGCGGCAAAATCCGACAGTTCCATCTCATCCTTGCCATCCATCACTACCGAACGGAGGGAAGGGTTGTTATAGCTGCCTGTGGGCAACCAACCCGAAGCATGCGAGAACACTAGTAGGTTGAAAGTAGCCTGCGGATACAATGTTTTGCTTTTGGTAATAACACGTTGTAAGATTTGAGGATCGGCTGAGTTCTCAAATTCATATTCTTCAATCGTTGTTATTGTATTATTTGTTCCCATCTCTAGCAAACGGGGTGAAGCATCCGTTACGTCCTGATAAATTAATATACGACTGTCCGGTATGGAAATCCAACCCTTCCGGATGTCTTCCAGCTTATCGTGCCCTTCTCCTGAGAGGCTGTTATCGGCAGCCAGATAGATTAACAGCACCGTCGTTACAGGTACGTGAACGTCATCCTCTTTTGTACAGGAAACTGACATCCACAAAATGAATATAAATATAAATGGGGTCGTATAGGTGACTATTTTGTAAATCTTTATCTGTTTAATTATTATCATATTTTTCTTAATCATTAAAATTACAGCCACCCGAATTATCGCAACTCACATGGCTGTACTTAATACAAACTTTACAAAACTACGTTGATCATATATCAGATGTGCAATTGTTCTCTCATTATAAATATCCGATTGGTGCTTCTTTAAAGACAAGCTATACTTCCTCAGAAAAGAGGATTCACTTCAAAAGTGATAATTCTGTCTTCGAATTCTCCATTAAAGGAGCTAAACGTAATGGAGACAAATCCATTCTGTGTATTATATTGTTTAATATTAAAAGTAAGTTTTTTGCCTGTTGTAACATTATAACTTCCGATTGTGTTAACTCTTAGGTTGTCAGTTGTTTTTATATCCAGAAAACCCTTTGGGTCATTTATGTTTGTTATTATCCAATCACAATTACTTCGGATATAGATATTGTGTTTTCCTGTGAGGTTATATGTATAAACAGAAGCATGATCTACAAGCAGATTGTAAATATAGTGGCGAAGAAAGAGGCTTTTTGTTATCCAGAATCCTCCCTTATTAACGGTGAAATTCACTTTGGTAAGTTTTTCTTTAAAAGGATCTTCAGCAAGTTCTTCTGATGTTATTTTTGTTGGAACAATATTCAGCGTTTTTATGCCTAAAGAATTGCTTATTGTAGCCATATCCAGTCCCGGTTTTTCGGAGGACGGAGCAAATTCGAAATGAGCTTTCCCATCAAATGTCTCTCTTGTTATGGAAATGAGTGCGTCGACGGGTTCCCATTGGACTATAAATTGCTTTGGAAAAGGAGGGGCTGATTTAGAAATCCCGAAAATTAATTCCTCAATTTCATTTTGTCCCTCTGCATCTTTTATAACTAGACTGATTGCCCATTGGGTATTTTGAACTACTTCTACAACATATGTCAGACGTCCGGCATTCAGATGGATAAATCCGGATCGGGTATAACCTGTTGTATTTTCATCTAGAATTAGTGATACTTCTGTCGTCTCGCCGGTAGCTCCATTGGTCTTGTTTGTTTTCAACCATGTTATATTTGTATTGGCAGTGCCTACAACTTTGTCAATGCTCCAACCTGTCGGATAGTCTGATGTAATTGACAGAGTATTATCTTCACTGGTGGTGGTACGGGATTCTTTTGAAAAAAGGAATTTTCCCTGAGAAACAGTCAACAAATATTGACCGTCTGTTACAACATCCGACATATGAACTTCTTCCCAATCAAGTACTTCTGCTTTTATATTAACGGGAAGTGCTTTGAATGCCTCTTCGGGAGTAGTTAGCCCCGAACCACTGATTTCGTTAATATCTACTTTATAGTGATGGTTTCGAAGTAGAGCCAGATAAGTAATACTGGTTGAAGTTGTCTGAGCAAAGTCGATGCGATAATAAGTCGGGCTATTGTCATCTTTATAAATACCTCCGATGACCAGACATGTATTTTCTTGTAACGCGGAAGAACTTCCGGCAGAGGCTTCAAATGCATATATTTCGTTCAAACAAGCAATATCTTCTATTGTAATTGCCTGATTATCGTATACGAGTGGATTTTGTTCCGGATTTTCGGGTTTCTCTGCTCCATTGGGAATACTTGGTGCAATAACACTTTCTCCATTCCAATTATCTGATGCGGGAGTTATCCTTCCTTTATTATTATAATTGTAGAGGCGTATGCTTTTCAATTTAAAATTATTCTTAGCAATCTCTGTAGTCAGAGCTACGTCTATTTTCGACATCATGCGGACAAGGTTTATAGGAACTGAGTGGGATGTTTCACTAGCGATTGTTACAGAAGTCTTTTCTCCCCACAAAGGGATTGGCATATAGGTACCCGAAGATGCATCTGTATTCCACTTTGTATTATTAGTCACTATCAGTCTTTCTAAAACTGATTCTTTAGAGTTTCCCTCTTGAATATCATCAAGAATAGAGGTAAGTGCTGCTCTCGAGTTCGCTAGAATTACTATATCATACGTGCCTTCCGGTATTTTAACAGAGAACGTTTTTATACTATTATTGAATTCATTTTCCGTTATCTCATTGCAGTAAATAGGTTCTTTAGTATAGCCATGAGTATCAAAGAGCAATATCTCTATTGTTTTGATCTCATTTTCGTTAGGCTCATTTACTTCATCTTGTCGGGGGGGGCTATCGCTTGGTGTACGAATAGAGAAACTAATCATACCACGCTTTATCCCTTTATAAGAATCGTATCCTTCATTTTCATCCTTACAAGAAAGAAAAATAAATAATAAGCTAAGAGTAATCCATTTTAGCATTAGAGTCTTTTCTATCTTCATTTCCTGATACATTATTCTATTTTTGTAAAATTCATATAAACAATAATTAATCCCAGCTATCAACTACACAACGGATGGTGAAGGCGTTTTCCCTGCTATTCATTCGAGTGTCCGGAAATGCTCCCGCTAAGTTAAACCATAACCCAAATGAGTATATTTCCTCTGTAGATGAAGCCCAATATGCTCCACCCATTATTTCTTTTCCACCATTAACCAATTGCCCAGGCTCAACTTCAACTATAAGTGACTCTGTATAAAGATAATTATGATTTCTATTTGCACTCGCAGGGAAAAAGGGTGAGCCAGTATCCGATTTGTTCCATCCATGAGTGATAATAAAACTTCCATCCTCTTTATCAGACCTCAAATCATAGTTTGGCCCTGTATTGGAATAACTTGCTAACGGTTCGAACTCCGTAGAAGTAGGCATACGCCATTTTCGTCCCGGAGGAGCCCATCCTTTATCAGTCAAATATTTACAAATATCACCACGTCCTGTGACTTCGTCAGTTACTTCATAAAGGTATGCGCGGTCACGGAGAGTCTTTCCTGAAGGTGGAAAGCTTTGAATCTGCTCATTATCTCTTATATGTTCTATATCAAACCAAGATGCTCTGAAAGTTTCTCCTCCGGGTCCATAAAGAGGTGTCTGCATAGAATAGAGAGATTCAACAGGCGAAATACCATACAGGCTGCCCCATTTGAAATAAAGCCCCTGATAGTTTTGATGGGTAGTGGTATTTACATCCTTAAAAGTGAGATGTCCTTTTTCCTGATCATAATAAATATTACTTCCTGCCCAACCTAAGTGCATCGCCGGGTAATATCCGCTTGCTAGATTTAACTCTATCGAGATGTCATCAAAATTAGCTTCTAAGCTTTCAAAAACAATCTTTACTTTTCCTCCTGAAGTATTTGTATTGGCTACAGTAAAACTAAGTAGGTCTCCTAATTCAGTATTATTTCCCCCAAGTTCACCGGCGCGAAGATTATCAGAATAGCCCAGGTTAAGTAAAGCTCCAATTGCTCCCGAATCAAGCTCCTCTGTCACAGACTTAATCCTCCAGCCTGTGTTACTTTTAACTCGTAGCGAATATCTACTGCCATTAAGCATATAATAGTCTTTTGTTTCTACCACTACATTATAATGAATGTGGTGTAGATAAATATTTCGGGAGGCATAGCCCTTACCATTATACAGCGTAAAATTGATTTTTGAAATCTTATCAAGGAAAGGTTTTGCCGCTACTTCTTCATTGGTAAATGCCCGAGGCTTTATATTCAATGTATATGTACCTTCACCAGTAGGGTCAGAGATCGTAGTAAAACTTATGCCGGGTTTGTCTGAAGAATCATCGAAGTCGAAACCCTCATCACCTATATTCTCTATGCTAACTGAAACATCTGATGTTGTAGGTAGCCATTTTAGGGTAAATTGTTGTGCTTCCGGCTGAACGCCAACAGGACTAGAGAAAAAGGGTTCATTTACCGACAGGCCTAAAACATCCTTTATAATCAAATTTTTTCCTGTTTCTATGTCTTGTGTGATTTCAACAGCGGTTCTCAGGCGTCCGGCAACCAAGTGGATAAACCCTTTACGAGGATCAGACTGTTCATTTTCTTTCAAAATAATACTAACATCGGTTGTCGTACCTGCATCTCCATTTCGTATACTCAAGTCTAACCAATCACTTATTGTTTTACCCTCTTCATCAATTATTTTTTCAATTTTCCATCCTTCAGGATAATCGGTCGTTATCGATAATGCATTATCATCACTGTAGATAGCTCTTTCTTCACGAGAGAAGATATACTCCCGCTGTGATACGCCAAGCATATACTGTCCGTCGTAAACAATATCTGTTATTTTGGATTCATTCCAACTGATAATCTCCGATTCAATATTGAAAGTCGGATATTTGAACGCTTCTTCAGGACTTGTGTATCCGGCTCCGGCCAAAGCGGTTATATTTACTTTATAACAATGGTTTCGAAGTAATGGAAGGTAAGTAACAGTGGCTTCGGAGCTATTTGTAAAATCGATCCTGTAATAGGTTTCATTGCTGTCATTTTCGTAGATTCCACCAATTACCAGACAAGTGTTACTATGCAGATTAGACGAGCTTCCTGCCGGTGCCTCAAAAGTATAAATCTCACTAGTACAAGAAACTCCACTATTAATAGTTGAACCATCGTACAGAAGAGGGCTTTGTCCCGGATTTTCGGGTTTTATAGCTGAGGCAGGTATAGATGGAGCCACAACGGTATAATCATCTCCATCCCAATTGCTATCGAGAGGAGCAATATAGCCTTTATTGTTGTAATTGTAGAGACGTACACTTTTCAATTCGAATTTGTTCTTGGCATCATCAGTTGCGAGTGTTACATCTATTTTTGAAACCATGCGAAGCAATGTGAGCAGAATATTTGATGGCATAGCCGAAGTGACGGTAATACCTGAAATCTCTCCCCACATAGGAATTGCTATGTATTCATTCGAACCGGAATCTGTATTCCATTTTCCGGTATTATGGACTAACAATTTTTCCAGGACAGATGCTTTTGAATCTCCTGCATTAATATCATTCAATATACTTGTCAGGCTTTGGCGGGAATTGGCAAGGACAATCATATCATAGGTTCCTTCCAATACTTTTACCGTAAAGGTCTTGATCCGGATATTTTCAGGGTTGTCCGATATTGTATTACTATATATCGGATTTTTTATGTACTCCCCCGAGATACTATTAAAAAGTAATATTTCGATTGTTCTTACTTCGTTTTCATCAAATAGATCTAAAGCATAAGTTTTTGGAGTTTCTGCCCCGGGGACACGAACCGAAAAACTAACAGTTGTTTCTTTTCCTGTTTTGGAATAATTATAATCTTCGCGGTCATCCTTACAACCACAAATAAATATTGGTACGCAAATAAAAACCAATATTTTCAAAAATTTATTATTCCATCTGTTAATTACCATATTCGATATCATTGGTATATTTTATATATTATATATTATATAAGTTATTCGCTACATAACTTATTAAACGACTTTCTCTTTTATGTATACTCTTTATATTTAGCGATCTAAAAGAGTATGTTTAAAACACTTTTTTATCTTACATTTCCGGCTTAATCGGATTTTTGCCCCATGTAGGAAGCTTAATTTCAACAGAAGCCTGTTTATATTCAATCAATATCGGGATAACCGTTTCCCCTGTTGGGTCTATCTTTATATTATTTTCTATCATAAAATCCGCTAGGCTAAAGGCTGTAACCGTAGTTTGGTCTGACGTTTTTTTTATTATTATCTCTATTGAGGTATCCTCATCAAAAAGAGGAGTGTAGAAGCAACTCGCAGCTATTTGTTGTTCGTCAATGCTGTGAAATGTAGAAATGTCCCGATAAGGAATTGTCGCTTCTAAAGTCTGCATATCAAAGTTATAATGTGTAAAGATCTCTGCCAGTTCTATTGTTGGCGCGAGTAATTCGCCTCCGATAGATAAATCTTCGAGACCTGTAACAAACACCTCGATGGTAATATGTGCCGGACAGAAAGGAATAGTAGCTGTGGCCTCTCCTTTATCCGGAATAATTACTGTAAATTCTTGTGAAGAAGATAATTCATCTTGTATAGGCTGACCATAGTACAAAGGATCACCATTTACGAATAAAGCATCCACGTCCTCCCATAAAGAGTTATGAATAAAAGCATCTGTGAATGCGATATTATCGTCGGAGAGATTGAATTTTGTATTGTCAAACGAGTTAGCCCAGCAAACGATACGGTAGGTTCCAGGTGATAAATTCATCTGTGTTCCTGCAAAAACAGATAACGAAGTCTTATCAACAGATTCGGCACAAATAAAAGAGCCTGTCTGGTTAAACACAAAAACATCTACTTTATTTATCTTATCGGAAAAGATATCCCAACCGTCACCGTCCGTATAGCAAAACTTAAGAGTCAGGTTGTTCGTTTCAGATTCGATACATGCATCCATGTCTTCGCCGATACATCCACTCAAAAACAAAGCTGACAGCAACAGGCTAATATAGAATAGTTTCATGAGTTCTTTTTCTATTATATGTTTATATATTCACTTTATTTCTTTCAGGCTTGTTTGTATCGTAATTTCATTGAAAATGAATTTATTAGTTCTAAATTGAAAAAATCCGGCAGGAGAAAACAATCTATTTCTCCGCCGAATATTTAAGGGCTATTACAGCTCCGGTGTTATAGGTACCACTTTCCATTTAGCCAATGCAATGGTAACCTCTACTTCTATTTTGGCTTCATTAGGTGTTATCGCCAAATTTGACTCGTCAAATACGAGGTCACCGGCTCCGATATTGTAAATCTCTCCGCTTTTAATTACGGAGAGCGAAGTGCTGCCACTCTTAAATCCTCTTATCGTGATAAAACGAGTGCCTGAAATAGTAATGTTACTTTCCGGAGTTGTCTCTATTTCACTTAAGCGGATAATGATCCGAGGTATTTCACTGCCTGCCTGTCTTGCAAACAGGCTATATCTCCAGACATCATCATCGGCTAATGCTACAACCTTAGATGCTGACTCTAAAGGTGATGTGTAGTAATCATAAATAGCCGGAGTAAGGCTGGCCGGATATACAGTTGATCCGCCCACAAAATCGCCTGAGGTAGTACCGTTATCTTGAAGATTTACCATTTCTAAAGTCGAATTGATAGTTGCCTGAGAATAATAATTGTCGATAAAAATGCCATCTACTTTAAAACTAGTGATCACTCCCGATGCAGTAATATCAGTCAGCTCGATACGTGCAACAGTAGGACGTAAATTAATTGCACAAGTGTACTTATTGGGTTCTGTAGGTCCTACGGAAACAATTGTGTTTGTTCCATATAGGTTCACGTTTTCAATATCGTGCTGACTTGCCACAGTCAGTACTTTATTAGTTACTGCAGAAATATTACCCGAAGTAATAAGAGATGGACTTCCTGTATAATTACCAACTACATGCACACTTGACACACCTCCGGGAAGGTTCTCTATAGTTGTTCCATCTTGTATATCTGAAAAATTAATGTTCGTTTCACTGGTAGCATTTACTGTAAGAGTATAATGTTTTAGTATCATCCCGTCAGAGTTCACAAAGTATATAATTCCGCCGGAAAAGTCAATATCTGCGTTATCTACTACAGTTGGGCCAGTACCATAAGTTGCAATATCTCCATTACTTATTTTCAGAAAGAGGCTTTTGGGTTCATTATTCTCCTCTCCGCCTGTTGCATCGTCGTTGGAGCAACTAGTAAAGCCTAGAAACAGGCTTACTGCTAAAAATGTCAAATACCTAAATTTTGTTTTCATCTTACTTTAAATTAATTAATAATCAGATTTATTTTTCTGTATTCTCAAAGTCATTCATTATTCTTATTGAGTATTATTCTTTTAGTTTTGTCAATAATTGTTTCAAATTTTCGACGGCATCTTTATTTCCCAGATGACTTGCTTTTGTGAAATAAGCTTCTGCCTGATCTGTGTCTCCCTCCAGCATACTAATTATTCCTCGGTTATTTAGAGCTGCTGATGTATTCCCTGCTTTTTCCAAAAAGATTTTTGCCTCATCAACCTTCGATCTACTGATCATAACTGCCGCTGCATTATTATTTGCAATAGAGTCTTCTGAAAAACAATAGTTCTGATCTGCGGGGTTGTTATTTAGTTTGTAATCAATCAGGCATTCTACCCGGCGGAGTGAGGAAAATACATCAGAAAGAGATTTGTGATACATTTTATTGCGAGATAATTCAAGCAGTTTTCTATCACAATCTTGATCTATGGCTATTGTACTAATAAGTTCCAACAATTTGCCTTTATGTGGTACTTCTTCTTTTTTTAGCATTCGAATCAGACCGTCCCAGTCTTGAGAAACCGAGGAGATGCTAAATATATCTGCATGTAAGTTGAATAGGCTGGTTAAATGATCCTTTAATGCTTCTGCCCGTTGTATGGCGATGCGAGCATTGTTGTAAAAGTTTCCGTCAGGAGATGTGTACCCGATAATGTGTATAGCTTGTAACTCAATTGAAGGATTCTCTTGAATCATGCGGACTTTCTCTTCTAAAGAATTCAATTTCTGAAAATTGTTCTCGTACTCGGATAGAATAGTAACATTTCCTTGCTTAAATCTTAATAGATATTGGGCGTCTTTTTGTTCTTCAGGTTTGTCTGGTGATATAAAACTTGGAATATATATTACTTCGCAATTCTCCTGTTTAGCTGTAGCGACTGAATATTTCTGTTTGTATATAGTCAGTATCTTTTTCCCCCGATAGCCTTCTATTCCTTGTAGCAATACCAAAGAGGTTGAATCCATCCATGCTTGGTAGGGCATCTTTACAAGATAGTTGATAAGGGTATCTCTTTTAATATCGATAGGTACATAATTTTTCATGTTCGCCTTTTCAAACCGAGAAAAGACTTTCTTCTTATTTTTTCCTATAATATTTATTTTCGGCAGAATGAAAACTGAATCGCCGGCTTGTAGAATAGGTTTGATCTCCAGTTTTTGACTCGTTTCTACAGCCCCTTTACCTATTTTTACCGAGTAATTAATAACCAAACTGTCGTTTTCTCTTTCAATATCTCCTACTTCAAGTTCAACAATGCCCTGACAGTATATAGCCAGGCTGGTCAAAATAAAGAGATGAAGAACAACGAGTCGTTTTATTATATGCATAAATTAAATTTGTTTTTTCTTTAATATTCTATTTGATAATGTAGATCAATGATATTCCGGCTTTGGTAGGTCCAAAATAATGATCCTTTTTCTCATCTATTTTTTTACCGCAGGTATGACATTCATAACGGCTGTAATCCAAATACAAGTAGCCAAATCCGAAAGTAGCCTCAAAATTCCACCGGGGGGAAAGAATCCATTGATACCCATAAGACACCCCTAAGCCATAAGCATCACCACGGTGGCGATAATCATTCAGGCCGGGCAGTATATTTAATGGAAGCTTTATGTTCCCTACATTGAAGTTGCTGTAAAGCAGATGCACTCCCAAGAAATGTCCATTATAAGGTTCGTAAATCCAGTAGCGTATTTCAGGCTGGACTGAGATATGCTTGAACTTCCGGTTGTCCGAAAACGTCCACGGATTATAACTTAACGACAAGTCGAATGTCAGGTAATCTGACAATTTTATTTCGCCTCCCAGATTCATCGTAGTAGTCAGGTTATAAAGAAGATTGGTTTTAATTGCCAGATAGGGCAAAGAAGGAGGTGCTGCTCCAAATTCTTTGTAGTTGGATTCCTGACAATGAATCTTTACAAAGGCTGAATTAAGTAGTATTATTATCAATAATAGTATTGGTCTATACATATCGATTATTCGTTTTTAGATTTCTAGTTTTCGATAAAAAGAGTCAACTTGAAGTACAACATCTTTTTTCTTAAAGTTTATAAAAAGAAGTCTCTAGAGTATATAAGACTAAAGCTGTGGTTCTTAATGCTTATAGGGACAAAAATATGTCTGATTCTTAAAACAAGTGTTAATAATTTGGGCTTTTAGTTTAACAATTAAGGTCATGTTACATTTTTTTGCAACGTATTTCGGAGGGGTTTTGTCCCAGATGCTTTTTGCAAAATCGGGAAAACTGGGAGATGGCAACAAAGTTGTTTTCGGCTGCAATCTGTTTGAACGGTTTATTACTTGTTAGTATCTCATTCTGTATATGTTGAGCTCTACCGAGTAGCATCCATTTATATGGAGAAGTTTTGAAAATATCCTTGAATTTAAGAGTAAAGGCTTTGGTTGCCATATTCATTGATCGTGCTAATTCTCCTACAGTTCTGTGCTTTTTCCAGTTGAGCCGTATATATTCGGAGAATGCAGTATCACCACTTAATACCAGATACAGAAAATCATGGATTTCTTCTTTTGTGTAATAAGCTCGAAGCGTTAAGAAAAACTCCTGTATTTTCAACTCAAAGAATTGGACACATCGTTGTCCATCACTCAGGCTATCTCTCACACCATATATTAAATACCATACTCGGGGATTCATTTGTAAGAGAGACAGGTGCTCTGTATGTGGCTTGTACTGATTTTTTGGATCTATGTTTTTAATATTATTCAGTTTTTCAACGGGGAAGGTAGTACAAAGTTTCATTGGTTTATGTATCCTGAATATAACTATAATACAGTCACTCAGCGCTTCATAAAAGAAATGTCCTCCTGCGGCCAGAAAGACTACTTCTCCTTTAGTTGCTATATATTCCGGAAATCCTTTGAAAATAAAACGTAGCTTCCCTTCAAGGAAAAAAACAATTTCGTTTGTATTGATGGAAATCGATTCTTTCTCTTCCGCACTTATATTAAGTTCTTCGATAATTGGTTTCGTAGAATGACTATAATTAAAACAGCTCACATGTTCTTTTGAATACAATAAATTCATCTCATTTTGATCTTTAGATTAAAAATTTGGTTTTCGGTTTATTCATTATATGCGCAGAAACAAACTAGATATGAAATTCCCTCTCTTTGGACAAGATTATCCGAAACATATCTACTTTACAGACATGTTATAAAGCTGATTTTACAAAAATTGATAATGAATATTCTCTTATTGTCAATATGTTCGTTTAAAATTTTACCATCAAATAACATTTAACAATGAAAAAGACAATAGTAAGAAATCACTAACTCACAATAGGTATATTTATATTCTGTTTTGAATCAATTATTTATATCAGGATGTATTGCATACAAAGATAAATTGGGAATAGTTTAAAAATGGAGGAACTTGGAAGGGCCTTTTTTCTATTTGACAGACAAGAGACCAGGGAATGCAGAAAAACAGGAAAAAAAGCAGAAGCTATTTAACAAATCTGCAAAAATGGTGTTTTTGTACTGAATTTTTCAGTAAACCGATGTGTTTTAAACAAGGAAGAAGAAATTAGTTTTTAACTATTGCATTATGATTTATTTGGAAAGCTATCATAAATGACTTTGTTTCTACGATAGTTAAATCAGAGATTGAAGATATCAATACAATTAATTAAAATCGAATTGAATATAATTGTTGATATAATGAAGATAAAAAATAATAACTATTCCAGCACCTGCTCTATTATAGCTCTCTGTTCTTCAAAATACAAAGTGCGATGCACACTATCACTTTTTGTTATTAATGTTGAATAGTTCTGTAAAGAATCGATCCAGACTTTAGTTTGATTGCAAATTGCAGGATTAGACGACTCTATTCCATTAATTGAGAAAACCCTAAAATGCGCCATTTCAAAGTTATCACTTTCAAAATGCGTATAAGAAGCATCAAAATGTATATTTGCCAGATATATATATACCTCTCTGCCGGTTGTATATTTGCCCGCTTTGGCCGTGTCTTCTATTGTTTTAAGTATCCCTAATAAATCGCGCTTTAATATAGCCTTCTCTTCTGTCCGAATCAATTCCAATTCATAAAATAATGCAATATCCTCCGCAAAATTTTTGAAGAGATCACGCGCTAATATAAATGAGGCCACTTTTACACATTGGTTTTCTTCCCTGAAACGGCGCTGAATATTCAATATGTCTTTAGGAATTTTATATTCTGAAAATGTGACTTTATAATTTATTGCCCCAACCAGATATAACCATTTATATAAATGAAATTTTGATAGTACTTCTCTGTCTATAAAAAAAGAATAAGGCATTATGTTATATGCAGAACGAAGTCTTGATTGATCCGAGTTCTTCATTTTTTCAAAAACATGAACATAATCGGACAATCTATCGTAATAATTGCAAGCTGGATCATTTACATTGATAAGCTTGATATTGAAGGAGGCTTTTCTTATGCTTGTTTTCTGATAAAGATTATCTAAAGATATATTAAGAGCTTTTGACACTTCTATGGCTTCACTTAAGGAGAAATTTACATGTCCGTTTAATCGGCGATAAATAGCTTCCTTACCCAAAGGTAGAATCTGGGCAATCCGACTATTAATAGTGCTATTACTTTCTCCTGCTAATGACTCTTTTATTGCCTCTATAAAAATATTTCTCATGATCTATAAAATTAAGTATAATAACGATTAAAATATCTCAAAGATAAGGGTCTGACGGACAAATAAAGAGGAACAACACAGGGAATAAGCAATAGTCTATGTCCGTTTTAATAAAAAAATGTCGATATAAAGGAAAAAGTCCTTCTCAAAGAGGGTATAAAGACAAAAGAGAGCTTTTAGGATCTATCTCTCGGTTTAGTCAGATAATATTAAATATAAAATTCATTTCAGGATTTTACTTATATCCTTATGTTGATCCCTAAAGAACTGCTTCCGGAACAAGGCATTACTCAATGTGATCCGGGTTGAATTGTGAAGGAGTGATTCTAACAATCTTTTTTGCTTTTCACATATTCTATTATTATTCGAACGAATACCATTGATTGTAAATAATCTAAAATGAGCGATTTCCATATCTTCACTCTCATAATAAATATAAGAAGTGTCAAAATGTATATGGGATAGGAAGATTTCTATTTGTTTCCCTGTAATCTTACTGATTCCGGTGACAGTCATTTCTTCTAAATCGTTAAGAAAAATAAGTATTTCATCTTTTAGTAATTCTTTCTCTTCTGCTGAGATTAATTTCATACTATAAAACTGAGCAATGTCTTCAGCAACATAAATGAGTAGTCTTTTGTTTAAAATATATTGAAAACTGTCCAACTTTCTCATGGCTTTAAGCCATTCATTTTGCATTGTTTTAATCTCATTTGAAATCTTATAGTCCGAAAGAGCTCCAATATTAGGTGATGGGGATATTTGATATATATATTTATAAAGCTGAAATTTGGTTATCATCCCGTACTCTAATAAGAACGAGTACGGGATACTGTTAAACGCTGCTTTTAAAGAAATCTTTTTGTCTTTTTGAAAGTTTTCGAGATGAGACTTCTGCCTTTCTAGTATTTCAATAAAACCGTTTAACGGAAAAGAATCATTGATTAAATCCAGATCGAAAGGTATTTTATTTATGTTCCTATTGTCAATAAGATTATCGATTGATAAGTTTAATCGATTTGCAACGATAGACATCTCGGGCATTGTAAATGGTATTTCACCTCTGATCCGGCGATAAACAGCCTCTCTACCAATAGGAAGAATATCTATCAGAAAGGTTGCAAGATGCTGATTATCCGGCATTGACTGTTTTATGACTTTAATAAAATCTATGACTATAGGATGCTCGTTGTTCATGTAATATTTATTTTTTAGAAGCGTATTTGCTACAAAAATAAAAGATACGGAGTATTTATTATGTATAAAAATCTATTTTTTCCCACACAGAAGCAAAGATTTAAAAAACGGCATCGTTTCAATAATGCAAAATAAAACAAAATAAATAGCTTATTATCAGTATTTTTATGTATCGTGAATTATTTATTTTGCTGTTGTACGTCCTCTCCACAGACAAGCACATAGTAATACAGAGATTATAGCCGCTGCAATCCAGAAATAGCGGATAGACGAAAAATCATAAGCCGCTATTCCATTTACAATTGTTTTGCTTTCACCGATTAAACGCCCGCTGAGTATATCCTGTACACCCGCACCTATATAGCTGGCAATGCCTATAACCCCCAATGCAGCTCCAGAGGCTTTCTTGGGAGCAATATCGACCGCCATTAATCCTCCCTGATAACAGATCAACACACCGATAGATAAACCGAACAGTATCATGCTGAAAATATCAATGGCAAAATACCCTTTAGGAACAAAGACAAACAATGTGATAGCAATGGTGTTGCAGATACCGAATATCAGGGCAGGAATATTTCTATTGCCTTTAAATAATTTATCGGAGAGAACCCCTGACAAGACAGTACCGATTATACCGCAGACGGAAGATACGGCAATAATACTGCTGGCCTGGACAGAAGTGTATGACTTTTCATTCTCTAAAAAGAAGATCCCCCAACTATTAATCGCATAACGGCTGATATACATACACGCACTTGACAGTGCCAGTATCCAGATAAGTGGGTTTTTCAGGACTTCAAGCTGTGTTGCCCCTACCGATTTGTTTATTTCTTTGGCGGGCATAACGGATGTAAGGCCTTTGCTTGTCGGACTGTCATGCAGAAAGAATAGGATAATTGTAGCTCCTATCAGCCCGGCGATTCCCGCCGCTTCAAATCCCCACCGCCATCCGGCAATACTGACCACAAAAGCTGTAGCTATAAAAGTCAATGCTTCACCGATATTGTGGCTGGCAGACCAGAACCCATAGTATGAACCCCGTTCTTTGTCGGTGAACCATCTCGATAATCCGACCACACTTGCCGGAGCACCCATACTCTGTGCCCAGCCGTTTACTCCCCAAAGGATAACAAAAGCCCAGAAGGAATGAGAAAATCCCAGTGTGATATTCACTAAAGCCGAGATCAGTAATCCGATAGCCATAAACCGTTTGATATTTATCCTGTCTGCCATAAAGCCATTGGCAAACTTACCTGCTGCATACGTAAAGAAAAGTGCAGAGCCTACTATCCCTAACTCATTTTCAGTTAGAATACCACCATCTACCAACGGCTTTTTGACCACACTCAGGCTAAGCCTGCAAACATAATATAAACCATAACCGATAGTTGCTGAAAGAAAAACCGACCATTGCAGCTTTTTGAGGTGTTTTTTATCTTCTGCCAATTTTTCTTTTGAAGGAAGAGGTGAAAAGAACTTCATTATTTTTTTAATCATGCAGACCTCGCTTTCTCAAATAATCCAGCATTTGCATTGGGCGGTCTGTCTGAAGTATTCGAGCTCCCAGCTCATCGATCAGGTATCCCCAATTCTTATCTGGGTCTATAACTGCCCTGTCATCACTATAGCCACCGCAAAGTGAAGGCCAGAGTGAATTGATCCAAATCACAGAAGAAGTATTCTGCAACTTCTCCTTAATATGCAATAACAACTCCTTATCCTCCTGTTCAAAAACAATTTCATAGAAAGGGTATTGCCTATCCAGCAAAGCATTTAATGCCTCTATGGATAAATCCTTATCTAAATTGACAACAGGCATAAATACCATCTGTCCCAAAGCTTCTCCATATTGATCTTCAAGCTCTGTATATGGTTTGTCCGATTTAATAATAACCTGATGAATTGTCCCCGTTCTTTTAAGAATTTCGTAGACATCATCGAAGTATTGATCTGCCTTATCGAGATTGACTATAATCTTATCTTTAGTTGTAAGCATAGCCTGTTCCAATGTCGGTACTTTATATTCAGAAACCCTTCCCAACCCGTTTTTGAGATAGAATCCTGTTATTTCTTCCAGAGTATAATCACCGGGCATTCCTTTTCCATTGGTTGTGCGGTCTATCTTCTTATCGTGCATCAATATCAGATGCCCGTCTTTTGTTCTGGCAATATCAATTTCAACAATATCGGCTCCCATTTGGATGCAGCCCTCAATAGCCTCTATTGAATTTTCCGAATAATTCCGCCAGTCGCCACGATGTGATGCCACCATTACCTTCGGTTGTGTGTTCTGTGCCATCAACAGTGACTTGCATACAGCCAACAATACATAAAATAATATATGTCTCTTTAGGTTTTTCATACGTTTTATATTTTTTGTTTACAATTATATGGACCGA
The DNA here is from genome assembly GCF_035323175.1 of Dysgonomonas sp. NCBI lineage: Bacteria > Pseudomonadati > Bacteroidota > Bacteroidia > Bacteroidales > Dysgonomonadaceae > Dysgonomonas > Dysgonomonas sp. The sequence goes on along the minus strand of NZ_DAOKYH010000004.1, from coordinate 245,513 downwards.
ATACGGATTTAATCCTGTAATTGGTATTGTTGTCATCAAGTATATAGACAAAATACTTATTGCCACCGGGAAACACCCGTATGACAATATGTCCCTGTGTACTTTTCATTTGGTCTGTTAAATCTCCTATGACAACCTTAGCCGCCTTATGGAGATTTGTTGAGAATACATCCCTCTTATCTGGATACAATTGTTTTGATAACATCCGGTATAGTGTCGTATGATTAGGGTGCAAGGCATCACTAGCCATAATTACAAATACATTTGGCTGAAGAGTAGAGATAAATGTGTCGTTTGTGGCATCATTATTTCCATGATGGTTGACAACACAAACATCAACCTGTCCGATAACTGGAGCCATTTGTGATTCTACATCATGCCAGAGGCTTCTTCCCGGTCTTGGATACCCTGAAATATCACCACCTGTATAATAAGAGAAATCACCATAGCTTATTTTTATGGCACAACTCAATGTGTTTTCACGAGGTTTATCATAGGTTTCAACTGTCCCCATATCTGGAAATAAATGCCGTGTGGATATACCTTTACCTGTCCATAAGTCACCATTGGCATAAATATTTTGTATGCTAAAACCGGATGCATAGGATATTGTATCGTATAAAAGGTTGAACTGGTTGTCATATCCAGGTTTAAACCGTTCCAGTGTAAAATGGCGGGAAGTGTTTTTCTGAAAAGCTAGGTAATTATTTACTATCTTATCCCGGTCATCAATTAACCAGGTATAATCAGGAAAAGCCCGGTCAACGAGTTTGCCAATTTCCATATGCTCGGCAATTGTGATAATTCCCGTTTCATAATATTTGCCCGAACTGTTCTTAGTTTTGAATACTCCCCCCATATGATCGCTGTGAAAATGGGTGATCAGAGCATAATCCAGTTTCGGATTATTGGGGGCAAAATGAGCTGTATATTTCAGAATCCATTCCGCCGGAGATTTGGAGCCGTTGGGTACAGCAGGTACATGACGGATATTATCCGGATTATTTTCGCCCGCATCGATCAGCATTGTGGTTCCATCTGGCAGTATGAAAAATGTGCATTCTCCACATCCAGTATTAATATGATGGATATCCATATATCTCTTTTGCCAGAGAGGAAATGTTTCTCCGATTTCCTGTGAGAAACTCAGCGTAGAAAAGAAACAAGACAAGAATATAAAATGAATCTTTTTCATCTTCAGAAATGTGTTAGAACCTGCTCTCTGTAAAAGTGAGAGCAGGTGAATTTTACTTGTCTTATTTTAATATCCAGGATTTTGAGGAAATTTATCGGTATCATTCCTTAAAATGATTTCGCTGTTAGGAATCGGGTATAAAAGGTCGGTTTGCTTAATTGTAATCCCGATTTTAGCGATAGCATCGATAGCATCGCCTGTACGCAACAGGTCGAACCAGCGTTGCATTTCCATCGGGAACTCAAGCCTTCGCTCCAGTAACACAGCTCGGCGGAATATTTCCTGATCCGGTAAGTCCGATACCATATACCCTCCTTGTGCAAAAGAACGTGTCCTTACCTCGTTCAACGCTTTGAGTGCAGGGCTGTTTGACGAACTGTTATAATCTACTTCATTTAATGCTTCCGCATACATCAGAAGTACATCAGACCATCGTAATACAGGAGTATGGTATCCGTATTGACCTAAAGTACTTTGGATATCGGCATACTTTACCAACAGATTGTTGTCGGTATTGGTTCCTCTTATATTACGCATCAAGTCTATACGCCTGTCGCCGGGATCATACAACTTATCCGGACTGCTGTTTTTAAAGACCTCGTTTATATCCGCCTGATTGGAATAATAAGCCAATGCTCCGCGTCCTTCAGAGGTTATTTCCTTATTAAAGAGTACGGCAAATAAAATCTCCTTGTTCATTGTCTGAGGTTTCCAGCCTGTATAACTTCTAAAGTCATTGGCACTGCTACCGGGAGCAGGCGCAGTGCTGAAAACATCTGTAATGTCGGGTAATAAGCTATAAGTATTTGAATTATCGGTATTGATAAGTTCGCCTAATGTCGTTGCAGCCTGATCCCATTTTCTTTGCTGTAAAAAGACTTTCCCTAACAGTGCTTTCGAAGCCAGACAGGTGGTGCGACCCAAATTATTTCCGGAAAATTTTTTAGGCAGGTTATCCGGATTAGATGCAAATTGCAAATCTGATTCGATCTGACTGTATATTTCGGCTGTGCTATTGCGTCCGTATTTGGCTGCTTCACTGGTAGTGACAGGAGTCACTAACAAGGGGGCCTCTGCCCAAAACCTGACAATATTAAAATAACACAATGCTCTTAGAAAACGGGCTTCTGCTTCATATTGTTGTTTTAGTTCAGGATTTGAAACTACTGATATATGGTAAATGACATTGTTGCATCTATATATTGTCTCATAAATTTTACTCCATACTTTTCTGAAAATCTGATTGTCCGACTGAGCCGTAAATATCTTGATACTGTGCTCCCTACCTGCATTACTTCCTACATTGGCAAAAGATGATAAGTCATCGGAGCGTACATCGGTCATCAATACCATATAATCCTTATAGTATTCTGTAGACTGTAAACTGGCATAAGCTGCGGTCAGGGCATACTCGATATCCTTATCGTTTTTATAGAAATTTCCGGTAGTGCCGATATTTGAGTTAGGTGATAAATCCAAAAAATCGCTGCATCCCGATACCATAATTGTCAGAATCGTTATAATTGATTTTAATATTATTTTTTTCATAATTCATCTTTTTTCTTTAGAAATTAAGGTTTAAACCAAATACAATACTTTTTGCTAACGGATATGTTCCATAGTCTACTCCCTGCATAATAGGGGAGGAATTGGCACTGACTTCGGGGTTATATCCGCTATACTTTGTGAAAGTAAAAGGGTTGAATGCAGAAAGATACGTTCTGAGATTACTTACTCCGAACCGTGAGGTAATTTTCTTGGGTAAGGTAATTCCCAGCGTTATTTCCCTGATACGTATAAAAGAACCGTCTTCTATATGCCAGGTTGATATGACCGAATTCATACCCGAAGCACTACGATTGGCTCTGTAAACCTGTCCACTTCCTGTGTTTTCTTCCGATATCCAACGATCCAAAGCAACCGATAATTGATTCGCATTACCCTCCATATTGGCCAGATAACGACGGTTGATATTGGCGATCTCATTACCCTGTACTCCCTGTAAAGAAAGGCTGAAATCAAACATATTGTATTTTAAAGAAGTAGAATAGCCATAAGTAAAGTCAGGCATATAATTTCCGGTAATTGCCTTGTCATCGGCATTAATTGTATCATCGTTTCCTAACTTTTTGAAACGGAAATCTCCGGGCTTGGCATTGGGTACAATTATTCCATTGGCAATATCAGCATCAATTTCAGCCTGATTCTTATACACACCATCTGTTACATAGGTGTAATAGTTGCCGATAGGTTCACCGACTTTAGTGATAAAGTCAATTACACTATTAGCTTGTGTAACCATCTGTGAAGGACCTCCCAAAGAGATTACCTTGTTGCTGTTGGCTGAATAGTTAAAACTGTTTATCCATGTGACTTTCCCTATTTTGTGATTGGTGGATACAGTCAGCTCTATGCCTTTATTACTTAGTTTTCCTATATTTTGTAATACTGAGGAAAAACCCGAATATTCAAGTACTGGTACTTCCAGTAACATGTCGGTGGTAGTTCCTTTATAGATATCCACCTCTAAATTCAGACATTTGAATAAACCCAGTTCAACACCCAGATTGACCTGAGATGTTTTTTCCCAACCGATGTCAGGGCTTCCTGCTGTTTTTTCATACATTCCGATACCAGCTGTATTTCCAAAAACGTAATTATCGCCGCTTAAAGTAGCGAAAGACGCATAGTTTCCAATGCTCATATTGCCTGTCACTCCCCAACTGCCTCTTAATTTAAGGTTGGATAACCAGCTTATGGGTTTCATAAATTCCTCGTCACTTATATACCATGCACCTGATAAAGATGGGAAATACCCCCATCTGTTATTCTTCCCGAACCGTGAAGAGCCATCGCTGCGGATGGCTGCCGAAAACAGATACCTACTATCATAATTGTACTGGACACGGGCTATACCCGATAAAAGAGACCATTCTTCGAATGACGAATCATAATTAGTGGCTGTTGCCGTGTTAGGAATCGTACCCAATAAGTCGTTAAATGGAAGGTCTTTTGCCGTAATACGATTAGCCTCTGCCTGATATTTCTGCGCTGTCCAGCCTGCTAGAGCGTCAAAGCGGTGCTTACCCAGCTTTTTCTTATACATAAGCGTATTTTCCCATAGCCAGGTATATTTATTCTTCATGCGGGATGTCGCTGTCGGGTTGGACGGTGGCGTCCGGTTGGTAGCGTCGGGCAATGCCGCAGGCCTGTAATAAGAACGTACAAAGTTATTGTAATTCCAGCTACCTTGTGTTTTAACAGTTAACCCTTTAGTGATCTCATACTGTACATAGCCTGTGGCAAGCATCTGTAAAGCTGTCATCCGATCATCTATAAGTGTGGCGATAGCAACAGGATTTAATATTTTGGACTGTCCGTACCCTAGATTGTTATGGTCAAAGTTAAAACTGCCGTCGGTATTGTATACAGGATAAATAGGCGCGGCACCCAAAGCTGCAGAGAGCACCCCGTCATCGCCATAACGTCCTTCTGAGTTCACCAGATCGAATACGTTTCTACTAATATTAATATTACCTCCGAATTTGAACTTATTGTAATCGGAATCCAGCTTCGTGCGGAATCCCATTTTGGTAAAATTAGAACCGATGACTACTCCTTCTTCATTTCGGTAGCTTCCCGAAACCATGTATTTGGTGGTTTTATTCCCTCCTGCCACAGATAGATTGTGTTTGTGGATAATACCGGTACGCAGAATGGCATCTTGCCAGTCGGTATTGGTTAAGCCTTGTTCACCCCTGACATAAGGTAGGACTTCGGGAGGCATCATCCACGGTTGGTTCGTATTTATAGTTCCTGATTTGAGGTTGCTCCAGCGTTCTTCATTCGTAGCCCAGGGATCAAACAGATGTTCTTTACCTGCACTGATCAACTGATCTCTGTAAGTGTTATTATGTCCGTCAAATACTAATTGTGAATATTCATAGGCATCCAGTACATCGATTTTGTTGTTTATGGATTGTACTCCGAAATACCCGTCATATCTGACCACAGGCTTTCCTTCCTTCCCTGATTTGGTGGTGATGATAACTACACCGTTACTTCCTCTGGAACCATATATAGCAGCAGCAGAAGCATCTTTGAGTACTTCAATAGATTCAATATCATTCATTTCTATCGATGACAACGGGCTGACTGTCATAGCCGCACCGTTTGCGACATCATCAGCCAAAGGCATACCGTCGACAACATATAAAGGTGAGCTGCCGGCGGTAACAGTACCCACACCGCGTACTTTTACACTAAAGCCAGCACCCGGGGTTCCATTAGTCTGGGCAACTTGTACCCCTGCCATCCTTCCGGCAAGAGCCTGTTCTATGTTCGATACAGGCATATCGACAATATCTGATGCCCGAACCGAAGATATGGAAGTTGTAACATCCCTTTTACGCTGAACGCCATAACCGACGACAACAACCTCTTCTAAGAGTGCATTGTTTTCCTGAAGTATAATCTGAATATCCGTCTTATCTCCAATTGAAATTTCCTGCGTTATAAAACCGATATATGAAATAACGAGAACGCCTTTAGTTGGTACTTGGATATTAAATTTGCCATCAACGTCAGTAATAGTACCTGTCTTTTCTCCTTTAACTGTTACCGATGCGCCGATAATAGGCTCTAAGTTTATATCGGTAATGATTCCGGTTAAAGTTTTTCGAGAAGGTTTTACAGGATCAGCTGTCTCAGTTTTCTTTTTAATAACGGATATCGTTTTTTCTTTGACAACAAAAGTTAATCCGGTTTTTTCGGTGAGTTTCTTAAGAACTTGTTGTAAATTTTCATTTGAGAAGCCGACATTTACAGCCGGGATATTCTCAAGGGCACTTTCGTCATAGAAAAATGAGAAACCCGATTGCTGTTCTATTTTATCAAATACAATGACAATAGGTTCATTTTTAAAACTTAAGGAAATAGATCCATTTTTGGTTTGCTGTGCCTGTGTGGGTGGGCATATACTACAAAATAGAATCAGCAGCAGTGATAAAAATTTACATTTTGGTAAAGTTTTTATCGTGGATGTTAGATAAAAATTCATATTTTTACTATGTTTTGATAATTGAGAAATTATTAAGATGCTGTTACAGTTCATTTAAACTTGTTTTGCGATTGGGATAAATGTTCTGCAACGAAAAAAGGGGAGCGTTCCTAGCAGGAATGCTCCTTCTATTGAAGCTAAGTCGGTGCTGTTTCTTTCATTGATTTCATGGTTTAGTTAAAAAAAGGTTTTACTTTTTGTACAGGAGAATCTCTTTTGTAATTGAATCACGCGTATGGTAAATGGATGATACCTGCTCAAGGGATTCCAGTACTGATTCCAAACTCTGATTGGAATGTTCACCCGAAATAAGGTTATCGAACGATTGCCCTTCCTTGAATGTAATCTGACAATTATAAACCCGTTCAAGTTCTTTGGCGACTTCCTTTATAGGGGTTTTTCTAAATAAGAGCTTGCCGGAACGCCAGACAGCTACCTTGCCTGATACCGTTTCTTTATAATGATTGTTATTGTGAGTATTTATAATCAGCTTTTCATGAGCAACCAGCCGTATCATAGCTTCTGGCATATCGACCTGAACTTTGCCGCTTTCCACATCCACAGAAAGGATTTCGTCTTCTGCATATGCTCTGATATCAAACTGAGTACCCAACACCTTGACATCAAATTTATTGGTATGGACTACGAAAGGCTGTTTTTCATTATTTGCTACTTTGAAAAAGGCTTGTCCGACTAATTCGACTTTGCGACAATCGTCTAAGAATTGTTCAGGATATACGAGCTTCGAACATGAGTTCAGTGTAACCTGAGTCCCGTCGGGTAGGGTAATAGAGCGTGTCTGACCGAAATCTGTTTGAATTTCGGCATATTCAACCCGTTGGATCTGTCCGGACGAATTGTATTTTATGCTGCCATAAACTACTCCCAGCAAAACCGCAATTGAAGCGGCAATCCCAGCAACCAATTTGAAGCGTTTTGCGAAGGATTCTTTTCTTGTCAGTTTTGTAAGAAGTTTTGCTGATTCTTCCAAATAGGACTTCTCTTCTTCATCGGTGCTTTTAAGATTCAGACTGTCAAGCCATAGTTTATCCAAATGACCGTTATAGATATCCATATTCCGATTCTCTTGCACATCCTCTATGACCTGCCTGATATCCTCTTCTGAGCATTTGCCACTTAGAAAACGTTTGATGTATCCGGGTAATTCGTTATCGCTCATTTTATTCTTTCTGTTTAGATTTAATAGCCATACAATATACTATACGGCGATTTCTACATGTAGGGTAGAAAATTAACCTAAATTAATAATTCAAGTTCCTATTTACTTCACTTAAAGAGAAAATAGAAATAAAAATTTAAAAAGAAATATAAGGGATAACTTATGTTTTACCAACAATAAGTTTATTGAAGGGGTTGAATGTCCTTGATTCTTTGTCAATAGAGGGACAGGAGTGAGTAAATAAAAAAGGAGTTAGAATAAAAATCCGAGGACTGCCAGTATATTGTACCTGCTTAAGCTATAACGCAGAGATTTTAATGATCCACTTAGTAAATATTTTACACGATCTACCGAAATATCCATATGGTCGGCTATTTCACGATACGATAGATTTTCTTCCCGACTCATCTTGAATACACGCCGTTGATGCTTATTAAGCTTCTGTATTTCTATGTTTAGAAACGCTTCCAGCTCACAAGTTTTTAATTGCTCTAAGATATCCGCATGCTCATCTGATATTTGTGACAGAAAGCATTCTGGTAAACGTTCGTGTTTTGAGATACTTCTTAAATAGTCATATACCTTATTACGTGCAATCGTATAAACAAATGATGAAAAGGAAGTGTTCGGGTTAAGGGAGCTGCGATTATTCCAGATGGTAGTGAAGGTATCCTGATAGATATCCTCTGCAAATTCTTTGCTGCGGATAAAACCATAAACAGTAGAGAATACCGATTTACGGTAAAGGACATATAATTCATTGAATGCTTTTTCGTCACTGTTTATCAGACGAAGTATCAGTTCACGTTCATATGTTGTTTTATCGTTTTTCATGGTTAGGTGTCTGAAAATATTCAGAGTATATAAAGGATAACTTTATTATTTTTATTATATATCAGATTTTTAATTTAATTAATATCACTATTGATTGGATTTTGATTGTATATCAATAGAAAGCATAGAAAGCACAAAGAAACAAATAAATGATTTAAATAAGCATTGCGACATCTGCTTTATTCTAACTATTCAGATTTCACGTAATGAAAATATCCGGGAATATATACTGCTACTTGCAAATTGATTATAATTAAGTACTATAATTTTTATTTATTACGTGAAATCTGAATTTAATTAGAATTCTAGACAAATTTAAGTTGGTTTAGTGGCTCTCCTCTCATAGTATTGATTTTACTTTGACAAATATAAAGTTGATAATTGCATTAAAAAATAAATAAATATTATTATTTTAAATAACTTATAACCAGTGATATGAATTTCTAGATAAATATTTAAACACAATTTTTTCATGAAAAATAATATAATCATCCTTAAATTATTGTACTTTTATAAATAATAGCCTATTGAAACAACTACAAATTAATTATGGAAGCAGTAATATCTGAAAATGAAATAGATCAAGGTAAGAATATTAGGTTGGCACGTACTTGGAAAAAAGTAACTCAAACTGACCTTGCTGATAAACTAGGAATACATCAGACCGAAGTTTCAAATTTGGAGAGTAAAAAAACTATTGATGATAAATTGCTGGACCAAATAGCATTGGCAATGGATATACCAGTTGATTTCTTGAAGTCTTTTGATCCAGAAGAAGCAATAAACTCATATATTGTGCATGATATTAGTATGGCACAGAGTGATAATGTCAGTGGTATAATGAATGCGCAACAAAATGTTCAGAAACAAGAAGTATTTAATTATCCAATCGAAAAATTCACAGAGTATCTTGATAAACTGCTTATTCTTACCGAAGAAAATGCAATATTAAAATATAAATTAAAAAAGTACGAAGAGGGATAAAAAGTAATTCTATCAAATAAAACATAAAAAAGACAGGTACTTATAAGGTGCCTGTCTTTTTTATGTTTTTTTTTGTCGCGTCCTAAAATAGGTTGACAACAAAAACGACTTATTATTGAGATATTAATTAAACGCCACTCCCAGCCATTTCGATGCCACTTACTACCAACCGATCAAAAGATAGATTAACCCCGATCTGATCAGACTATTTTCGCCCTGCATTACTATTGATGTAATAATTAAATTATTAATTATGGACGAAAAATTAAAAAACAAAGAAACGCTTCTAGTCGTCAATAAGAGTGACGGCAATAAGGTAAAAGCAGTAAAAGGAGTGGACAGCACGGGTAATCTCGATGCTATCGATGCAACGGAAGCCAATAAGGGGCAATTCATCCAGATTGATGAGAAAGCAGGTGTTCTGGAGAATTTCTTTTCTAACTTAAAGAGGGAATTTCAAGACCCGACCCATTTCAATTTCTTCCGTTCCCCGATTGAAAAGATTGAAAACATTGCTTCCGCCTTAAAGGGAATGTTTAAAGATGAGGATGGTAATTCCGTCTTTTTATCCCAAAGCCGTGTCAATCCGGAGGATTTTAACAAACAACAAAAAACACAAGACCAGTCTCAGGAGTACAAGCCTGTAGATGAAAGCCGTATCAATTGGGGACAATTGGGAAAGCTCGGTGTTACCCGCGAGATGCTGGAAGCACAGGGAAACCTCAAAGCCATGCTTAACTGGCATAAATCGCCGAATCTGATACAAGTAAACCCCACTTACGAAGGGATTGCATTTCAGGTACAGGCACGATTGTCCTTTGATGAAAATCCCGACGGCAGTATCCGGCTGAAAGCAGACAGCTACCAGCTTGCCCCGACTTTGGATATTCCTTTTCATGGAGCCACATTGACGGAAGAAGACAAAAAGAACCTGCTTGAAACATCCAATGCAGGAAGAATCATTGAACTTACAGGAGACAAAGGTGAGGAAATACCCTCTTTCGTATCTCTTGATAAAGTAACAAACCGTCTGGAAGCAATACCTGTAGCCAATGTCGCATTTAAGGATACACTCAAAGAAGCCCCCCTTTCCCCTGAACAATTACAGTCATTGTACGAAGGTAAAAAAACGTTAGTCGAAGGTATGACATCAAAGAATGGAAAACCTTTCGATGGCTATGTCCAATTCAATGCAGCGAAAAGCTCTCTTGATTTCTCTTATGACGGGCTTGATAGAAATAAATACAGACAGGAGAACCAACAATCTCAAAATCAAGAGCCGCAACAGAAAGTCCGTATTCCTACAAAGTTATTAGGAGTGGATCTGGATGAGAAACAACAAACCTCACTTGGCGAAGGAAAAGCCATATATGTTCAGGGCATGATGAAAGACGGACAGGATCAGCCTTTCAATGCTTATGTAAAGGTAAATGAAGAAAAAGGCAAACTCGACTTTTTCAAATGGAATCCCGACAAAGCCAAATCTCAGGGAGCTGAGATAAAACCTGCCGAAGCAAATAAGACACAAGTTGCCGTCAATTCAGAAGGTAAGACCAGCGAGAGCCTGAAAAATGTAAAAGAACCGATAAAGCAGGGGCAAAGTTCACCGACAGAGAAACAAGCGGAAAAACAAAAGGAAACGCAGCGTCCAACCCGCACAGTCAAAAAGAGCGCTGGCGTGAAAATGTAAAAACCAAACAATTCTATTTACAACAAGCGGTCTGTCTGCCATGACGACCGGAGCATAAATAAAAGAGGATATTTAATCTCTTCTTTTTCGTTAATAAAACGGTCTGTGACCACCACTAAAAATCCATAATAAAAATGAAAGTAATCATAGCAGAAAAGCCATCGGTAGCCCGTGACATAGCGGCTATCGTTGGAGCCACCAGCCGTAAGGACGGCTATCTGAAAGGTAATAACTATGCTGTAACCTGGGCATTCGGTCATTTGGTCGGACTTGCCATGCCCGAGGAGTACGGTATCAAAGGTTTTCAAAAGGAGAATCTGCCCATATTGCCGGACGACTTTAAGCTAATCCCCCGTCATATAAAAGAAGGGAAGGAATATAAACCCGATCCGGGAGCAATGAAGCAGCTGAGAGTCATCCGTGAATTATTCGATAAGAGCGAACGTATCATTGTCGCTACCGATGCGGGACGTGAAGGCGAGTTGATATTCAGATATATCTATAATTATCTGTCATGCAGCAAACCTTTCGACCGCCTTTGGATCAGCTCACTCACGGATCAGACTATCCGTGGAGGATTGGAGAACCTTCGTCCGGGTACACAATATGATACACTTTATCTCTCCGCCAAAGCACGAAGTCAGGCAGACTGGCTTGTGGGTATCAATGCATCACAAGCCTTGTCCATATCTTCCGGATCAGGTGTTTGGTCTTTAGGACGTGTCCAGACCCCGACTTTGGCAATGATTTGTTCCCGCTATCTGGAAAACAAAGACTTTGTGCCGCAGAAATACTGGCAGCACAAACTCAGCCTCTCAAAAGACAGTAATGTAATAGTACTTGTTTCCGAGGATAAATATAATGACCGTATGGATGCGGACAAGGTTGCGGGACAGATATCACAAAACGGAATCGCAACTGTAAAATCCATAGATAAGAAAACGGTAAAACAGGAGCCTCCACTTCTCTATGACCTGACGGCTTTACAGAAGGAAGCCAACAGCAAACATTCTTTCTCCGCGGATAAGACCTTATCTATTGCACAAAAGCTATATGAAGGAAAACTGATAACCTATCCCCGTACCGGAAGCCGTTATCTTTCTGAGGATGTATTCGAGACTGTCCCCGAATTACTCTCCGGTTTCAGTGAACATACCTTATATGGTGAATCCGTGAAACGATTGAACGACCTGAATAAGCGAAGTGTCAACGATGCGAAAGTAACAGATCACTATGCCATCATTGTAACAGGAAATAAGCCGGACAGTCTTTCAGGCGACGAAAACCAGATCTTCGAAATGATCCTCTGTCGCATGCTAGAAGCTTTCTCTACCACCTGCATTAAAGAACAGACCTCTGTCCGTTTCGAGGTACAAGAGAAAATATTCTTAGTCAAAGGAGCCATCATCAATCAGGCAGGTTGGAGATCGGTCAGCGGAATAATGGCAGATGAGAACGAGAAGGACGAAAACAGTACTTTGCCCCCTCTCAACGAAGACGACCGGTGGAATATCGATTCGACCGATACGCTCGAAAAACAGACCAAGCCCCGCCCGTTACACACGGAGGCCAGTTTATTATCGGTAATGGAAACCTGCGGAAAGGAGCTTGCAGATGAAGCTGAACGCGAAGCCCTGAAAGAATCCGGGATCGGAACACCCGCTACCCGCGCGGCTATCATTGAAACACTTTTTTCCCGCGAATATATTACCAGGGACAAAAAATCCCTTATCCCGACCAACAAGGGATTAGTCGTTTACCTGGCTGTTAAAGACAAGAAAATAGCCGATGTTGCGATGACCGGATCATGGGAGAACGCCCTGAATAAAATAGCCACAGGAGGAATGAATGCCGCCGACTTCCATAAAGGGATTGAAGTTTATGCCGGACAGATCACATCCGAACTTTTAACGATGCATCTGGAGCATAAAGAAGAAAAGGCTAGATATACTTGCCCCAAATGTGGGAAAGAGAGTGTTGTCTTATATCCAAAGGTCGCTAAGTGTAAAAATGAAGATTGCGGCTATGTCATTTTCCGTAATAAAAGCGGAAAAGACCTGAGCGACAAAAATCTTATTGATTTGTTGACAAAAGGTAAAACCTCCCTGATCAAAGGGTTCAAGAGTAAATCGGAAAAGATGTTTGATGCCTGCCTGCGGCTGGATGATACATTAAAACCCGTATTTGAGTTTGACAATACAGGCAAGAAGAAAAGCGGGAGAAAATAAACCGATGTGTGTATTGTTATCTACTTTTTGTAAATAACATTATCTTTGCCACTAAGAATCATAGTCATTACGAAATTGTTTTTGTTTTAACTATGGATTTTTAGTGGTGCACTCGGAGAGGGATCTCCGGGTGCTTTGCATTTTACCCTCTCCATTCTTTCGTAAACCCTCTTTTCTCTACGGACAAAAGAGTTACTCATTTTACAAAAGGCTCTATGAGCCATTACTAAAAATCCATAAATATATGAAACAAGAACAATCTCAGGGCTTGTCTTATTACAGACTATCCCTGCTTTCTTTCCTGAAAGAATCACATCCCGAATTATTATCAGATTTTGATCTAATCACATCCCGGAGCGATTATGCAGCCGAAGCCTATAGCGAAGCGATAAAGTCAGGACTTAGCCACATTTATGCAGAAGAGGTGGCTAATAATGTCCTTTATGAAGGCTTGCACTTCTCAATGCTCGATACATTAATAACCATCCTGTGGAATGAGTTTTCCACAGAGATTCCCGAAGGTCAGGCCAGGGAGTTCGCCCTGCTATTATTGCCACGCTGTTACGATCTCCGGGAAAAGTATGAGTTATCCGACGACTTTTTAAACTCTCCCGATTTTGAACTGCTCTACACCGAATTAACCGGTTTTGTCTCACTCTATATCGAAGAAAATGGCTTACAATAAGAAAGAACGCCTGAAAGCCAATATAGATGCGATCAAAACCGTGTTCATATTGGAAAAGGAAGGACGTCAGCCAACGAAAGAGGAGCAATTTTTATTGAAGCAATATGCGGGATTCGGGGGGCTTAAATGTGTCCTGAATCCTGCAAACTCGCTGGCTGATACCGCATACTGGGCAAAATCAGAACTGGATCTTTTTCCTTTAACGGCTGACCTTCACCGTGTATTGAAAGAAAGTACAGCAAATGAGAATGAGTATAAACGCTATATGAACAGTATTAAAAATTCTGTGTTGACTGCGTTCTATACTCCACCCGCTATTGTAAAGACTTTGACTGAAACATTACGGGACAGCGGCATCACTCCGATGCGTGTACTCGATCCGTCGGCAGGAACAGGAGAATTCGCCCATTCTTTTTTTCAGGCAGCAGACCACCCAAATGAGGTGATCTGCTTTGAAAAGGATATTCTGACCGGAAAGATGCTGTCGGCACTCATTCCCGGGCATAAGGTAAATGTCGAAGGCTTTGAAACCATCGAAAGCCGTTATAAAAACTATTTCGATGTAGTATCAAGTAATATCCCATTCGGCGAGATGAATGTTTTCGATGCAGCCTTTATGAAGCAAGACCAACTTCATAGGGATTCTACCCGTGCCATACACAACTATTTCTTTATAAAAGGAGTGGAATCGCTTCGGGAAGGAGGTATCCTTGCCTTTATCACTTCACAAGGAGTGATGAACTCCCCCAACAATACACCTGTACGCAAATGGCTGATGGAGAATACAAATCTGGTATCGGCTATCCGCCTCCCGAATAACTTGTTTACCGATTATGCAGGAACAGAAGTCGGAAGCGACCTGATTATATTGCAGAAGAATACGGGTAAAGATCTGAAACTAAACTTCTGGGAGAATCTCTTTATCGGCACAAGCCAATCCGAACTGACGGGCATCTATACGAATGACTACTTTTATAATAATGGAAGAGTAGTACATACCAAGGCATCCATCGGCACTGACCCATATGGTAAGCCCGCACAGGTTTTTATTCATGAAGGCGGAGTTGAAGGAATGGCTGAAAGTATGCAAAAAATGCTGGAAAGCGATTTTAAAAGCTATCTGAATCTGGATTTATACAACAATCGTGTTATTACCCCAAAACAAACGAAACCTCAAACAGAAATATTATCCAATGAGGTTGTAGAAGAAGAGGTAAAAGAAAAGAATCCTGATCATTCCTTACAGGAGAAAGCAGTTTACCCTGATGATCTTGACTCTTTTGGGCAAGCTATTGAAGATCATTTCTTTCCCGAAGAAAAAGAATTTTGGGATAAGGAAACGAAAACCGTCTCCAAAGAACAAGCTGGTGAAAGTGCTTTGAGTGTAGAGAAAACACAATCTGCTACACAAGCACCTCTAATGAGTTTATATGATCTGTTCGGGTTTACCGAACAAGAACGTTCACAAGTAAAACCTGTATGGGGAGGAAAGAAAAAACACACACTACCCAAAGGAAAACCCGTACAGCTTAGTATGTTTTCGTCCAATGGACAGTCTTCCGGTAACAACAAAACAACTGCATATCCTGTTACCGATGCACGTAAAGAGGAACAGCAGGAAGCCTTGCGGCAGGAAGAAAAGAAACTCTCCTTTGAGCTTCGTCCTTTTACGGGCGAACTCAAAGAATACCATAAGCAAGGATCATTAGTCGAAGATCAGGGACAGATCGGCTACCTAAAGGAGCGTTACCGGGATGGAGCCGAATTCCAGCCGTTGGACTTACCATTTGCCCAACGCTCTAAAATCAGCCGTTATATGGAGGTCAGGAACTTTTACCATGAATTGTATAACCATGAGGCGAAACACCTGACGGTACATGAATCTCTGAGGGGTAATCTCAATCTTGTCTATGACAATTTTGTCCGTCGCTTCGGTAACCTGAACGAGAAGAAAAATCTGGACGTCATCAAGATGGATACGGGAGGAACTGAAATTCTTTCCCTTGAACGAGTCATTGACGGCAAACTGCAAAAAGCCGACATCTTTCACGGGCCTGTCGCTTTCAATCCCAACGAACTGAAAGTTGCCGGAACTTCCGACGAAGCCCTGATTGCATCCCTGAATAAGTATGGAGAGGTCCGTCTGGATTACATGGAATCCCTGATGACAGATAAAGGGAGGGAAGAGATGATCGCCGACCTGCATGGACGTATCTTTTTCAATCCGCTTATTCAAAACTATGAAGTTCAGGACCGTTTTATAGCAGGAAATGTTGTCGAAAAAGCGGAAGCTGTTGAAAGGTATTTACAGAATCATCCAGACGACTTACCCGCACAGGAATCGCTAAAAGCCCTACAGGAAGCTACTCCCGAACCGATCAGGTATGAGCAGCTCGACTTTAACTTTGGAGAAAGGTGGATTGATATGTCCCTTTATGAGGACTATATCAGTAAACTCTTCGAAGCAGATGTTACCATAGATTATTATGCTTCGCGTGACGATTTTACAGTAAAAGCGGACAAGAGTAACCTGATCATCAACGAAAAATTTGCCGTACAGGGAGAAAGTAAGCTCTATACAGGTATGCACCTGTTAAAGCATGCACTGCTTAATACAACGCCCAATATTACCAAGACAATTACAGTAAACGATCCGGAGACGGGAGAAGCCAAAGACGTCAAAGTACCGGATGGGCAGGCTATCCAAATGGCGAATACCAAGATCGATGAAATCAGGGGTGGCTTTAGCGATTGGCTCGATCAGCAATCCCCCGAATTTAAGAACAATCTGGCAGAGAGGTATAACCGGAAATTCAATTGCTTTGTGCGTCCGCAGTATGACGGATCTCACCAGTCTTTTCCCGGACTGGATTTAAAAGCACTCGGTATTCCTGATTTATACCAGTCACAGAAGGATTGTGTCTGGATGATTAAGCAGAACGGTGGCGGGATCGGAGATCACGAGGTGGGGGCAGGCAAAACCCTAGTTATGTGTTGTGCCGCCTATGAAATGAAACGTCTGGGTATGGCAAACAAGCCGATGATTATCGGGTTAAAGGCAAATGTACATGAAATTGCGGCGACTTTCAGGACTGCTTACCCCAACGCCAAAATACTGTATCCCGGAAAGGAAGATTTTACACCCAAAAAGCGGGTAAAGATCTTCAATGATATTAAGAATAACTCTTGGGATGCCGTTATATTGACGCATGACCAGTTTGGTAAGATACCACAATCACCCGAAATGCAGCAACAGATATTTGAGGCGGAACTCGAATCTGTGGAAGCAAATCTTGACGTGTTACGCAGTCAGGGAAAAGAAGTATCCAGAAGAATGTTACGTGGCTTGGAAATTCGCAAACAAAATCTGGAAGTCAAGCTGGATAATCTAGCCGACCATATAAAAAACCGCACGGATGATGTGGTAGATTTTAAGATGATGGGTATCGACCACCTGCTCGTAGACGAGAGTCACCAGTTCAAAAATCTAATGTTTACCACCCGTCACGACCGTGTGGCAGGACTTGGAAACCCAGAAGGAAGCCAACGGGCACTCAATATGCTCTTTGCCCTGCGCACCATTCAGGAACGCAGTGGCAAAGATCTGGGTGCAACTTTTTTGTCGGGGACAACTATTTCCAACTCCTTAACGGAACTATATCTCTTATTCAAATACCTACGCCCCAGAGCGTTGGATAAACAGGGTATTAATACCTTTGATGCCTGGGCAGCCGTATTTGCAAAGAAGAGTACCGACTATGAATTTTCCGTGACCAATCAGATTGTAATGAAAGAACGCTTCCGTTATTTTATCAAAGTGCCGGAGTTGGCAGCTTTCTATTCGGAAATAACCGATTTCAGGACAGCGAAGGATATCGGTATAGACCGTCCCGAAAAGAATG
Source organism: Dysgonomonas sp. (assembly GCF_035323175.1). NCBI lineage: Bacteria > Pseudomonadati > Bacteroidota > Bacteroidia > Bacteroidales > Dysgonomonadaceae > Dysgonomonas > Dysgonomonas sp. The sequence goes on along the minus strand of NZ_DAOKYH010000004.1, from coordinate 227,756 downwards.
AAATCCTGTATAATATTCCCCCGACACCACAGCAGGAAGTGTTTATTGAGAAACTCATGAGATTCGCTGAGACAGGAGATGCTACCCTTTTGGGTAGAAGTAAACTGACGGAAAAAGAAGGAAAGGCAAAAATGCTGATCGCAACCGATTATGCACGGAAAATGTCGCTCGATATGCGGATGATCAACATGGCATACGGCGACCATGTCGATAACAAAGCATCCCATTGTGCCGCTAAGATTGCGGAATACTATAACAAATATGATTTTCAGAAAGGAACGCAGTTCGTCTTCTCAGACTTGGGGACATACAAACCCGGAGAATGGAATCCCTATAGCGAGATAAAACGCAAACTGGTAGAAGATCATAAGATACCTGCCTATGAGATACGCTTTATACAAGAGGCTAAGACGGATAATGCCAGAAAAGCTTTGATCGCCGGAATGAATGAGGGGCGTATTCGTGTTATATTTGGCTCTACATCAATGTTGGGAACAGGAGTAAACGCCCAAAAAAGAGCTGTTGCCATTCATCATTTAGACACCCCCTGGCGGCCTTCCGACCTGAACCAACGGGACGGAAGAGCCATTCGAAAGGGGAATGAAATCGCTAAATTATATGCTGATAATAAAGTGGATGTGCTAATTTATGCTGTGGAAAAAAGTTTGGATTCTTATAAATTCAACTTACTTCAAAATAAACAATTATTTATCAATCAACTAAAGACAAACAATATGGCGACACGGACGATTGACGAGGGTAGTATGGATGAAGGGTCAGGGATGAATTTTTCAGAATACGTTGCTATTCTTTCGGGTAACACCGATTTGTTAGAAAAAGCCAAGCTGGAAAAAAAGATTACGGCTTTAGAGAGCGAGCGGCAGGCTTTTAACCGCAGTAAGTCATCAGCTATCTATAAGTACGAAGATGCTACCCGCTCCATTGACAGTAATAACGAGATGATCTCCCGTATGACCAAAGATCTTACGGCATTTAATGAGAAGGTACAGATCGACAAGGAAGGTAATAAGTTAAATCCGATCCGTCTGGATAACTTCGATAGTAATGATCCTAAAGCCATTGGAGAGAAACTGAATCAACTTTCGGATAATGCCCGGACGAACGGAGAGTATTTCAAAATAGGTGATCTGTATGGTTTTAAAATCCTTGTCAAGACCGAAGAAAGCCAGAAGGAAGGCTCCATGTTCAAAGACAACCGCTTCTTTATTGAAGGGGAGGGTTATATCAAGTACAGTTATAATAACGGGCATATAGCTACCGATCCGCTTCTGGCATCAAAGAATTTCATCAATGCTTTGGAAAAGATACCGAACCTGATGCAGAAATATCAGGTAGATAATCAAAAGCTGGAAAAGGATATACCTATACTCAAAGAAGTAATCGATTCGACTTTTAAGAAGGAGCCGCAACTAAGGGAACTTAAATCGGAGTTGGATTCCCTAAATCGGCAGATTAACCTTACACTCGCCAATAAAGATCAGCAGCCGGAGGAAGTTTTAAACAAAGAAACAGATTCCGTTGAAGTAAATTCGTCTCCTAATAAAATGGTTTCTTTGGGAACGATATCGAATGAACGTTCGGCACAACCTATGAGCCTGAAAGATATTATAGATGCGAATAAAGACCATATTATAATCACTTCGGTGAGTAAACCAAAAGAAAATGAGGATACGGGTTATATCAAAAAGAAAGTACCCAAAGGAATAAAAATGTAGTAAAAAAAACCGCCTTGTTATCACAACAAAACGGAACACAATAGATAATGATTAATTGAAAAAAGCCTAAAACAAAATAAATAAACAACCTATATTTAATAAAGTACCTGTAATATCGAGTCCCATTTTTTATAACTTAAGTATCAACCCTTTCTTCTAAATCAAACAAATCGTTTCCTTTGTCTTTTCCAAAATTCAGGCGTATAAAATTACTGATATCCGACTCCTTATAAAATGTCTTTTGATATAGGGTGTGGTATGGCAATTCTCCCGACGAGCGATATCGCTGCAATGTCCGTTTGCTGATATTAAGCAATTTACACAGATCATAATTGTCATAAAGTAGTTCGCCGTCAAGATAACATCGCTGCTTAGCCATGTTTGCCAGTGTTTTATCTATTTTATCCAGCCGCTTGATTATATATCCGAGCTTCTTTTCAAAGAGTTCTCTTTCTATAAACATAAATATATCTATTACTTCAATTGCATATTTTGATATTGCAAATATGGAATAATCCGAAAATCAGTATTTCAAACTCGCTAGCGAGTCGCTAATATTTTTTTTATAGTATCATTATCATCACATCAATTTCAATATTAAAGAGCCAAACTATGCTAAATCGGAGCCATAAGTTTCCATAACAATCGGTATCGAGACAAAACTATTTCATGTGAATTATTTTTGTTTTGTGAACAATAAAACAGTTGAATATGAAAATTTTTATGATTGAAGAAAATACTCTAAAAGCTATTATTGATCGCTTCAAATCTTTTACGAGTAAGGTCGATTATTTATTTAGCCATACAAATAACAGAGTATTGAAAAATGGTTAGATAGTCAAGAGGCTTGTCAGATGTTAAAATATATCAAAGCGGATTTTACAATCTTATCGAAATAAAGGAATAATACCCTACAGTCAGATTGGAAATAAAATATACTATAGACAAGAGGATAAAGAAAATACATTAATTACTCTATGTTAAAACTATTATAAATAGTTATATAATAACAGAGAATAGTGAGGAGACTGTTCTGTTTTTTATACACTTGACGCCTTACTTAATAAAATAGAAGTATTAGCCAGTACCAATCGTCCCTTATTAAATGGAGAACGTTTCTTGACAAATGGCGAAGTGGCAAATTTTCTAAAAATTAGCCGCCGGACATACTTAGAATTCAGGGTTAGAAGAGAAATATCCTATTGTCATTATGTTGGAATTGGAGGAGGAATATTCTATCACAATTTAGGGTTTGAATATCAAAAGAGTCTAGGTCCTCAGAGCAACGGACATATGTTAGGCGTGAAGTATAAGTTTTAGATATAAAAAAATCAGTTTCTGGAGCCGAATGTTCAGTGAGAATAAGTGGTTTAATGGCATATAATAATAGCGGGTATTTACCCGCTATTATATCATTCAATGAAAATTAACAAATCTTCCTAAAGGGTAATGTCAAAGAAGGGAGTCCAGCACGACATAAATTATTTTGAATATACCTACAATGCTAACGGGCGATGACAAAAGTTTTAAACAAAGGAATAACAGAGATTCAATACAATTCTTTAAATTTGCCAAAGCAGATGGATATTAAGAGTCCCGTTGCGGAGGCAAGGAACGAATATACATATTCGGCAGGAGGACAAAAACTGAAAGTTGTTCAGAAATGGAATCCAAACTATTCTACAACCCCGGTTATCGGTTCGGGAATCAATACGACAGCATTGACCCAATCAAAGACCACAGACTATGTAGGCAATAAGATTTACGAAAATCGAACCTTAAAGCGAATATTGATTGACGGTGGATATATAGAAGGAAACGTATATCATTATTATCTGACAGATCACAAAGGAATATCTCCACCTGTCCATACATTCTTATGAATTTCAGTCAGATACTTTCTTCTGCTAGCATTAAAGAAGTGATGTTATAAATATATATTTGTGGTATATATTCGTTATCCTTAATGCCTTTTTTTAAACAGCATCTGCCCTGTAAAGTTGTACTTTTTCTAGTTGTAACCAAACTTCAAGTAAAGAATTATGTTTCTCTTTGTCTTTTATGAAAAATAGCAATAAATCCTTTTCAGAAGCTAATCCTAGTTCTGAGAGTCCTTGATTCATGATGCTATTTTCTTGTTGATTTCCCATAATCACTTCTTATCGTTTAATAAAATAAATCAATAGTCTATATATCAATTATTTAGTGTTGTTTATGTGATTGATCGTTGATATTATACCACCCACTTATCCAACATTTCCTGTACAATATCTTCATCTTGCAGATGGGTATAGATGTCTTTGATATCGTTTCCTTCAGCGTGTCCCATTATACGCTCGGCGATACTGTCCCTAATCCCCTTTTTAGCTGCTATGGTTCGGAAGCTATGCCTAGCACGATGAAATGTCATTGTTTTATTGATTTTGAGGTCTTTCATGATCTCTTTTAGGTATCGGTTAGTCGGTTGATTAGTCAGAGGATCGAATATCTTTTGAAAGGATTCTCCATTCTCAAGTAGTCTGACAACAATAGGCGAAACAATAGGTATTTTGTAGGGTATATTCGTCTTTGTACGTTCATTGCATAGCAAGGGATATGCTTCTTTAGATTTGAGTTTAATGAGTTTTAAATCGCCGTATGTCACTTCTGAAAATTCGGCAAAGGATAAAGAGGTATAACAACTAAATAAAAATTCGCGTAAAACTTCGTTCTTGCCTTCTTTGTATTTATCTTCATCGTAGGCTGTTTGTAGCTTCTGTAATTCTTCTTCTGTCAGGACATCATTATTCTGCGCTTTGATACTTTTCTTTATCTCAAATTTATCATAAGGGTTTTTTTTTATCATTTCTTTATCAATAGCAAGACCTATGAGAAACTTAAAGTTAGCATGTTTCTTATAGATGGTAGATAGTTGATTGCCTACTTCTATTTCGTGGTTATGATAAAGTTGAATATACTCCAAGGTAATTTCGCTGAAAGAAAGGCTTGGTTTCCATTCTTTCATGGTATTGATAAGTTTATTGTAGTTAGAAATTGTTCCTGATGCACGGGACGCCTTTAACAACTCTATTTCTTTTTCAATGAAAACATAGAAATCGGTATTGCCATAATTTTGATCTTTTAGCTTACTTATAAATTCACAGACGGGGAGAGGCTTTAAATAATTCTCAATTATAATACCATCTGCTTTATGGTACATCTTTTTAATTAGTTCATTATAGAAAAGGAAGCGTTCATCGCCAGATAATACAGCTAATCTCTTTTCACTCCAATGCTGGGGTAAAACAGAAATATTCAATCCGATAAAAGTACATTGTCTGTAAGCTGTATAACGAAGACAAACTTGACGTTTACCTTCTTTTGTAACATAGTTTTTACGGAGAAGAATTTTTAGGGTTGCTTTCATGTTGCACATCGTTTTTTAGTCTAACAATTGTACAACAAAAGCTGAAAATCTATGAAATTTATCCTTTTAGTCCTTCCACCACAGAGGACGTAAGTCTTTGAAAAAGAGAAGGAATAGAATTTTTCTTTCTATTCCTTCAACATATCCAGAGGTTCCTGGCGGATTCGAACCGCCGTAGACGGTTTTGCAGACCGGTGCCTAACCACTCGGCCAAGGAACCATTTTGAGTTAGCGACTGCAAAGATATAATATTTTATTCAAGATACAAGATTTTTTGTGTGATTAATCGCAAATTTTACCTCCCAATATACTAAATATCTAACACTCAGTATCACTCTACAAGCGGATTTTTTATCATAGCGATGCTATCCGGCTTAATGGTATCTTGAATCGGTTTAATATATTCCGACACCTCTACTTTCATCAAACCATGATGTACCATATCGAGCTCTTTCGCTGCAGCATATGATAAATCTATTATGCATTTCTTCCTAAAAGGACCTCGGTCGATAACCTTGACAATTATTTCTTTATCATTCTTTAAACTCTTTACTTTCAATAGAGAGCCAAAAGGATATGTTCGATGGGCACAAACCATGCTGTCTTTTTTGTATATTTCGCCACTGGCTGTCTTCCTGTTATTAAATTTCTTGCCATAATAAGTTGCAAGCCCTACATTTTGAGCCTTCAGCCCAATAGCAACAAAAGATAGAAGTAAGATTATCCCAATTATTATTCTCATAAACAATTAATTTATATTTGTTCGGGTTTCAGTACGGTTCCAATGTTCTTTTTTCCATTTATCTTTATAACCATCGGATTTAGAAACTGAACATGTCGTATATAATCAGTTTCGAAGACCGCAGGTTGTTTATTCAGATAATCTTCATCAAACAATCCATCTTTAGATGTGAACGGATTGATAGAGAAATATCCAACGCCAAAAGATGTCAGGTTCTGAAAGAAATGAGTACCCTGACTTGGCTCTATTTTATAGTTATCCAAGGTAAGCTCAACTAACACCTGAGCATTCGATATTTGAGGCCATTTAACCGGAATACCTAGCCAAGAATCACTGCTTCCCCATCTTCCGGGACCTACCAGTATGTAGTTTTTCTCTTTCTCCAAAAATTCAGCATTCAGTTTATCAATCTCTGTCGCTATTTTTGTGTTGTTAGCTGCATTGAAATTCTCTGTTTTCACGTAGATAATATCATGCACATCACTTATAACTCCGTGGCCTAAAGCATTATTCGAGTGTAATATCTCATCCTCCGGTTTTATCCGAGACAAATCTTCAATCTGCAATTCTTTATTTTGTACTATTGGTCTTATTTGCAACAGATAAAATATCCCTTCTCCTTTTTCTTTCAGATCTACAGCAAATTCTATCTCTACAGCACGTCCCATTTCCGATTGTCCAATTTTTAAAACTTGCTGTAGAATTTCAGCAAGAGGGAAAACATTATGCTGTAAAACGTTTGCAAACGATATTATCTTTCGACCACTATCATAATATCCATCATATATAACCTGATCAACAGGGTCGTATGTCGATGATATATATTTTATAGAGCCATCTTTTTCTGCATCTTTTATATTTAGCTTCAAAAGGTTAAAACCATCATTCGTTGTAAATTCCTTTTGAATATTCTTTGTGTCCAAAGCGTAAAAAAAGCGTTGAGTATCTCTTAAGGCCAAATCTACGGAACTCAGCTGTACAATATTGTGTGGATGTGCCGGTGAGAAACGCAGATTCGAACCTCCTTCTACAATGTATTTACCCAAACCTAATACAATGTTGGCTATACCTTCTTCGGGTCGTTCATTCCCTATAGGGTAAAAATTCAATGATCGAGCAACACCTGATATAGTTGGATAAAAATGATCTTCGTAATTAGTCCCCACTGCCTCTTGTATCACTATTGCCATTTTTTCCTGATCTATCAGGTTCTGTGTTGCAGTCATATAAGTTTTGCTGTCTTTGTAAAAAACAGAAGCATATACCGCTTTTATAGCCTTGCTAAGCAATCCGAGTGTATCATACTTGTCTTTCATCAAAGGAATCATGTAAGTTGAATATACTCCCGCAAAAGGCTGATAGTGCGAGTCTTCAAGCAGACTGGAAGAGCGTACGGCAATTGGAGCGTCTATTGCATCCAGAAAGACCATGAAATCTTCGATAAGGCGATCCGGTAAGCCCGCTCGAAAGAAACATCTTAATATTTCATCATCCGACTTGTCTGATAATGCTATTGGATACAGGTCGTTGGTCTCCATGAACTCATCAAAAATGTCGGTGCATAATACTACTGTACGAGGAATCTTGACCGAAATCTTGTTATCCTCATTTAACTCTAAGTGTTCCTTTATTATATTATCAATAAAAGCAATACTACGTCCTTTGCCGCCTATAGAGCCGTCACCCATTCGGGCAAAGTTAGAAAACTCATCGAAGCGATCTTTGTCGAATGTGGCAACTATTCCCGAGTTCTTAACCTTACGATATTTTATTATCATATCGTATATAATCTGACGAGCCTCTTCCATACTGCTAAAATCTGTAACCGCAATACGCTTTAGCCACTCAGCCAAAGGGAACATGGCTCTGGAATAGAAAAAACGGGAAAAATGATCGTGTGACAGGTGGTACTCTATCGATGCATCCGGAATATTGAATATGTTTTTCTGCATATCCTTCAGGTTGCGTATTCGCATAATCTCATTTCCGGTCTCAGGATCTATTATAATAAAATCTCCAAATCCGAAATTGTTGACCACCTGCTTTTTCAAATCCCGAGGAAAACTCTTTGAATTCTTATCAATAAAACTACACCCTAACTCATCAGCATAAGCTTTGTTCTTAACTTCTGATGAGGTGAAAACTACCGGAGCAAATCGCCGTTGCTTCCGCATCCATTTTACAAAATTGTAGCCGGCTAACTTATCCTTTGTCCCGCCATGAGCATAACTCATATCGGTAATAACGCCTAAGATGTTGTTATAGTATTTCTTATAGATGTCAACAGCTTCTTCGAAGGTACGAGCCAGCATAATTTTAGGGCGTCCACGCATACGCAACATTTGCTGGTGTTCGTTCAAAGCCTCTTTCGAGAATTCTTTTGATGCCTCCATTACAATTTTGAACAGAGTGGGTAATGCCGAAGAGTAAAACCGTACAGAGTCTTCGATGAGGAGTATAACTTGTACACCTACACTCTCTGTGTCATGTTCTACATTCATACTATCTTCTATTAGCTTGATTATAGCCAATAAGAGATCGGGGTTGCCAAGCCAGCTAAACACGTAATCAACACCCGATAAGTCTTCCGACGATAGTCTTTTTGATACTTCTTTAGAGAAAGGCGTAAGTACAATGAATGGTGTTTCAGGATATAATTCTTTTATATGCTTTGCTGTAGAGAATATATCCGTATCATCCATGTTTGGCATCTGAATGATCAGTTCATAATGATTTTCACTTATTTTCCGTATGGCCTCATCTTCTGAATATACCTGAGTAAAACGAGGCGGATAGTTTAGATTAAGTGATGTATATTCATTAAATATCTGTTCATCAATACGCCCATCATCCTCCAACATAAACGAATCGTATTTCGTTGCTATCAACAAGACATTAAAAATACGTTTAGTCATCAGATTGGCAAAAGATGTATCCTTGAATCGGAAAGCTTTTATATCGGGTAATTTCTCCATGTCATGGTTTTATCAATTAAGAGAACAAATATAATCAAGCAGCGCTTACTTTTTAGCGGTTTGCTTCAAAAGTTTACAATTCGGAGGTATATCTTCACAAAAGGTGACAAATATTATTGTTTGTAAATGGTTGATATCTAGATTATACTGTCGAAAAGGTGACAAAAGTAACACTTTTGATATTGTTTCATTAATTGTCTGATACCTTTTGTGCTTTTTATAAAATATTCTCATTATTCTTTGTGAACTTTCTCGCAATTCAATAATCCGGTGGTATATATATAAGATAAAAACGCCAACAGTAAGTTGACGTTTTACGAATATTGAAATAGTTTTTGTATTATGTGTTATGCCGGAGTATTTTGTTTATTAGCCTTTTCCTTTTGTGCATCTGCAAGTATCTGACGTCTTTCTTTTCTGAAATTTTCACGCAAATCAGATAGCTTTTGTTTTTGGGCAGCCGGAGCAATGCGGCTCATTTCTATAGCTTTTTTTTCTTTAATGTAGTTTTCTTTTAAAGCATTTAATTTTTCCACACTGGCATTATCTAATTTTATGCCTTTTCTACTTCCATAAGTAGGAGTTTTGTCCTTTGAGAAATCTTTTCTGATATCTCTTAATTTGCTTTGTTGCTCAGGAGTATAGATTTTATTCAAATCTTCACGATGTTGTATCGCTAGTTCTTTCGATTTGGTTCTGTAGTTTTCATTTATTGCTCTTATTTGTTGCTTTTGTTCATTCGTAAGGTTGAGGTCCTTCAAGTCCTTCTTGTATTGTATTGCTAATTCTCTTTGCCTGTCGTGCCTTTTGCCTCTCATACTCATTTCCTTCTCCCTTTTGCTTTGCAGTTCTTTCAACTTTGTTTGCTGTTCAGGAGTCAGAATGTTGTTTATAGCATCACGGTGTTCTCTTCTTAGTTCTTTAATTTTAGTCCTTCTATCTTCTTTCGAAATATTTGAATTACTTCTCAAATCCGAGATTTTCGCTCTGAATTCATTATTAGCAGAATCCACTTTTTGTTGCTGTTCGGAAGTTAAGTTTAATTCCTGCGGTAAAGAAAATCCCCGTTTACTACGCCTTCCTTCTTGTGCACTAACTATTGTTAGCGAAGTAAAAGCCAATATAGCTAATGATAAAAATAACCTTTTCATAATCTTTCGATTTTTAATTGTTTCATGATACTTAGATGTATATAACTTCTTGAGGTTTAATATGAAATATTATTTTAACTTTTTATTATATGTTTAGTAATGATTAATTTCTTCTTTCTTATTACTTCTACAGACCTATTCCCAAGGGTTTCGTGCTATGTAATTCCAGCTTGTGATCAGCGTGATATATAATATAATTTAACAATCAGTTAATAATGTGAAAACAATAATTATGCCCAGCGGTATTTTGATTAACTTGCATAAAATAGATAAGATAAATCGATAAACTGATATTTTATGACTTTGGATAGATTTGCGATTGCATCGAATGAAGAAAGAGGAGAGTTAGATAGTATTCAATATTTTGAGTCGGGCATAACAAAATATACATCAATAATTAGAGATAAAATATCAAAGTCAGCATCATTAAAAATTGATTTTTCTGACGAATGGTCACTCTTTGCAGGAACTTCGCTTGAAGATATTGATTATACCCAACCAATAGCAAAAGGGCAGGGGAGGGGTGTTTTTCCCTTGACTATATCAGACCCAACAAGGTACTACTTTGTGTTAGTCACAGCCAACGAAAAAGTTGTATTATCCGAGCAACATTTGCCAATGGCTGGAGGATATAATTTTAGAGATTTAGGAGGTTACAAAACACAAGACGGTCGTCGCGTGAAATGGGGTAAAATATTTCGCTCAGATGATCTTCATAATCTGAATGATGTAGACTTGGCTTATCTGGCTTCTATTCCTTTGGTTTCTATCGTAGACTTCAGGTCTGAAAAAGAAATGATGCAAGCTCCTGATAAAAATCCGGTTTCGATAAAACAGAACTATCCCTTGTGTATAAGTCCCGGTAATCTTATGACTGTAGCAACTTCTAAAGATGATTTGTATAAGCTTTCAGTAGATGAAGCGGACACCCTGATGAAAGGAATGAATACTCTTTTGGTTACAGATCCGATATGTATAGACAGATACCGAAAGTTGTTCAGCTTGCTTGAAAATGAAGAAAATGTTCCTCTTATGTTTCATTGCTCTGCCGGGAAAGACCGTACAGGTATGGCGGCAGCTCTTGTATTATCGTCTTTGGGTGTAGATGAAGAAACTATATTGGACGACTACTTACTTTCTAATTTCTACTTAGCAGATAAATATGCCGAATATAAAAATGCCTCTCCGGCATTGAAGTCTTTATTTGAGGTCAAACCTGAATTTTTGAAATCAGGCTTAGATACGATTAAAAAAGAGCATGGTACAATAGATGCGTTTTTGAAGAATATTCTGAATGTGGATATTGAAAAAATGCGTGAGTTGTATTTATTTTGATAAAAAGACGCTGGTATAAAAGTCGATGTAGTCGGAGATGTTTCACTCCGTTGAACATGACGAGAATATTGAAATTACATTTAACTCACTTCTTTCTCTTTAAATAGCTTTGTATTTGAATTCTTTGGCTAATACTCCATCATAGTATTGTTTAATAGGATAGTTCTCAGCATCATACTCGTATGTAATGTCTTTGGTGTCAGTTCCAAACCTCGAGTCTAGTGTAGTAGCCTCAATAGCATTATTATGACCTAAAAAGTCGCTACACCATTTCATATTATTCATATGTAATGTCCAAAACCAGAGGGGTAAACCTTCTATGCTGGAAAAGATAGATTTCTTCGTATCAAAAGAGTAATCAACCACTATATCTTCTTTACCCGAAATTGAGTGAACTGAATATTTTACAAGATTATTGTGATTGTCGTACGAAAACATTTCCCATAGATTCCCATCTTCAAATGTTGTTTTACTCAATCTATCTGAATTATCTGTATAAATCTTATTATATTCTGTTATTTTACGGAGCTGTTTGCCGCTACTTTTAACTTCTTCGGTAATGTATTCGTTATTATCATACATAAATTTTGAATTGTTAATAGCTTCGCCTCTATCTCTGTTTATAAGACATTCGGCTAGCTTCCCATTTTTGTCATATTTTAGAGTGAATTCCCGAAAAATAATCGGCCCTTTTTCTTCGATATATATTAATTGATTTTTTGAATTATATTTCAGATTAACTACTTCTTTCGATTGTATGGAATTTATCTCTATAATCAACTTTTTTGTTTGGGCATCGATGCTAAAATTCAGACAAAGTAAACTAAAGAGAACAAGGACAAGAGTTTTTTTCATATATGTCAGATTCTAAAAAATAATATATTATGAACGGTAGTTTTAAAAGTTTAGTATTGGTTGTAAAACATTTATTTGTGTGATGATTCATTTGAATGAAAAGACCAAAAAGAAATAGCCTGATTTTATAGTCAGGCTATTCTAATATTTGTCAATTCAGATCAATTAATCATATTCATTCCAAGCTTTAATTTCAAGCTCATCCACATTCATTTTACAAAATGCCTGTATAAAAGCTGATGCAAGGCGCGAGTTGGTAAGCAATGGTACGTTAAAGTCTATCGCTGCACGACGGATTTTGTAACCATTGTCAAGCTCACTGGTTGTAAAATTCTTAGGAATATTTACGACTAGGTCGATCTGCTTGTTGTGTATCATTTCCAATGCATTTGGCTGTTGATTGTCATTTGGCCAAAATACCTGAGTTGCAGGAATTCCGTTTTCTACAAGGAATCGCTGTGAACCTCCGGTTGCATATAATTCATATCCTTTTTGGTGTAGAAGTTTTGCAGCTTGGAGCAACTCTACTTTCGATTTAGCCGGGCCGGTTGAGAACAATACAGTCTTTTTCGGAATCTTGTAACCTACAGACAGCATTGATTTAAGCATGGCATCGTAGAAGTTATCACCGATACAACCTACTTCTCCGGTCGAAGCCATATCCACTCCTAATACAGGGTCGGCCTTTTGCAGACGTGAGAAAGAGAACTGAGAAGCTTTGATTCCCACATAGTCAAGATCGAAATCATTCTTGTTCGGTTTCTCCACTTTTTTGCCAAGCATGACTTGGGTAGCCAGTTCGATAAAGTTTATTTTCAAAACCTTAGAAACAAAAGGGAAGGAGCGGGATGCTCGCAAGTTACATTCGATTACTTTAATCTCATTGTCTTTGGCTAAGAACTGCATATTGAAAGGTCCTGATATCTGTAACTCTTCAGCTACCTTGCGGGCAACTTTCTTTATGCGTCTTACTGTTTCTATATATAGGCGTTGAGCAGGGAATTGTATTGTCGCATCTCCCGAGTGAACTCCGGCAAACTCTACGTGTTCTGAGATTGCGTACATTATGATTTCACCTTTGTTGGCTACAGCATCTATCTCTATTTCCTTTGCATTTTCAACAAATTCGCTCACTACTACCGGATGTTTCTTCGAAACTTCGGCTGCCAACCCTAAGAAGTTTTCCAGTTCTTGATCGTTAGAACATACATTCATCGCTGCACCTGACAGTACGTATGATGGACGTATCAGCACAGGATATCCAACTTCGTCTACAAAGCCTTTGATGTCTTGCAAAGATGTTAGTTCTTTCCAGCGAGGTTGATCTACACCTATGCGGTCGAGCATACTCGAGAACTTGTGGCGGTCTTCTGCATTATCGATGCTTTTAGCTGTAGTTCCCAATATGTTTACCTTAGCTGCGTCAAGGCGCATTGCAAGGTTGTTAGGAATCTGCCCTCCTACCGAAAGTATTACTCCATGAGGATTTTCGAGTTCGATGATATCCATTACACGTTCAAATGTAAGTTCATCGAAGTATAGGCGGTCGCACATGTCATAGTCTGTAGAGACCGTTTCGGGGTTATAGTTGATCATTACCGATCTATAACCTTCTTTACGGATACTTTGCAAGGCATTCACCGAACACCAGTCAAACTCAACCGAAGAACCGATGCGGTATGCACCTGAGCCCAGAACTATCACAGATTTATGGTCCCCTAAGTATTTTACATCGTTTTCTCTACCATTGTATGTGATATACAGGTAGTTTGTTTGAGCAGGATACTCTGCTGCCAATGTGTCTATTTGTTTTACGCAAGGTACTATTCCGTTCTCTTTACGTATACGGCGCACATCGTGCTGAACTCTTTCTACAAGAGTTGGTTCTTTACATACAATCTTAGCTATCTGGAAATCAGAGAATCCCATCTTCTTTGATGTGTGTAGTAAATCTAAAGGAAGAGACTGTACATCGTCATATTTTTCAAGTTCTTTAGAACATTGATATATGTATTTCAGTTTTTGTAAGAACCAATTATCGATTTTAGTCAGGTCATGGATTTGATCTACAGTATATCCTCTTTTGAAGGCTTCTTCGATGCAGAATATACGTTTATCTGTCGGGTTTTTGAGTGACTCATCCAGATCATCTACTTCCAGAGGCTTGTTAGCCGCAAATCCGTGCATGCCGATATTGATCATACGAAGACCTTTTTGTATCGCTTCTTCGAATGTACGTCCTATTGCCATTATCTCACCTACAGATTTCATACTAGAGCCAATCTCCCTAGATACTCCATGGAACTTACCTAAATCCCAGCGAGGTATTTTTACCACAATGTAGTCGAGTGCAGGTTCGAAGAATGCACAAGTAGATTTTGTAACAGAGTTTTTCAATTCGAACAATCCATATCCCAAACCTAATTTTGCCGCAACAAAAGCCAAAGGATATCCTGTAGCTTTAGATGCAAGAGCAGAAGAGCGGCTCAGCCGTGCATTTACTTCGATTACCCTGTAATCTTCCGATTCTGTATCGAAGGCAAATTGTACGTTACATTCTCCAACGATGCCTATATGTTTTACTATGCGGATGGATAATTCACGAAGCTTGTGAAATTCATCGTTCGTCAATGTTTGAGATGGTGCTACGACAATACTTTCGCCTGTATGGATTCCGAGCGGGTCAAAGTTTTCCATATTACAAACAGTCATACAGTTGCCATATTTGTCACGAACCACCTCGTATTCGATCTCTTTCCAACCCTTGAGCGATTTCTCAACAAGAATCTGAGAAGAGTAAGAGAAGGCCTTTTCGGCAAGAGCTCGTAGTTCTTGTTCATTGTCACAGAAGCCTGAACCTAATCCGCCTAAGGCATAAGCGGCACGGATGATGATCGGGTAACCTAAGTCTTTAGCTGCCTTTACTGCATTCTCAATTGTGCCAACGGCATGGCTCTTGATGGTTTTTACATCTATCTGATCTAGTTTCTTTACAAACAATTCACGGTCTTCAGTATCCATGATGGCCTGTACAGGCGTTCCGAGAACTCGTAAATTGTATTTTTCAAGAATTCCTTCCTGAAAAAGTTGTACTCCACAGTTGAGTGCTGTTTGTCCTCCAAAAGCTAACAGGATTCCATCCGGTTTTTCTTTTTTGATAACTTTCTCAACAAAGTATGGAGTAATAGGCAAGAAATATATTTTGTCAGCACTCCCTTCTGAAGTTTGTACTGTTGCAATATTAGGGTTGATAAGTACAGTTTCAATTCCTTCCTCTTTCAATGCTTTCAGAGCTTGCGAACCGGAGTAGTCAAATTCTCCGGCTTCTCCAATTTTTAATGCACCCGAACCAAGGACTAATACTTTTTTTACGTCTATATTTATATCCATTTAAGCTGCTTTTTTATATAGTGGATTATAATTTTTCAATAAATAAATCGAAAATAAAGGCTGTATCTGTTGGGCCGCTACATGCTTCTGGGTGAAACTGTGCCGAAAAGAATGGTTTAGTCTTGTGCTTGATACCTTCGTTTGTTCCATCATTCAGGTTGATAAATAAAGGCTCCCATTCTGCACTTAATGACGCATTCGCTACCGCATAGCCATGGTTTTGTGAAGTGATGAAGCATTGAGTTGAGTCAACCATCTTTACGGGCTGATTATGACTGCGATGTCCATACTTCAATTTATATATGGTTGCTCCGCCTGCTTTAGAAAGCAACTGGTTGCCCATACATATTCCGCAGATCGGTTTGCTTCCTTCCATTGCCTTACGAATATTCTTTACAGTTTCTTCGCAAAAATCAGGGTTGCCGGGACCATTTGAGATAAACAATCCATCCCATTCCAACTGATTGAAGTCATAATCCCAAGGCACGCGTATTACTGTTACGTTTCTCTTTAGTAAGCTGCGTATGATATTATGCTTAACACCGCAGTCTACTAGAACTACCTTCTTCTCTCCGTTGCCGTATGTCAGCACTTCTTTGCAACTCGCTATTGCAACCTGGTTTTCGATATTTGGATCATAAAACTCAATTTCGTTTACACCTTTGAAAACGATTTTTCCCTTCATCGAACCTTTTTCGCGGAGTATCTTTGTTAGCTCACGCGTATCAATGCCATAAATACCCGGTACGTCGTGCTCTTTTAACCAGTCTCCCAGACTTTTTTTAGCATTCCAGTGAGAGTATTCGTGCGAGTAATCTGAGACGATGAGTCCGCTTACTTGTACTTTTTCCGATTCGTAAAAATCGGAAATTCCGTCGGTAAGTGTATCATCGGGAACCCCGTAGTTACCAACAAGAGGAAATGTGACAACTAGTATCTGACCTAAATAAGAAGGGTCGGTAAGGCTTTCTGTATAACCTACCATTGCAGTGCTAAATACAACTTCTCCGGCTTTTGCGGTTTCAGAGCCGAATGACTTTCCTTCGAAAATTGTTCCGTCATCAAGAATTAGTTGAACTGGTTTGTCTAAATGCATCGTTTGTTTATATAAATATGTGGTTAAATAAGCTATTTACAAAGATAAAAAAAAAGGAACGGGATATCTGTCATATCTGTTCCTTTTATTATAATAGTAAATATTGTATCTTTTTCTTTCTCATTATTTCAAATATTCTAAATATCTCAAGCGAATATCTGAGGTACAAAGTTAAGTATAAAAAATGAGATAAAGTGCCTTTTTGAAATTATAATTTTTCTTTTTTCATAAACTTGATCTATTTTAAATAAAAAAGTGGAGATAAATTACTTATCTCCACTTCTTAGCTATATAAATTGATTTATTTTAATTTAGCCAGAGTCTCTTTAACTCGTTTCATTGCTTCAATGATATTTTCATCAGATGTTGCATACGAGAAACGGATATAATTTGCAGCTTCGAAAGCAAGTCCGCCAACACATGCCACATGTCCTTCTTCTAAAAGGAACATGGCAAGATCGGCCGATGTTTTGATCGATCTTCCGTTGTATGATTTGCCAAGGTAATAGCTGCATTCAGGGAACAAATAGAAAGCTCCTTCGGGTTTGTTTACTTTAAAACCTTCTATTTCGGAAGCTAGTTTTACGATCAGGTCACGGCGACGTACAAAAGCCTGTCGCATATCTTCCACACATTGCTGCCCGCCTAGATATGCTGCCTCTGCTGCTTTCTGAGCAATAGAAGATGCTCCCGAAGTGTATTGACCTTGTAGCTTATTACAAGCTGCAGCGATCCACTGTGGGGCGGCCATCCAGCCTAAGCGCCATCCGGTCATGGCATACGCTTTAGATACTCCGTTTATAATTACTACTCTTTCCCTTATGTTTTCAAACTGGGCAATACTTTCGTGTTTGCCTGTATAGTTTATATGTTCATATATCTCGTCAGAGATTATGATTATATTAGGGTGTTTAGCCAATACATCAGCCAGGCCTTTCAATTCTGCTTTGCTGTATATACTTCCTGTAGGGTTAGAAGGAGAGCATAATATTATAGCTCTTGTTTTGGGAGTAATTGCAGCTTCTAATTCAGCCGGAGTTATTTTAAAGTTTTGCTCTATACCTGTATGTATAACAATACTCTTACCTTCTGCAAGTTTTACCATTTCTATGTAGCTTACCCAGCATGGAGCAGGTATAATGACTTCGTCATCCGGATTAACAACACTTAGTACAGCATTGCAAACTGCTTGTTTAGCTCCGTTCGAACAGATAATCTGTTCAGGCTTATAACTCAATCCGTTTTCTGTCTCCAGCTTTTTGCTTATTGCTTGTCGCAACGAAAGATATCCGGGAACAGGAGAATAAAATGAAAAATTATCATCAATAGCCTTTTTTGCAGCCGCCTTTATATGATCTGGTGTATAAAAATCAGGCTCTCCAACACTTAGGTTGATCACATTGATTCCTTGAGCCTTCAATTCGTTGCTCTTTTGCGACATTGCTAAAGTTTCTGATACAGAAAGGTTCGCTATGCGTGCTGATACTTGTGTCATTTTCTATCGATTTTGATTATATGATATTCTTATTTCTATAATTACATAATAGATTAATCTACATTATGTAAGTCATGGCCCATACGTTCTTTTTTAGTATGCATATAAAACTCATTATACTGGTTAGGAGTAACTTCGATCGGTACATTTTCTACAACAGTAAGACCAAAGGATTCCAAACCTTTTCTTTTTACAGGATTATTTGTAAGTAAGCGCATTTTACATACATTTAGGTCGCGAAGAATTGCAGCACCAACGCCATAATCGCGCTCATCGGCACGATATCCCAAGTGTAGGTTTGCGTCTACTGTATCGTAACCTTCTTCCTGTAATTTGTATGCTTCCATTTTTGCCATCAAGCCAATGCCGCGACCTTCCTGATTGAGGTAGATGACAACCCCTTTTCCTTCTTTTTGTATCATCTCCATCGATTTGTGAAGTTGCTCGCCACATTCGCAGCGTTTCGATCCAAAAATATCGCCAGTCATACAAGATGAGTGTACACGAACGAGTATCGGTTCATCTTTATCCCATGTCCCTTTTATAATGGCTACATGTTCTAATCCTGTTGCTTTTTGTTTGAAAGGAATTAGTTCAAAATCTCCATATGCAGTTGGCATTTTTACTTTAGCTCCTCTTTCTATAAGAGACTCTCTTCCGAGCCTGTATCGTATCAGGTCAGCAACAGATATAAGTTTGAGGTTGTATTCATCTGCCATCTTTCTCAGTTCAGGCAGACGAGCCATTTCACCATCTTCTTTTTTTATTTCAATCAATACTCCGGCAGGATATAGTCCTGCTAAACGTGCCAGGTCTACAGCTGCTTCTGTATGTCCAATACGGCTTAGTACACCTTTATCTTTAGCACGTAATGGGAATATATGTCCCGGACGCCCAAAGTCTTCCGGCTTAGTTTCTTTTTTTGTTAGAGCCAATATTGTTTGTGCCCTGTCGTATGCAGATATCCCTGTTGTAACACCGTTTTTCAATAGGTCGATTGATACAGTGAAGGGAGTAGAATGCATAGAGGTATTGTTGGTCACCATCATTGGTAAATCTAGTTCGTCACAGCGTTCTGATGTCAGCGGAGCGCAAATCAAACCTCTGGCATGTGTCTCCATGAAGTTTATCTTTTCTGGAGTAATTGCTTCTGCTGCAATTATTAAATCGCCTTCGTTTTCACGATCTTCATCGTCTACTACAATAACGAAATTGCCTTTTTTAATTTCGTCAATTGCTTCTTCTACTGTGTCCAGTTTAATCTTATCCATTATTATATTATTTCCAGTCTGTTTTTGTCATTTAATTTTTATCATCTCACGTTCTATATTCTTCTTTAAATAAGGATAGAATCCCCAGATAAATATAAAAGAACCAACAATGATACCAAACATATTTTTTCTTGTCTTTTTGTCAATAGATCTGTAGAAGTCGAAGTAACAAATGAATGATTTTATGAAAAATACAGCATACGCTACTACTATCAAAGACGACATGATAAAGCTAAGCTTTATTATCACTGACAATATAGCGAATAGTATAATAACCAAATAAATAAGCATGGCTATTTTTGCATTTTTCATAAATGCATTAAATATACTTTGAGATTCTACATAGTTTATCTTTTTTACTTTCACATCAAAGAAGCTGGCACCCTTATCTTTCAATATGCTTAATACGAGTTGTAAGGTGTCTTCGTCGTAACTATACTCTTTATGATTCTTCGCTATGTCCTTCAGATTCTCAACACTCATCTCTTGGATATACGCAATCTGATCGGGGTTTGCATTGAGTGATGCAAGATCGGGAACAGTATTAATGTCAACCGATTGCTCTGTTTCATATATTGTCTTTTTCTTTAAGCCCAATATTTTTCGGAAGAAGTTTCCATAAGCTTCAGGATTGAATAGAGCAGAGTCGTTCATCGCCTTATATGTGAGGAATACCCCCAATGGGAAAAGGGCAAATGAGCTTAGCCACATACCTTGCCAAACCTCCCAAACGCCATCGCGAGCCATTTTGTAGCCGATGTTATCGATGATATAATAAACGATAAATAGAAGTACAGAGACAACTACCGGCATACCTAATCCTCCTTTTCGTATAATAGCCCCCAATGGAGCTCCGATAAAGAAGAAGATGAGACAGGCAAAAGATAATACGAATTTACGATGCCATTCCACTTTATGCATCCGTATATTCTTTTGCATGTTTATTTTCTGCGTGGTCTCCATGATGTTGAACCTGCTGCTTTCGGCTTCGTTTGCAGCAAAACCCACATACCTTGATATTTCATCATTGCTATATGTATTTAGTAATGAGTCAAAATCTATTGTATTTATAGATTTTTTCTTCAAAGGTTCATTCGCTTGCTCCTTATTCGGTAAAGCGGTTTCTCCAGTTTCCACCTTTTTGTATGCATCAGAATTGCGATACGTTAAATAGGTGTTTTTTCCTATTACCTGCCTGTCGTGTACGTTTACACTGTCAAGCGTGGAACTAAGAGAGTCTATGGAATTCCCTAATTGAAGAATGTTTTTTGATATTTGTGTTCCTTCCAGATTAGATTCGTCCATTCTATCAAATCCGCTATTGAATGGAATAACTATTTTCTTTTCTTTAAAATTCTCTCTGCCGTATGTGAGAAACTGATTATTTTGGCGTGTTTCGTTTAATCCTGATTGTGTGAAGTTCGAGAATCTCTGTCCCGAATATAAGTTCAACAAAAGAAAATCTTTGTTGGACGATATGCTCATAAGAGCCGAGTCGCAAACGAATACGGACATATTATCAAACCCCTCGGATGTATCATAGATCATAACATCTTTCAGCATTCGGGTTTCTTTTTCTTTTTTCTTTACGTAAAGGCTGTAATTTGTTATTCCACTATAAAATGATCCTTCAGGAATATCCAACTCCGGAGATTTTTGCCGTATAGATATCATTAATGAGCGGAGTTTTACCTGAATGCGTGGCATAGCTTCGTTTTGGAAGAAGAAGGCCCCCACAGCTACACACGAAATGAATATAATCAGAGGCTTCATCGTTTTTAAGAGTGAAACCCCGGATGCCTTTATTGCTAATAGTTCTAGTCGTTCACCCAAATTTCCAAAAGCCATAAGAGAGGCTAGCAACAAAGAGAGTGGGAGGGCAAGAGGGATAAGGCTGAGGATTGCGTACATGAAAAGTTCGGCAAGCACTACGTTGTCAAGTCCTTTACCGACAAGGTCTTCTACAAATTTCCATAGAAATTGCATCAAGACAATAAACAAACATATCCCGAAAGTCATCATGAAGACGGGGAAAAATGTCTGAAGAATGAATGTGTATAACCTCTTTATCCTTAGCATTAACAATTGACTAAATCAGGTACAAAAGTAGTAAAAAGAAGAATGTAAAGAGTAATATTGGAGTGAAAGATATTATTCTTAAATTTTATTAGGTAATTAGGCTTTGTATATGAGCTATTTCCGATATAATTATTAAATATTTTTGCAAATTTCGGTTGTGAGTATTGTTTTATAAGAAATAAACTTCTATTTTTGCACCCGCTAACAAGATGATGGCGGGATAGCTCAGATGGTTAGAGCGCATGATTCATAATCATGAGGTCCCGAGTTCAATTCTCGGTCCCGCTACAATGAAAAAGACTTACAAAGAAATGTAAGTCTTTTTTATTTTTGCTGTACATAGATTGTACATAACAATTTCCTTATAAATAGTAATTAAGAGAAAGTAAATCAAAGAAGAAAAAAGTCAACTTATACACAACTTTAGTCTCTATTTAGGTTTTTCTCGTTAACTTATTACTCAAAATCTATGACCATCTGATAATTAGTGATTTTGTCACACGCCCAAAAGCTCATTTAAAACATAAATAAGAATTAAATCCATAAATATTGATTCATAATCAGTGGCTTACCCGTATTTAACTCACCTTAAATAACAAAATTTAAATACAACGAACTTGTTCCTTAAGTTAAAACGTCAAAGAATTAATCCTTTGGCGTTAATGAAAATATAGATGCCATGGTTTTCTCTCTAAGGAGAATATATAATCTGATAATTAAACTACTATAAATTTATAATAGCTTAATCAAATAGACTTAAATTTGAGAGGGTTTTTTATGGTATCATTTTTTCTTTTTAAAAATTTTTCCAAAAACATTAATTTTAGGGTGGCAGTATTATAATATTCAAGAGAATCCTGTTGCTGCTGATTATTTAATGAAGAGAACATTTTAATAAGCAAAGTTCTATAATAAATAAAATAAGAGTCATCTATTATAGATAATTTGTCAAACATATAAGTTGTCTGTAAATACATCCAAAATATACGGACGTAAATCCAATTTAAATTTTCAAGTGAAGCAAACCGTTGATGTCTATGTATAAAATCTGTCAATTCCTGAGAAATGGTAAGCATGCTCTTGATGCGTTCTGGCAAATTATTTGAGTGCATGAACGATCCTACCCTTTGCCTATAGTAATAATAAAAATAATCAATCGCTTTGGCTCGTTTTGCCTTACATATAACTTGAATAGTCCATAATTCATCTTCATGCACGACTTCTTCATTCATCCAAATATTATTATCTATTAAATAGCTCCGTTTTGAAAAATAAAGATAAACCAAAGGAGGAAATGAATAAGTGCTCATTAGCTGTGCATATAAAGCTTCCCCTGATATAACATCGTCCTCATCAATCCATTTTGGACGTTTGAATATATCGTCTTTATTATTGTGATCATCATTATAAAATGCCCAAACATTTCCAATTACTATATCAGAGTCTGTTTTTTGTGCGCACTCCCAAAGACATAGAAGAGTGTCCGGTAATATATAATCATCACTATCCACAAAGAGTATGTATTTACCTTTTGCTTCCCTTAGCCCTTTATTCCGAGTAGCAGATATTCCGTTATTCTCTTGCACAAAAAAACGTATTCTGGAATCTTTCTCTGCATATTTCTTAATAATAGAAAGAGAAGAATCAGTAGAACCATCATCAATTATTACTATTTCATAATTTATGAAAGTTTGACTACATACAGAACTAAGGCATTCTTCAAGATAAACCTCTACATTGTAGACTGGAATAATTATCGAAATTTCAATCATAAATTCAAATTTTTAAGGAGTTAGTAAAGTGTATATTTCTTCATGTAGAAAATCAGGCTCATGATAACTACTAATTAAAAAATTATCACTTTTTTCTAAAGTGTATATCTTATCTAATAAAATAGTAGCATCTTCTACATATATATTTTTTTCGCATAATAGTAGTAGCCATCTTTTAAGTTCATGGCACGCTTTTGACGGAAAGTAAAATAGAGGTTCAATATAGATTAATTGGTTTTGAGGAATATTAAATAATTCAATATAATACAAAATAGTACTATGTATTGATTTTTTAGATAAATATCTAAGTTGGGAACCTTCATTAAGAAAGCGATATAGAAAATAGTCCCCAATCCATAGTACTTCTTGGATAGAATATCGGATTAATCCATTTGTATTCAATTTGTTATTTATAAATACATCCAACTCATAAAGTAAATCATCTGTATTAATATCCAAATTAAACTTTTGGAAAAGATATTCTACACATACTCCCCATTTTGTTCCATATAAGATATAAGAATTATTAGTAATCATTTGTTGTGCCGATTCTAATAAAATGATCCCTTCTTCTTTTAAAGTATCATCGTTATTCTCATTAAATTGCTTGAAAATTTCAATACTCTTTTTTAAAGTATTTTCAAATGATAAAATATTATTTTCCATGGTTTTTAACTAAATTGAATAAATTTGAGATTATTATGACTATCTGAAATTTTTTATAGGTTGTTATTTCGAAATATATCTGATATTCAAGTATTATCAATCAAATCCTTCCACCCAAATTTTACGTATCGGCATAAAGAATCTTTCAAGTAGTGAAATCTCTTCGGTCACGATATCGGCTTGTGCCTGCATTTCTGGCAAGTATGGAAGTTCCTTTTTATATGTGGTAACGAGTCCTTCGGGAAGCTCAACTTCTACAGTATAGTAATCAGCACCTTGTACATCCTTACCAGGAACCATTGATATACTTCTTACCTTACCTTTAATAATACCAAATTCATTATCCGGAAAATTGGAAAACCGAATGTTTACTTTTTGCCCTATTTTCACTTTTCCTGATCTGGACAGTGGCATCTGAGCTTTGCCGATAACCTCCTTATTATCATCAGGAATAATGGTAAATGCTATTTCTCCAGATGTTACATTTTGATTTTCTATCCAATAGTTGGTAAAAGTAACCTTTCCTTTTATTGGACTAATAAGTACATAGTTTAACTCCCATGTTTGTATCTCTGCCAATAATTGAGATATGTATGTTTTGAGCTGCGTCTCTAGCTGATTCTTTTTTTCTTGATATTGATATTCAGTGTCGAGCAGGCTTTCTCGCATTTGGGTTATTTGTATTTTTGTGTTTTGTATGGTCGAATGTATATTCTCTAAAGAAAGATAACCTTGTAAATATTGGTTACGCGCTGTTTCCAGTTCCTCGGAAGAGATAACGCCTCGTTTATTCAGTAGCGAATCCCTTCGATATTGATTTTTGTTTATCTGAAACTGGTCATTAATAATCACTTTTTGTCCTATCATATTTTTATAATAGTCCTGATATTGATTAATTTTTTCTTTCATGAAATCAATCTTCTGCGAGTAATACTCCAATCGTTTAAACTCATGGTAATCGAAAAGAGTAATATAAAAGCTGGAATATAGGCTTTGTATTGCCCCTAGCTTCAAATCTTTGGAAGGTAACGTAACAAGTGTATCTATCTTCTGATTTAATTGTTCTATATATTGTTTTAATACTTGTATATCCTTTGTTGATGCAGAATTTTCTATTACAGCCAGATAGTCCCCTTTCTTCACATCCTGCTTATCGATGATGTTTAATTCTTGGATTTTTCCCGAGGTACGCGTTACCACTGTTGCGGGAGGCGTGGAGCCCGTAAGCGTCATGGTAGTAGTTATTATATCAGGATATTTAAAAATAGAACTGCCGATTAGTATAACTAAAACGATTAAGGCAATGAGAGTGATGCCCCTTCGCAATATCCACGAAGGTACACTTCCTAATATTTCCTGAAACTCCTCGCTACGAAGTTCAATCTGCCTATCAACACCTATTTGTTTTTCATCCTTATCCATAGATAATCTTTCTATAATCCCAATTCCAATTGATTTTTCACCAAAGTATAGTATGCACCTTTATTTAGAGTCAGTTCTTTATGCGTTCCTTCTTCTATAATTTGCCCGTTATCCATAACTATAATATTATCGGCATTTTGGACTGTACTCAAACGATGTGCTACTATAACAACAGTCTTCCCTTTATAGAATCCATTCAAATTATCTAATATTATCTTCTCGTTGTTGGCATCCAAAGCATTGGTGGCTTCGTCGAAAAATAGGAAATCTGGATTTTTATATACAGCCCGTGCTATTAGCAGCCGTTGCCTTTGTCCCTGACTAATCCCATTTCCTTCCATACCAATCTTAGTATTGTATTTAAGGGGAAGAGATTCTATAAATTCTTTTATATTTGCGACTTCTACTGAATGAAGTAAACGTTGTTTATTTACAATTTCTTCTCCTACTGCAATATTGTTTGCTATGGTATCGGAGAAGATAAAGCCATCCTGCATGACAGCTCCTGTCTTTTGCCTCCAAAGGTGTGGATTAATACTATCGATAGAGATATCCTTTATTTTAATTTCACCTTTATTGGGTTGATAAAAAGCCAAAAGCAACTTTATCAATGTGGTTTTTCCACTTCCACTGGCTCCTACTATAGCTGTTACCTTGTTTTCGGGTATAATTAAATTAATTCCATTCAATACATAATTCCGGTCTGCCCCGTCATAGCTAAAATATAAATCTTTTACATGTATATATTTTTTATTTGGCAACTCGTTTATTTTAGATTCTATACTTTGCTCCTCATCTTCTTTATTATGGATTTCATTCAGGCGTTCAAGGCTTATTTTAGCATCCTGCGCAGCTTGGATAAATCCTATTGTCTGACCTATGGGACCGGATAATTGTCCGATAATATAGCTGACAGCCATCATCATACCCAACGTCATATCTCCTTCAATAACCGAACGGGCCGCTATAAATGATATAAACAGAGAAGTTGTTTGTGTAAAGAATACAGCGCCAATCTGTTGATACTGTCCTAAAGCAAGTCCCTTAATGCTTATTTTAAAAAGTTTGACCTGTATCCGTTCCCATTTCCAGCGTTGTTGCTTTTCGCAGTTATTAAGTTTTATTTCCTGCATACCTGTTACTATCTGTACCAAATTGCTTTGATTAGCAGATGCCTGGGAAAAACGTGCCATATCGAGTTTGCGGCGATAGCGAAGGAAAAATAATATCCATATGATATATAAAGCATTGCCCAATAAGAAGATTGCTAATATAACAAAGTTGTAATAGGCCAGGATAATAGCAAATATGATGAAATTGACAAAAGAGAACAGGGTCATTAAAGTAGAACCTGTAAGGAACGATTGAATACGGCCATTATCTCCGATACGCTGCATTATATCTCCGATATTCTTTGTGTCAAAAAAATGGAGGGGTAGCTTCATGAGCTTTGATAGGAAGTCGGATATGAGGGATATGCTGATCCGCGTATTGGTATGAAGGGTTATCCAATTACGAATAAACTCTATTGTCAGTTGGGTAATAAATAAAACTAATTGGGTGATGAGAATCAGAGTAACGAAACTGAGGTTATTGTTCCCTATTCCCTGGTCAACCATCGCCTGTGTGAGAAAAGGCAATATTAATGCCAGGATACTTCCTACAAGTAATCCAATGATGAGTTGTATTAACTGCGATTTGAATGGTTTTAGATACCGAAAAAAATAACTAATATCTTTATTCGGGTCATTTAAGCCGTCTTCTTGTATATAAAAAGCGGGTGTTGGCTCTAATAATAAAGCTGTACCGGTATCTTCTCCTTCTAAACGGGAACTAATCCAACATCTGAGGAATTCAGATCTATTAAGGGTATATTTTTCTCCGGCCGGATCGGAAATTTTTATTTCGTACTCTTGTCTACGTTTCTTTTTAATATCATAACAAATAACAAAATGATTTTGATTCCAGTGGAGGATACAAGGTAGTGGCTTCTCTGTAACCAATTGATCAAACGTAATTTTAACCCCATTGGTGCGGAAACCTATTGATTCGGCTGCATCACTGATACCTAGCATGGAAACACCCTCCCGAGTTATAAAACTTTTTTCTCGCAAATATTGGATGCTATAGTTGCGACCATAGTATTTGGCAATTATGCGCAAGCATGTCGGACCACAATCCATGGCGTCAAGTTGGGTGTAGGAAGGAAAAGGGGATATCATTCAATTCAATTTATTTTAATATTAATGTTTGTTCAAATTGTCTCATATTTGCTAAACTGTTACCTGTTTTTCAAAATTCATTCATCATTCTTTTTATTAAGTACTAATATCGAAATTTAATAGGACATTTCAATAAGTTCGTGAAGAATTATATTGTTTTTTTTGCTGAGCAGATAAGCGTTGATTATAAGGACTCAGGTCTTTCTAGAGTCTTTTGCTTTATAGTAAAAATTGTATTTACTTAATATATATTCATAATTATGATTTTTTTATATCGCACAGATTTATTTTTTTTAATATAAGCTCATATATAGATGGTGTCGGGCATAACCATTGAAAATGACATTCGTTACAAGGAAAATCATCTCTAACACTTAGCCAAGAAGTTCCATGGTTCATTTCATAATTAATTATACCCAAAATAGTATCTTTTTTAACGTTACCAATTGCCTTATGAAATATATTTGAATATACATCTCCATTTGGAACAACTGACAGTCTACCAAATGATTCGATATTAATGCTCTGATTTATAAATATCTGCTTCATAGATATGGGAGACTCTAAAATGTCATCTTCTGTTAAATAGACATTTTCTCTAAAAAAATCAATATTCAAATTATTATAAATCGGGATTACATGATATTTAGTATCCTTGTATTTATCAATAAAATGTTCTATTTGAATAATATCATCTTCTCTATAAGCAAGAAATGAATATTCATTTTTATTATTTATATTTTTGATTGATGACAATTTTACTAGAGTGCAGGGATTTGATAAGTCAATAACATAATTCACAATTGATCTATCATCAATTACAGTATCAAAATCATTATTTATATACAAATTATCAATATGAATGATATATCGTTTTTTTAAAGGGAGCTTGTTTAAATAGGCTATTAAATTTGACCATTCTTTATATTCTGATGGATTTTTTATAATGATGTTTACTGTTAAATCCTCTTTTATTTTTATTTGTTCTAAGAATAATTGAATTAACCTTAAATCTAAAGAATATTTAGGATATGTCGTATATGGATCAACTTCTGTTGATGAAATTGGATAACATTTATTTGAAAAATGAGATATGTCTTTTAAGAAAAATGAAACTTCATGTAAATGAATAAGCAAATTCTCACCTATTGTGCGATTCGGATCAGATATAAAACGATTTTTACTGTTCTGTATATTTAATATAGGTGTAAATTGTAATGGAGAACCATTAGTTAGTGTCGTCTCGATAATATCCGCCATAAACCTCTGCCTTAATTCTGAAATGAAATCAAACAGCTTTTTATCTTTTAGTTGAGACCCTGACAATAGATTGGGACTTTTATAGTCTGTAACTTGCGACTCAAAAAAATGTATGATCTTAGTATCTGAAGACTTAAGATAAGCTCCATCCAATGTATTATATAAAAATATAATATTATTTTTTAGAGAAAGATATACATAAGGTTCTATAACAAACCAATATTTTCTATCTCCATTTACATGTGCCTTTTCCATAATTTGTTATATTATATTTACTTCTGTCATCATTCTTTTGTAATCGTCATGATGCTGTTCTAAAAAATTAATATTTGCATATAGATAATTCATGAAATCATTTTTGTTCATGAACCCATGGCAAATAGGATTTGCATCTAAATTTTCAATAAAGTAAAAACACTGACTACAAGAATTCTGCCTATAACACTTATGGCATTGTCGAACTATCTTAGAATAGTAATAATTATGCTTATCAGCAATCTGTTCAGTGTTAATCTCAATAGTATCTTCAGATATCTGTCCTAAAGAATAGCAATGAGAAATTTTTTCGCAAGGTAATATCTTTCCATCTGTCGTTATAAACATCTTTTTGGAGAATGGTTGACAAGTTCCTGTTGATAAATATTCATTACCCGATTGTTTTGCCAGCAAATCTTCATATGATTTGAATACAAACCATAAATATTGAAACAGAAATACCAAAACAGAATTATAAGATGGAACATTAACAAATAAATCAGATTCTATCTTATCATAATTCTCTGACTGATTCAAACTTTCATTGAAATTACGATACGCCAAGTAGAATTCAGTCTCCATGTTTTCTTGAATGCCGGATGCATTAAGTTCTGTAATTGCAGGTATCTTATTCAACCTCTTCTTAAAAAAATCATATATTTCTGATACAGAATTTTTGTTATGTAATACAGCATTGAAGTTTATATTACTTTCATAATAAAGAGGGTATAAACTTCTAATGTAATCAATATTTTTTAAAATATCATCATAACACCTCTTCCCATTGGAATATGTTCTATAGCTATTATTTTGTTCATTACCATCCAAACTTATAAGAAGACGAACATTATGCTTTACAAGATATTCAATATGCTTTTTTCTCAATAATGTGCCATTTGTTGTCATAGAAAATTGTAGTTTTCTATTATTAAAGTTGGCACTATGTTCAACAGCTTTGGATATAAGTGGCATATTCATTAACGGTTCACCTCCATAAAAACTTATATATAATGTACTGTCCAGAGATTCATTGTATATTGATTTCTGTCTTTTGTCGAGGAAATTAAGAATATTATTTACCCTATCAAATGTGATATCTTTATACTCTCTATTTTCTCCCATATTATAGTATTCTCCATAATAGCAATATTTGCATTTAAGGTTACATTTTTCTGTTACTTCTATTGTAAGTTGGGATAGATTTGCTATATTTCTTTTGATGTCCTCTCCTGTTATTTGGTATTCTTCCTTTGCTGGAATGCTGTCATAGGATATAATTCCGTGTTTAATAAAATACTGTATCTTTCTTTGATAATATTTTTTTTCCTTATCTTGATACTCGATGGGCAGATTAAACATTACAGCATAAAGTATGGGATGTACAAGATGAATACTTCTCTTATGTACATTCATAATATAGGTATTATTAGATTCACTTTTGATAAAATAAGTAGATTCCATATATATTATTTAGTAGATTATAGATATATACTAGCACATCTGTTAATATTTTCAGCATTTGTATGATGCTATTCATTATAATATGATAGCATAGATTCTATTTGTCCAATATGTGCGATTTTGCAATCTTGTTTCTGGTAGAAATCAAATATATCATTTAATGCTTGTTCATGCATAGGAATATATA
This sequence comes from Dysgonomonas sp., assembly GCF_035323175.1. Taxonomy (NCBI): domain Bacteria; kingdom Pseudomonadati; phylum Bacteroidota; class Bacteroidia; order Bacteroidales; family Dysgonomonadaceae; genus Dysgonomonas; species Dysgonomonas sp. The sequence goes on along the minus strand of NZ_DAOKYH010000004.1, from coordinate 196,980 downwards.
GACAGGTTTTATTCGTAAATATCTCTTTATTCACGTTTTTGTGACAGCCAGCTGTGCATATAGGCAAATAATAACAGTTAAGACATTCTTCATTATCAAATGTCGCCCTTGACAATCTTTTCGCATTAATGTTCTCATTCCATATAATTTCACCTTTTTCTGTCAGGATACCACTTTCTTTTTCATTTTCAAAATCGACATTTGTACAATTAAAAACTCTTCCGTCATAATTTATCAAGGCTTCATTTTTAAGGTCTGCATAACATGTATAATAACAATCAGGTCTAACCCATGATTTCAATATATGAAAGCCAGCATCCCTGAATATTGCTAACATCTTATGCTCCTCTTTGATCAGTTCTTTTTTTTCTTTTTCGGAACTTAGTTTTGCATCTTGAAAAACCTGAGCTAAATGGATTTTAATCTTTCCTCTATTAGATATTGGGAAGAATGTTATAATCTGATCGATTGTAAAAAGTGAATTTTTAATATAATTTATTCTTAGGCTCACAAAAAGCTTTGGAGACTTTACCAGAGAGTTGATATTATTGACTATAGTATAGAAAGACCCTTTCTTCTTATTTGACCCTATAAATCTCACTTTGTTATGATTTTCAATATCACCATCTAATGTAATCTGAAAATTTGTAAAATTATGTTCCTCGAAGAAAGGTATCATATTGGCTTTAAGCAGAGAACCATTTGTAGTTATAGTCTGAAAATATTTTACATTATATTTTGAAAATATTTTCTTTACTTCAACGCTGATAGGCTTTATTACTGATTCGAAACAAAGTAAAGGTTCTCCGCCAAACCAATCAAGATGAAATGTTGTTAATTTATAGGTTTGAATTAGGTTTTCAATTAATAATAATACTGAATGAATAATATCTTTACTCATCGTAGCCTTATTTCTGGACTCGTAACAATACCAACAAGAAAAATTACAATTTAATGTGGGATTAATAAATAAATGGAAAGAGCTTATATCGAAAACTTGACTTCTATTTTTCATTATCAATATAGAAGGAAGATCAAAATCCGAAACTTCTATAATACCTAATTTAAGCATAGTACTAAATAATATTGGATGTTCTGCTTCCATTTTCTCCAATCTGTCTTTGTATAATATAAGAGTTTCGTACTTTTCAGAATCGATGCTAAATAGAACTTGATTATATAGGTTTACTCCTATCGCATATTGCTCTTTAACGATAAAATAATTATATCTGCTTAATCTGTACTTTTTCATATTGTTCTAACTCTTTTTATTTATGTTCTACTGGTCTTATATATAAATAGAAATCTTTAAGGTCAAGGATTATATCGAATTGATCCAAAATCTCATTTCCCAAAAGACCAGGATTTTCTCTATTTATCCAGAATCCAACATACTTATTAACCGGTACGGTGTGCCTATCTATTTTAATTGAATCTGGCATTAGGAAATATTTGTTATTATCTCCTTGCGAATTTTGACCTGTAACATGAAGAGCATTCTTTGTATTTATAGCATATTTAGTTTGAATTGCTTTGCCAAAGTCAATACCTCCATTATTGCGAGTGTCAATAATTATTTTTTCTGTAATTTTTTTACCTTGTATATGAACTGTTATAGGAATAAATAAGCCATTCCAGTCGCTTTTATCTATCTTTACTTTAGAGTATTGGTCGGATAATGTTGATAAATCCTCTATTACCTGAATTTGCTTATTCTTGTAAGATATTCTTATAATTTTGTCTTTAAAAAATGACCAACCGATAAAAGCAGTATTTGAACCAAAATGTTGAAAGAAAAAATGGTTTTTAGCTACATAGTCAATTTGCATCATATTAGTAAAGCTCCCTATCTGTAATAATACTGTATCTTTTGATAAAAATTCTTTCAAACTGTCTGTTTTATAAATCTTATTTTGTGTAAGACCTGTATCAAATAAAGCATTTACCAGAATGGAATCATTTATTAATCCATCCAAAAGAATTGCTTTTTGTTTTACATGTTCATACCTAAAATTAAGTGTATTAACATACGTTATGTCTGTAGATGTTGCTATTTTTACATTCCGATCCACACAGGAAATAGAAACAAATCCAACAACAAATAAAATATATAATATTTTCATAATATTCTATGTATATATAATCACTAGGTCATATATCCGGAGATATAAAATCTCCGGATAATTTTTTAATTTAGATTACTTGCCATGGCAGCTTTTATCCCAATTATTGACACAATTTGCAATTGTACACCATCCTTCAGTAGGAGTGGAACTACCACTATCACTGGCACATCCATAAGTAGAAGATAAGCCACTTGCTGTATTTGCTGCATTGTTATCACTGGTTGAGGAGCCTCCACTTCCAGAGGCCCAACATGAGCAACAACAACTAGCACCACCTCTTAATATGTCCATTTCCAGCTCATTCAATCCGGCCTGATTTAGATTGTTTTAACTATTTATCAGTTTCAGGTAAAGAATATAATTTTTGAAATCAAAGATTAAAGTAAAGTTCTCAAGAAAATTGCATCCGATAAGACTTTCAACAGTTCCTCCACTTGTTATTATTTCAATATTATCAGTTATACCAATATCCTTATTACAGATATAATTTTTGCCTATCTTTATTGTGTCAGCCAATAAAAAATAACCGATAAATTTTTTCCAGCCGGAAAAAACACCATATGCTTTCTCTGATTTAGTGTAATCCAGATTAGGAAAAGCACCTTTATATGATAAAAATGTACTATTAAACCCTGTGTCAATAAGCGATAACAAATCTATTTTTTTCCCTTGAATGCAGACCGTTACAGGTATATATATATCATCACGTATATTATTGTCTTTTTTTATAATAGGAATACCTTCATACCTTTGTAGATGATCTGCATTATCCAATATCCTTATATATTGTTGATTGAAGGAAAGCTCAATTATTTTCCCTTCGAAAAAATTCCAACCAATCAAAACTCTTGGCGCAGAAAGATCATCATCGGGATGGCGCCTCCCAACATTCCACGATACGAATTTAACGCGATCTGTAAATACTTTAGAGTACCCACTCGCCGTTATACTTAGGGAGTCTTTATATTTTAAATATTTTCTTTCCAAACTCTTAGGTATAGCTACTCCATTTGCTCCTGTATCAAATATAGCGAAAAGCGTATCTTGGTCATTTATGCTTATATCAAATGATATTGCTTGCCAATCATAATCATAGCATATTGGGATTTCAATGCCCTGAAAAGGTGCGTCTTCGTCCTCGATAGAACCCTGCTTCTGTGTTTCTTTAGATGAGCAACTAAAAAAAATGCACGAAACGTCTAGTATTAGGATAATATATATCAATCGTTTTTTCATTTCAGTATAAAATAAATTCTCTGACAATATATCGGCTCAGAGGGTGCTTTTCTTTTACATCATAGTGCTAACAAGCACAAAACCCAGTTCGCATGATACATAATGTTTAACTGAAGATAAGTGGGAAAAGGAGTTTTTATTAAATTATATATCTTTATTCAAAATTACTTATATGAGCCAATTTTAACCCTGTCTTAGAAAACTGATGCATCAACCTATTTATCAATATTTTATATTTAATTTTTGCAGGACAGATTTGGTTATCTGTTTTTTCAATATACATTTGACTACATCCACCTTTGCATACTGGAAGAAATTTGCATTTTAAACAAGACTTATTGTCAAAAGTGGCTCTATTTAATCTTTTAGCTAACATATTTTCATCCCAAAATATTTCTCCATTTTCTAATAAACGTCCCTCTTCTTGACTTTTTTCATAATCGCATGCTGAACATTTGAACACACGTCCATCGTAATTAATAATTAGTTGATTGTATAAATCTGCATAGCAAGTATAATTGGTATAACAGTTTAATGTTTTTTTAAAGATATTAAACCCAGATGAACAAAATACTGAACGAATATTATTTTCTCGAATTAATAATTCCTTTTCTAATTCTCTTTCTAATCCTTTTTCTTGCCAGACACGAGTTAAATTGACAATAATTTTTGGTCTTAGTTCCAATGGAAATGATTTAATAATATCAATACAGCTATCAAGGTTTTCTCTTGTATAATTTATTCTTAAATACATCTTTGCATTTGGTAAGTCCTTTACAATATTGCATATATTTTTTACTATCGTATTATATGTATCCTCTTGACTGTGATTATATCGTACTCGATTATGTAATTCTTCTTTTCCATCAAGCGTTATTTGAAAACACTCCATATTTATTTCTTTGAAGAAAGATATAACTTCTTCGTTTACTAAATAACCATTTGTTGTTATAGCATTGATCAATTTAATTCCTGCTTCATAACATTTCCTTTTAATCTCAATAGCTAAAGGTTTCAGAGTATTTTTAAAAGCAAGTAGGGGCTCACCTCCAAACCAATTAAGTCTTATTAATTTTGTCTTTTTATTTTTTGTAAGTAAGTCAATAAATTTTAAAATCGCATCTTTATTATATTTTTTCATCGTGAGTTTAGTATGTGATTCATAACAATACCAACATGAAAAATTACAATTTAAAGTAACATTTATTGATAAATGTATTTCTTCTTCAGAGAATACTTCTTTTCTATTTTTCAATAATAATAAATTAGGAATATTTGTATTGAAATCCTCAATAATATTTAATTTACACATAGTACTAAAAAAGACAGGATCTATAGACTGAAGTTCATGGATTCTCAATTTGTAATTTCCCAAAAGTCTATATCTTTCTTTACTTATCGAAAACAAGTGTTGATTATAAAGATTTAATCCAACTACAGAATCTTTTGTTGTATAAAAAAAATTGTATCTACTTAATCGAAATTTTTCCATCTGATATAATTTATATGCTTTATATATATTCTTTGTCTGAAATAAAATTTCCATTCGGCTCTTTGCCCAAAGCCAAAATGGTATGCTGTGTGCTAAAAGGATAGTTTTATTTTCTATATTTTCAATACAAGTATTTTCTAATTTACTCTTTACAAAATAAGTAGACTCTATATAATGTTTAATCTTTGACTGGTTTTAAGTATAAATTGTAATTCATGAAATCAAAGATTACTGAAAAATTCTCAAGAAATTCATTTCCTAATAATCCTTCTTTTTCTTTATTTAGATTCATCATATTGATGTTGGAGGCAGCAATATTAACATTGCTTTTTCTGATATCTCCTACTAATAAAGAATCTATAGGAAGTATATAAATTTTAAAATTCGTTTTTCCCGAATATACTGCAGATAGTTGATCGACTCCGCTCGTATTTATATTTTTCATAAACTCAGAACTAGAGATAAAAACTCCGTTGAACCCTGTATCAATTACAGCATTTAATCTGAATTTATAGTTTTGCATATATATTGTAATGGGGATAATTAAGTTATTATCCCTACTGATCGTAAACTTTACTTTATCATAACCTTTTAAGTATTTTATACTTTCCAATATTCTCATAGATTTATTGCTGTATGATATTTCAATAATTTTATCATTAAAAAAATCCCATCCTAGAATAATCCCATCCTTTCCCAATACTTTTTTTAGCGAAATAAGCGCTGTAGAGCGAGTTCTACCTGTAAATATTTTTTCCAAAGCACCTATTTTAATAATAAAAGAATCTTTTTGGAGAAAATATTTCTCTTTTAGAGAATTTGGAATTCTAACACCATAAACGCCTGTATCGAACAAAGCGGTAATTGTATCGTTATTTCCTAATATTATATCTAAAAATATAGCTTTATGTTCATCCTGATTATAACGAAAAGGTATTGTATCTATAATCTGGACATCTGATTTATCAACTTGCTTTTGAGTTTCATTGAATGAGCATGATAACAGATTAATATAAATAGCTATTAATATATGATATTTCATAAATTTAATAATACAGTTTAACTACCCATATATGTTTTATATGGGTAGTTCATTTTTAATTAGCATCTGCACCAAATCCCTCCTTGGAGTATAACAAGATAATCATCTCCTCCTGTAGACGGCTTATTATCTCCACAGCCATAAGTAGAAGACAAACCTCCTGCTGTATTTGCTGAATTGTTATCGCTGGTTGAAGAGCCTCCGCTTCCAGAAGCCCAACATGAGCAGCAACAACTAGCACCACCCTTCAGTACGTCCATTTCTAGTTCGTCTAATTCAACCTTATTCAGGTTGTTCAATTTTAGCTTACTTAATGTTTTCATGTGAAAATTTTAATTGGTTAGATTGCAGTATTATATGACAAATCGCAACTTGTCTGTTATTGCTCTGCAACTTCGCAACAACATCTGATATCAGATTTTCATAAAATTTATACCCTAACTAGATTTAATTTTAAAGATTTCTTTTTCCGATATCTTTCTTGATATCTCCGAGTAATGAGTGCTGTTCCTTGTTCTGGGATGACATAAATGAAAGAGACAGGTATTTATTCTGTAGAGCTTGTACTCTAATAATTTAAACCGTTCATATCTATCAAAATCATCATTTCCCCAACCATAATGAACCTCATTTTCGCCCCCTGCCTGTATGAATTTTTCTTGATCCATCATTACAGCACCTCCGGCTAATGTATAAGGATATAATCGATCCATTTTATCTAAATGACGAAACAGAAGCTGAAAATCTTTCTTTCTTAAATATAAAGACCTTATCGATTTAGGAATATCGTAACAAATGCCATTATATGGATAAGCAATATCAGCTTCATTATTTCTTAACTGTTCCATACATCCGATAATAGCTTTCTTATCTGGTATTATATCTGCATCCCAAATTGCGATAAAAGGAGTGTCAACGGCTAATACTAGTTGATTAAAATGTTTAGTTTTATACAATATTGGATCCTTATCTTCGATAAATTCGTAATTTATTTTTGTGTTTAATAAAGATTCTAAAATACCGTTATTATAACTGTCTGATTCTCTAACTACTATATTGGTGTTAAAGTAGCGGCAAAGTTGCTTAGTAACAATCAGAATATTTTCAAGTCTGTGTATAGAATCCAGCCTTATCAGAATTAAAAAAGTTATATCGGTCAAATCATTTTTCATAATAATAGGATTAATCGTAAGCAATTTTTTTTTTCAATAAAATAGAGGTGCCGATGAAGCCATTAAATAATCCTGTATGCATCTCAAAATATTGTTGGTTTCCTTTTAATTGTTCCCATGCATTTGAAGACATTATTTTATCAACAATCTTTTTTTTAGTCATATTTATTTCACTATTGTCAAAGTAATCAGATAAACTATCAATTAAATAGTAAATACTGGCTAGACCATCATTGAAATAAATGTTTTTATTCCTAATCTCACTACAAAGGATATGTTCTATGTTAATATTATTTTTAAGTAAGAATATATGCCTTTCCCAATTAATATTATTTACTTGTTTATTTAAAGCATCTATTCCCCAGAGTAAATACAATTTATTACACTGTAATATTGGTATTATTGATAATACTTTATAGCTCAATTCTTCTACTATCTTGATTATTCTGTAATTATAAAAATTCAGCTTATATATTTCGCTTAATACAAATAATAACTGAGGTAATGGATAATCCAAGGTATAGAATAAGGGCTCTTCATAAAAACTTATATTTATTCGTTCATATAGATTGTTAACCGTTTGAATAATCAATTCTTTGAACAAATATTCTTCGTCACTATTTTCTTTTTGATCTTTCAGTCTAACACACAGATAATAAATAAGATGAATTGTGTGAAAAGTGTCAATCTTTTCGTAATATTGAGGGTAGGATAGATTTTTAAATAATATATCATCAATATCTTCTAAAATTTTATTTATATCTCCTCTTGTGTAGTTATTCTTAATTAGATAATCTATTCCTATTCCTATTCCAGATAAACCATTTTTTACATCTATTGATTGGATCTCCGAGATTCTTTCGAATATTTCATCCAAAATCTTATCTGCAACACTTTTATATTCTTTGTTCTCTTCATATCGACTTAAGACAAAAAAATAAATACAAATTCCCATTTTTCCATGAGCTAAACCTAATGGCATAGTAGGATTATTTAGTGAGGAGATTAGAGTCTTATTTAGAGAGTCAATAGATGTATTCATATTAACATATATAATATTTAGTTGCTTACAACACTGTTTCATTTGTAAATATGTGTAATTTTATTAACATAAAAAAACTAAAATTTAATTAAAACGAACTTAGGTCAACTGTTTAAACAATATGTGAATTATTTTTAGCTCCTTTTCAATAGATATATTACAGATTCTCTATTATAATCATAATACTGCTATTCGTTAATAAATAACAATAAGTAAAAAATGTTAATGTATATTTACTATTTACCAACAGCCTCATCAAAACAAGTATTAATTCCCCCTAATTCAATTTGTCCCATTTAATATCCCTCTTCCTCTATTTATCTTCTGCATATACTGTTTATTAGCTTATTTCAGAATATTCTCTTCTTTCTTACTTTTCGGGTCACTTCAGCTTTTTTTATATTCCGCATCCGATTTATTTTCTTTTCATAGATGAGGATAAGCATAATTTTTGTAATCATACCACTTTTCTTTAGCTTTGTTTATATGTCCGTTTTCAATAAGGATCTTATCCCGGATACGCATTTCATACTTTCCGCATTGAATAAAAGTATCGGGATTTTCTTTACTAAAAAATACCTTGTTCTTATCTTCTTTCGTTTTACCTGATCTTTTCCTTTCCGTAATTGAATCCCTGTTTATCTTTAAGATTCTTGAAAACCTTGATATTATACTTGTAATCGTCGTTTACCAAAATTAATTCGAGGTTGTTGTCGATACGGTTGGTATATATAATCAGCTAGTGTGCATTATCCATATTATGATGTCTTACATTGATATATTGGGTATTTTTGATACCCATTTCCTTCATATATTCTTTGGCTAATTGCACCATAAAAATCATTGATTGGCATGTGGCTGTCCTCAGGAGCAAATGATATGGAGATATGCCTGACAGGCTACTTTATCTCTTTCCTGTCTGAACGCTGCATAGTAAAGCTGCGAATCATCATATCATTCGCAGTGTCTGCCAGTAGAGCATTTGTTTCAATTAACTCAGCTGTTTCGGTCATTAAATAATTCACATATCCCTCGAGTGATTTCCCTTTAATATTATTAGTGATTATGGAACTACTCTTTAATTTTATTAGACAGCATGACCAAATCCCGTTCTATGAGTTTATATTCATTTCTGTCCACCCGCCGGGCTATCTGATGAGTTTATTTGCTATCCCCGATAACTTACGTATCAGGTCTAATTCTTCGAGTGTAAAGCATGATTTAATACTTCCTCTAAATACCCTCCAGCATATTGAGTTGTTTTTATACCTAATCTCTTGGCTTTTTCTCTTATTTTATTGAAATCGACTTCGGTTAATTTGAGGTTGATCGAAGTGGAAAGCTATTTTTTCCCTTAGTCAGACGACCGTGGAGAGCCTCCATTCCCTGTTTATTTTCCATGATAATTATATTTGAAAAGTTATAAAATCATTCTGGCTATTTTCAGATAGCTGAGCGAGCCAAAGTAGAAGCGACCACTAGGGGGAGCTTCCGAGCAGCCTGGTTCTACTATAGGAAAAGAATGAAGTACACAGGCTTTATCAAAGAGTGTAAAGACCTGTTTATAACAGGAAGTACAGGCAAGAAAAAGCTATCTGACTACAGCATTAGGCTTCCATGCCAGCCAGATGGGATAAAGGGTGTTTTACGCCAGTACGGCTAAACTTATGAGTCAGCTAAAGATAGCTAAAGTAAAAGGAACGGTTTTAAACGATTTTAAGCGAATAGAGAGGACTGATCAGCCAATCCTCGATGACTTTGGCCTGCAACCTTTTGACTCACAGTCGAGGATTACCCTATTGGACATCATCGAAGACAGGCATGGTAAGAGGTCTACTTTAATTACTTCACAAATACCAGTCAAACAATGGTATGATATTATCGGTGAGAAAACAATTGCTGATGCCGTCTTGGATAGGATCGAGCATCAGTCTATCAGAGTAGAATTGTCCGGTGAATCGCTCAGACGTAAAAAGTCTAATCAAGAATGTTTATATTTGTGAAATTTAATTAGTAAAACCGACAAAAATGATAGCTTTTTACAAACATAAAATGACTGCTTTTTTTACTTCTTAACAAAAACTTTTCAAGGGGTCAATTTAAATTGGCGGATGGGAGGCTTTTTAGTGTTATTTCCATAGACATTAGATAATCTTACTGGGCATTACAAAGAAGTTTTTCGAGGTAATCCAGTCGGAGTTTGTATAGTAGATAAATTTCCTAACGATAATTATATCCAGTTTATTGCGATGGAAATGAATCTTTCGGAGACTGCATTTATTGAAATAGGGAGAGATTCTTTTCCGATTAGATATTTTACAACTAAACAGGAAGTTCCTCTATGCGGAGGTGCAACATTGGCAAGTGATCATATTTTATATGAACTCGGACTTTTTGGTAATAATCAGGAATTTACTTTTCAGGCGCAAGAACTAAATCTGACTATTTCACAAGGATTGGACTGGATAAAAATGAATTTTCTGACATATCAACTTTCAGAAATGACCTCCTCTTCCTCTCGGTTTAATGAGATTATGGGAGTAAACTTAATAGAGAGATTCAAAAGCCCTAACAATTGTATTGTTTCAAGGGTAAATAAAGAGAAGCAGGCATAGTATCATTTTCTGATTATATTTAGAGCAGTTAGCAATTGATGTATCTAGAGTTTTAAAGACTCCCATTTAGTTGTCTGTCTATATTTTGATCTGATAATTCACTTATGGACTACAAACGATAAATTGATAAATTAAAAGAATAAAATAAGATTAGAAACCAATTGGGCAGGAAAATATGTTTTCACCTTTCATGTTTTTGTGTTTTTATCCAAAACACCCCCAATTAAACTTTTAACTTTTTTTAATTACTGTATTCTATTAACAATTGAAATCCCTATTTTTAAGTTAATTTTATTACAAATCATCAGCTAATCTCTTAAGATAGAAATACCAAAGATATTGTAATACAGACCTAGGATTTGTAGTATGTAGCTCTTTTTTAAGCTTTCACGTATCAGATAGAATTATTACTTTGCGAGAATATTAGTCGTCTGCCTTTATAAACACAATAAGATTTGTTAACATATAATTTTCTATGAAATCTAAAATATGACTCACATAGATTCTATAACATATTGTTTTAAACAGAAAAAAACTTCATTTAATGACGTTGTTAATTATATTATAACTGCATTTATTATAATTCAGGTAATCTTTTTGCCTGTATTTACAACGGATGAATTTATGCTTGGTGCTGTAAGTGGAAAGACATCTGTTTTTTTAATTTCTATATTGATTATGTTCTTTTTAATCTTGATAAAATTTCTATATAAAAAGTCTATTACCCTTGCAATATGTAATGTAGATATTTTTCTTATAATCACTGTTTGTTATGTTTTCATTAACTGTATCATTAAAGATGGGGCGGTTACCAATAGGGTTTTAGAGCTTCTAGGATTGTGTTTTTTGTATTTATCACTTAGGGTGATCAAACACAAACAGTTTATTCTTATTCTCACTGCAATTATCTTTAGTTCTATCATTCAATGCATATATGGCAATCTTCAATTGTGGGACATATTAAAATCTCAGCATAATCAATTTTCTTTAACTGGAGGCTTTTTTAACCCTGGTCCATATGCAGGGTATTTGGCGAGTTCTTTTCCTATCATATTAGGCTTATACTTTACAAAGGACTTAAAGATAAAAGAAAATGCTTTGTTAGAAAATAGTAACGCACTAAGATCTATGTCACTTCTAGCAATCATTCTAATCTTTATTACTCTGCCTGTAACAGAATCACGTGCAGCATGGTTTAGTGTTATTTGTACTTCAATCATAATATTTTCATTTAAATTTTCTTTGCTGAAAAGGTTAAAGGACCTCCATCCGATAAAAATTAAAACACTTCTAATAAGTGTCATTATAGTGTTGATTATAGGTTGTTTTGCAATGTACAAGTATAAGGTAGATTCCGCAAAAGGGCGTCTATTAGTATGGAAAGTAACATTAGGCATGATTGAGAAAAATCCAATTTCTGGAGTCGGATTTGACAGATTTAAGTCGTTTTACATGAATGAACAAGCAGAATATTTTGCACAAAATCCGCAATCCTCTTCAATCGCTGTCGCAGGAGATGTTGAATATTGTTTTAATGAGCCTCTTCAATTCATTGCAGAAAACGGACTAATCGGATTAATCTTCATTTCTGTTTTAGCCTTTCATCTAATCAAAATCCCTAGTAATGGACTGAATCGATATCTTATATTTATCCTGAAAACAGGACTATTCGGAATTTTGATCTTTGGGTTGTTTTCATATCCATCTCAAATATTGCCGATCAAAGTAAATGCTGTTTGTTACATGGGATTACTTGCTTTTTTTGATCTAAAGAAATGGACGATTGAGTTTAAAATAAATAACATTTTAAAATGTACAGTTCTCTTTTTTTCAATCTTAGTATTTTCTTTAAGTTTCAAATACATCTCAAGCTATATCGAAGCATGGAAAAATTGGAATAAGGCTTATCAGTTTTATTCTATAGATGACTATGACAAGAGTTTAGAATATTATTCAAAAACAAATTTTATTTTGGCTAGAAACGGAGATTTTCTGACTAATTATGGAAAAACTCTTGTTGTTTCTACCCAGTATGATACTGCGATCTTAATTCTTTCGGATGCTATTAAGGAATATTCCAATATTGTTGCTTTTACGGCTATTGGAGACAGTTATAAGGCGACAAAGAGGTATGTGTTAGCGGAACAAGCATATCTGACGGCTTATCGAATGAACCCCAATCGATTCTATACACGCTATCTGCTCGCAAAATTGTATGATGAAACGAATCAGTATGAAAAAGCTATTAATATAGCGTACGGGTTATTGAATGAAAAGCCTAAAATAGAAAGTACAGCAGTCAATGAAATTAAAGAAGAAATGAGAAATATCTTAAACAAAAAATGAGGTTGTGTTCACCCGGGATTTACACTCTCTTATGTTTTATTATTAACTTAAAATTAAAATGATGAAAAAGAAAATTTTAACAGTTTTTTGCGTGGTTGCTTTTGTCTCTGCCATGCTTCTAAATGGAACTATCAATATGGATAAAGGAGCTTCGGATGTAACCTTATCTGAGTTGATAAGTACCCCTCTAGCGAATGCAGCAGAGTGTAAGCCAGCTTCGAGTTGGTCCTCTGATGGTATGTGTTATGAATTATCGGGAAACTGTTACTGGAATCCAGGGTATCGTGACTGCAACCCTTGGTGACTAATTAATTAACAATCTAAGAGTAAGGTTGTCATGGTAGCCTTACTCTTTAGTTATTATTACAAATCATATGTGTAATCAAATTTATATTCTATATCTGTTTTTATTCGTTTTCGTTTCTTGTAATGAAAAGTCTACGATAATAAACAAAAACATCAATGCAGGAAAATTGACAGGTACCTATCAACTCGTTGCCAAAGACCAAATGCAATTTAGATTAGACTCGGTGACAGCACCCAAACCGATATATATCCAATTGATCAATGATTCTACAAAAGGAACACTATTGACATTACTGAATGAGTATAATCATAAGATATATTGTTATGATTATGCCGACACAGCCTTTATACGTTCAATCAAATATGATGGTGATGCAGAAAAAAGCATACGCAAAGCTTCAGGATATTATATAAAGAATTGGGATTCGATCTATGTCTATGATATGTCTGGAGTAGCAATATCACTTGTCGATAGTTCCGGTTTAATGAAAAAGAAAATTACATTACATAGTAGTGACAAAAACTGGCCTCTTCATCACCCTCAATATGTATTAAGTGCTGCAAATCCTATATTCGAATATGATGGAAAATTAATATTGACCGGACAGTATATTCCTTCGATACCATCTGAAAGAATTGATGAATTTCGTTTCACTTGTTATTTTGATTTGAAAAGCAATGAGGCGGAATATAAACATACTTATCCGAAAGAACTATATGGTAACGATGCGAATTGGGAAGGGGGGATGCAGACAACCGTATATCCCGAATTATTGAATAACGGGACGATGATCCATAGTTATCCGGTGTCCCATGATATATATAATTCCAACATCGGAGCAAATGATTTCAAAACGATTTATGCTGGAAGTAATGTTGCAGGAACCATTGAGTCTATAAATTATGATAATATAAAAAATACTCCTAAAGAACTAGTCTTTAAACATTATTTGCAAAGTGATATTTATACTGCAATAAAATATGATCCTTACCGGAATGTTTATTATCGATTCTTATTGGAACGTATACCCAAAGCAACCTTTAAGACTCCTCTGGAGAATAAGCCTGTTTCTATTACTATTTGGGATGAAACTTTCAATTATTTAGGTGAGACCCGCATTGGAACCGAGCGTGAATGGAACTGGAGAAACTCCTTTGTAACAAAAGAAGGATTAAATATCGAATATATTACAGATGAACTCGATGAAGATTATCTGACCTTTAAAATATTTACATTAGAGAAATTCTTGAATTAATAAACTACTGAATCAAATATCAATATGAACAAAACAATATATTTATTACTCTTACTAATTTCTCTTTTTCTGGGGTGCAAAGATAAACCTGAGGAGGTTGAACATGAATATCTGGTTGATATCGTTGCCCAAATTGGTGTTGACCCTCAATACAAATGGCTGGTTATCCTGCCGGGATTGGGATGTCATGGATGTATTGTGGAGGCTGAACTTTTCATGAAAAATCATGTCGATGACTCACGAATCCTCTTTGTTTTAACAAATATATCCTCCCTGAAAATATTGGAACAAAAGGTAGAGTTAAAACTATCGGATTATTCAAACATTTACATTGACAAAGAGAAAATTTATCAAATGCCGACAGGGAATACAATCTACCCATGCATCATAGAACTGGAAAATGGGAATATCATTCGTCATTTGTTTCAGTCGCCCAATACCGCCGCTTTTCACGAACTGAAGAAAAAGCTATGATAAATTTCATTTAATTCATTAAAATTTTTATACCATCATGCGGCTATTCCTATCCATATTCCTAATTTTTTTCATTTTCAGGGTATTTCCTCTCTTGGGTCAAACGGCGTTCGATTCCATACCGGCACAATTGATCCAGGGATATAAGGATGCACCTTCTGAAATGATTTACCTGCAAACCAGCAAGGATATTTACGAGACTGGTGAAGACCTTTGGTTTAAAGCGTATCAGTTAGATGCACGTGATCATTCCCTCTCGACCGGATGCAAAACACTGTATCTACAGGTAGTCGGCAGTGAGTCGGATAGTATCGTGTGGCAGGAAAAATATCCATTGGTAAACGGTATTGCCAATGGACATGTTTATCTGGACGAAAAACTTCAGGAAGGTACTTATATCTTGGAAGCTTATACAAAAAACAGTTTTTATAGTGACAGTTCTGCCTTTTCCTCTATCCGCAAAATACGGGTGGTGAAAAATATTGGGAATATTGGAAAAAGAGAAGAGGGCAAATTGACAGATAGTTTGAGGTTTGAAGTTTTCCCCGAAGGCGGAAATCTTGTTTCGGGAGTACGATCAGTAGTAGCTTTCAAAGCTACTGACGGAAAAGGCAATCCCCTTGATGTTTCGGGAGAGCTTTTCGAAAACGATTCTATGGTCACCGATTTCAAAAGTAGACATGACGGTATGGGGCAACTCTCGTTCACGCCATCTGCCGATAAAGCATACCAGATCAAATTGCCCAACGGAGAAAGATATCCTCTTCCAGCTATACAAACACAGGGATTCGGATTGCATCTGTTAAGTCAGAATAAGGAGTTTCTGGAATTTATGGTATACCAAAGTTGTGACCTACCCGAACAAAAGATCTATATACTGGGGCAAATGGGAGGAACTCCTTGTTGCCTGGTAAAAGCTTTAATCAGGGATAGCCTGAGAATAAAGATCCCGATCAAGGAGACTGATTTCCCTGTTCAGGGAATAGCCGAATTCACGCTATTTGATGACCGTGAAAATCCTGTAGCCGAAAGGCTTGTGTTCATTCACTCGGATAAAGAACTAAATATATCCGCCAGCTTTGACAAGAGAGTTTACGTGGTCAGGAACAAGGCTCTTCTAAAACTAAAAATAACGGATGAGAACGGTAATCCGGTCAAAGCTCATCTGGGAGTCAGTATCTTCGACAAGGCTTATTCCGATCATTCTTATCCTGTTAACATACAAACCCATTGTCTGCTTTCATCGCAGATACAGGGCAATATACATAACCCTTACTATTATTTCGACAAGGAAAATACAGACAGGAAAGAAGCTCTTGATTTATTGCTGATGACTCAAGGCTGGCGTCGTTATAGATGGAAATACAAAAAAGAGGACAACCCTGGTAATCCCTTATTAAGTGATGAAGTCAATGGAGTACAGACCATCAAGAATAAAAAGATGAGGAATACCGAACAAATGATTCAGGTTTTTGATGCCAAAGAACGATCCGGGTTTATCTGGGCAGACACACTCGGTCATTTTTCTATCGACCCTGAAATCCTTTACGAGCTTCGTGGTGGCTACCTCTATGTAAAGCCATTAGTCGGTAAAGATAACGGTCCGAAACTAATTATTGAAGATCCGTTTAAAAACATAAATTCCATCCGTAGCTGTAAGCAAAGATACTATCCTTTTGTTGATACCAGTCGCGTAAAACACGACCCGATTGACAGAGAGCCTCTGGTCAATCAATTTGGGACGGTATTATTGAAAGAAGTGACAGTCTCTGCAAAGTCAAACAAACCATTAAGGGATAAATATATGGGGCATCTGGACAGTCTGGCGCAGATGAATCTGGGTCCGTGGGTTTGTGATTGTAATAAACATCCTGTTCCTTATTTCCTTAATGATTATAGGTCTGGTTATTCTCATCATCCAGTAGGATTGTTAGGTTCAGAGTATACAGGAAAAAAATCTTATCCGATTAAGGGCAAAACTTATACTCTGATTAAATATGCTCCCAGAGGTCAAGAAGGGAGATGGTACGTGGCGGATATAAAAAATATTATTTACCAAGGTACCGAATATAGCGACGAGGAACTACTTAGGATGAATAATCTTTGGCGTATAAAGGGATATTATGGAGAACGTGAGTTTTATATGCCGAACCAGATGGAAATGCTCTCATCATTGCCCGACACCCGTAATACATTATTGTGGAATCCTTCAGTTATAACAGATGAGAAAGGAGAGGTGACACTTGAATTTTATACCTCCGATTTAAATACCGGATTTGTTGGGCGGATAGAAGGCATCGGGGATAATGGATTATTGGGTGTTTCTCAGGGAGAGTTTAATGTTATCAGGTATGGACAAAACGAATAGAGGACAAAACAAATATCAACGAACTATTTTAAGCTAATAAGCAGAATATGGATGAAAAATCAATATATATTATTTTAATATCATGCCTTCTGATATCATGTAGTAACAGACTAGATCGAAAGAGTATTGAAAAGGAATGGGTAGGGAAAACTATTATATTTCCGGAAGGTTCTTCACCTTACTCTGTTAAAAGCGATAGCACTTACGATAAATTTACGTTCCCTTATAAACTTCTGATATTTACAGATTCTACCGGCTGTACCGGCTGTAAACTTAATCTTGAAGCATGGAAAAAGTATATGACCGAATCAGAATCATCATTTAGAGGGAAGCTTGATTTCATATTTTATTTTCAGCTTCAGGATGAGAAAGAACTATATTATCTGTTAAGAGCAGAAGAATTCTATCAGACTGTTTTTATTGATAAGGCAATGGTATTTAACAAAGTAAATATTTTGCCTGACAATCCTGAATTTCAATGTTTTTTGCTAAATCGAGAAAATAAAATACTATCGATAGGCAATCCGGTTATAGATCCTCATCGATGGGAAATATATAAAGAAATTATTAATAATGACAAAGAGTAAGCTAAATAAAAGATACGGTAAGAAAATAGCTTTCATTATTAAAGTTATTGTAATGGTGTTTTTTATTATGCTATTTATCAGGCTGTTTATTTTTTCGACTTATTCTATACATACAGAATCGATGTATCCGACTCTTATAGACGGGGATCAATTACTTGTTAACAAATTCATCCACGGTCCCAGATTTCTTTTTGGAACGGGTGATAAAAAAGATGCAAAGAGGATAAGAGGAATAGGTTCTATAAAAAGGAATGATATTATTGTGTTTAATTTCCCCTTCAGAAAAGGAAATACTCGAATCGATATAGATTATAATAATTTCTATGTGAAAAGATGTATCGGATTACCTGGAGATAATGTTTGTATTGATAATGGTTTTTATAAGATAAATGGAACAAGTACTATTTATGGAAATTACTTTAATCAATATTTGTTATCCACAATATCCAGAAAAGACCTACTTAATTTCTGTCGTGATATTGAAACGTTTCCTTATGACTCATTTTGTTGTAATTGGTCAATATACAATTGGGGACCATTATATATCCCTAAAAAAGCATGTGCAATCAAATTAGATCATAAGAATATAGAGTTCTACAAGTCAATAATAAACTATGAAACAGGCAGATATATAACCCTAAAAGGAAATAAAGTGTATTTGGGTTCATCTGAAATTGAAAGCTATTGTTTTAGAGATGACTACTATTTTGTTGGAGGCGATAATGTATTTAATTCGTACGACTCCAGATATTGGGGGTTGCTACCTGAAAAAGCTATTGTAGGAGTAGCAACACATATATTAAGATCGACAGATCCGATTACCAATAAGTTTCGAAAAGAAAGATTCTTAAAGGCTCTGGAGTAACCTTCAGCTTAACACCAGTTAACGAGCTATATATAAAACTATTAACTTTAAAAAATATAAAATATATAATGAAAGCATGTATCCTGTTAATTACTTTTTTAATATTTTCTTTTATTTCAGTCTCAAGCCAGATTGATCTGAGTTCTAATTTTATTGTAAAAGGGCAAATTAAGGATTCAGTAACAAATGAAGTTATTCCATATGCGACAATCAAAATAAAAAATAAGGTAAATCCTGATAAGGTGTTACAAATATTTGTTACAGATGAAAATGGAAACTACACATTTAATCTGAATCAAAAACGTGATTATTTTATTACAGTAGATTTTATTGGCAAAAAAACTATGATTAAATCAATTCAGGCGAGAACCGCTGAAACTATGGACATGGGTGTTATATATTTACAGGATGAAGATAAGCATTTATCCGAAGTTGTAGTATCTGTGAGGAAACAGTTAGTAAAAGTAGACTTAGATAAAATAATATATAATATGGAAGATGATCCCGAATCTGAAACAAGCAATGTGCTGGAGATGCTTAGAAAAGTACCTCTGCTTTCACTCGATGGAGATGAAAATCTTCAGATGAAAGGTTCTTCAAACTATAAAATATATCTTAACGGTAAGCCATCAAATATGATAATGAGCAATCCGAAAGACGTACTGCGCAGTATGCCTGCGAATTCAATAAAGGAAATCGAAGTAATAGCTGACCCCGGAGTTAAATATGATTCGGAGGGGATTACAGGAATTATCAATGTGGTAATGAAAAGAAATAGCTTATTAACAGGTTATACAGCTACATTAAATGGCCGTGCAAATGATTTTGGTGGATTTGGCAGTGGAGTATTCTTACAGCTAAAATATGGTAAAGTAGGATTCACCGGAGGCTATAATTATAATCAAAATAAAACACCGAAAGGAAATACTAACAGTTTCACTGAGGATTATAATAATAGTCTGAACAGATACCAAAAACAAAATGGTTCTATCAAAACAAATAGAAACGGACAGGTTATGAATGGCGAGATCAGCATTGAGGTTGATTCTCTTAGCCTCCTCTCTCTAGGCATAAACCGATATAAAGGAAGTGCAAAGTCCGATTTTATGAGAACTACAGAAATGCAAAGTATAGATTATACAACTCAATATATATATGATCTTGATAATTATTCCAGACAGAAGGATGGCGCAACTGACATCAACCTTGATTATCAACGATCATTCAACAAAAAGAATCAATTATTGACAGTATCATACAGATTTAGTTCGAATCCGAATAATAGAAAATCGGAAAATTTAATTACTCCAGTAATTGGCATTCTTCCAGAATCAGCAGAGACAAATAAGCAATTTACGGATGCAAAAATGAAAGAGCATACAATCCAGTCTGATTTTATTACTCCATTTGGGAAAGCACACAGCATAGAAACCGGCGTAAAATATATCATGCGCTCCAACAAGAGTAATAGTGGATATGATTTTATAGATAATAATGAAGAGTGGGTGAATAAACCACGATTATATGATGATTTTAAATATGAACAAAATATTTTGGCAGCCTATGCCGGTTATAGTGCTAAACTAAAGAAGTGGGGGATAAAAACAGGGCTCCGCTACGAAATAACATCGTTACAGGCTGAATTTTCTGAAGCAGAAAATAAAAACTTTGAAAACGAATATTCAAATTTAATGCCTTCAGCCACCATCGCTTATCAAATAAAACCAACCCAAAATATTCGCTTGGGATATAATATGCGCGTCCAACGCCCGGGTATCTATCAATTAAATCCATATGAAGATACATCCAATCCCAATAATATCAGAATAGGTAATTCTGAATTGGATGCAGTACAGAACCACAAACTTAATATCAATTATAGTTTTTTCACCCGATCTGTCAATTTTATAACTAACTTATCTTACGATGTAGAAAATAATGGAATTGTTGAAATAACGACAAGGGAAAACGGTATATCAAAAACTACATTTGAAAATATTGGGAAAAAGAAGGATTTAGCATTATCAGCCTATGTAAATTGGGTTCCCAATAAGAAAATCACCATGTATAGTAATGTTGACGGTCGGTATATCGACCTAAAGTCCGATTTTAACTCTGAATCAGCTATAAGAATTACAAACAGCGGATTCGTTGGTAATATCGTTATTGGGGGGGAATATACATTCCCTTACAATTTCAGAGCATATATAAATGGTGGATATTCCAGTCGACAAATTAGTCTACAGGGAAAGGGCTCTTCCTATTTTTTCCATAGTATGTCTGTTACAAAAGTAATATTAAAAAACCGTTTACAAATTCGCGCTTATGCCCAGAATCCACTGGAAAAGAATAAGAAGTTTCGCAATTCAATCAATACTAACGACTTCTATTCAGAATCAAAAAACACATACAAGGTTCGTCAATTTGGTATATCTGTCTCTTTCCGTTTTGGAGAAATGAAAACAAAAATAAAGAAAGTACAAAAAACGATTATTAATGATGATATTATAAAAGCCAGCAAGAATAATGATGAAGATCAAATTGAAAATCAAACTAAATAGGAAAAGCTATTTATATTCATGTATCAATACAACAAACCGAAAATTTCATCTCTTTATTTGTTAAACGGTTAAAAATATAGTTTATGAAAAATATCCTATTTGTAATGATTGGAGGATTCTTATTTCTCCTTTCTTGTAATAAAGATTCGTCACATATTGAATATACATTGTCCTTAGCGGGCACAAACCGGATTGAGCTGGAAAAAGTTATTGCCTATTATTCTAAAAATAAAGCTGATTCATTAAAGCTCAAGGCTGCCATTTTTCTAATAGAAAATATGCCAGGCCATAAATCTCATGTGGGAAACAAATCTGAAAATTACTATAAGGATGTTGAAAGTATTCTGTTATCCGCAATGGAGCCAATAAAACAGAGGGATAGTGTTCTAATCCTTACTAAGCTAAATGGGGATCTTCAGAATGAATTAGTCGAAGATGCTAAGATAATAACATCGGATTTCTTAATTAAAAATATTGAAGATGCTTTTAATTTGTGGAAGACTAAACCATGGGCCGCACATCTTAATTTTGAAGAATTTTGCGAGTATATCTTACCCTATAAATGCTTCGAACCGCAGCAACTGGAAAACTGGAGGGATAATTTGTCCGTAAAATTCGGAGATACGCTTTCTTTGATGTTATACAATGACGTGGAGTACGACTCTCCTTTCAATGCCGCAAAAATTGTACGGAGAGATATAGAAAGAAAGATCAAACCTCTGGGTTTGTATGCTTATAATTGGTATCCATTTTTCAGTACAGAACTTTTATCAAAAATGACTTTTGGAAAATGTACTGATTACGTTAATCTTGCTGTTGCAACAATGAGAAGTATGGGGATTCCCGTTGTTATTGATGGAACTCCACAATGGGGCAGATACCGCGCAGGGCATGATTGGTATACACTCCTAAATGATAAGGGAGAACTCTTACCCGCAGAGTGGGATGTAACAACTGATCCTGGAAAAGTATTTTTTCCTCACGAAAGAATACCTAAGATATTTCGACAGACATATGCTATAAATCGGCAAATAGAAGAATATAATAAAGAAACATTACATCCTTATTATTTAAACGTTTTTCGGAAGGACGTAACCGATCGCTATTTTGTAACAAGTGATATTGATATACCAATTATTAGAAATGATATAAAAGATAAATACGCATATATTGCTGTGTTCAATGGGAAAGACACAGATTGGAATATCATCGATATTGGTATTGTAAAGGGAAAAAGTGTGGAGTTTAAAAACATGGGTAGGAATATTCTCTATATAGTATTAGGGTTCGATGGTAATAAATTAATGCCGATGAGCCATCCTTTTATTCTTCATAAGAATGGAGATATAGAATTTTGTATCGCAGATAATACTCTTTTTCAGGATGTAATACTAACCCGTAAATATCATAAAAAAGAAAATGTAGTGAATATGGAACATCGTATTTTGGGCGGAAAGATACAAGCCTCTAATACTCCCGATTTTTCAAGTCATAAAACACTTTATGCAATTGAGGATATAAACTACCCTGATTTGATAAGAATCGACGCAAATAAATTGTATAGATACTGGCGGTTTGTTGGAGCAGACAGTTCATATTGTAACATTGCAGAATTGCAATTTTATCAAGATGGGAAAACAGAAAGGTTTATCGGTAAAATAATAGGTTCTTTAGGTGTCACAGGAAAAGAAGGAAAAAATACATTTGATAATGACTGGCTTACACATTTTGAAACCCAAGCTCCAAATGGTGCATGGATAGGGATGGATTTTGGTAAGTCTGTAAAAATTGATCGTATAAGGTGTGTTTATCGTAGTGACGATAATAATGTTCGTTCTGGAGATGAGTATGAATTGATGTATTGGACGTCTGAAGGATGGAAATCTCTTGGTATACAAATAGCTGAAGATAAATATATCATTTATAAGAGTGTCCCGATTAGTGCTCTTTTGTGGCTAAAGAATCATACAAGAGGTTGGGATGAACGGGTATTCTTATATAGGGATGGAAAGCAAATCTGGTGGTGACAGATTAAAAAATAGAGGTTAAAGTTGAGATCGGACAAACAGTTATTGGCTGCAAAACTTTAATAGCAGTAAATAATATAAAAAATAAACAATGAAGCGATTTGATGTACTTCCTCTGTCTGAGATAAATATAGTCAAAGGAAAAGTATGCTATGTATATGATAATAAAGGGATCGAATACTTGGATTTGTATTGCTGGAATGCCGTAATTTCGATAGGACATTCACATCCATATACTTAAATTAAAGAAGAGTTAGGGAAAATATCTCATTTATAAATATTTACTAAGAATACGTATACCTTTTTCCAAGTTGGTATCAGAAAGAGATGCATATCCGATTCTTATTCCAGATATTGCACTATCATAGCTGAATCTATCAGGAGTATAAAAGCTAACCAGTTCGGAATTTACTTTTTCCTTCAATTGATATAAGTCGATATTCTTGATCGGTTTCAGCCAAAAAGCAAGTCCTCCATCAGGTTTCTTATAAAGAACTTTATCTTCCATATATTGCTCCAACAGATTCGCAAATAAATCTCGTTTAGCTTGGTAATGAGTTAACATACGTTTTTGATGTCTTCGAATATCACCGGAAATAATTAAATCTAGGATAGACTGCTCCATGATTGCATCGCCTTGAAGATCTACCATTTTACGCAATCGCCCTATTTGAAGTATAAAATCCGGGTTACTCACAATATAGCCCACTCTTACAGCGGGCGCAATTAATTTACTAAGTGTTCCGATATATACATAATTACGAATTCCCTCAAATGAAGAAATCGGCATAATAGGACGTTGATTGAAATGATATTCATTGTCATAGTCATCTTCAATAATGGTAAATTCATACCTGTTAGATAGCTCGATAAGTTGAAATCTTCTGGCCAAACTTAATGTCACAGTAGTCGGATATTGATGATGTGGTGTCAGAAAAATGGCTTTTACTCGTTCCTTTTTTACTATATCTTCAATCAGGTCTACGTTTATTCCATCGTTATCTACATTGACAGGGATCAATCTTGCCCCTACATGTTCGAATGTATTCCAGGCAGGTCTGTATCCCGGGTTTTCAACTAACACAACATCTCCTTTTTCGAGTAAACAATGAGCTGTAAGAAACAATGCCATTTGACTTCCACGTGTAATGCACACATCAGCAACCGATGTTTGCATACCTCTATTTTGATTAAGCATACTGGATATTGTTTCACGAAATTTATTATCACCAAATTCGCTGGCAATATTCATGATTTGCCAATGGGCTTTGCGGCTAAAGATACGTCGATATGCTCTCGCCAATTCTTTCATTGGAGTATACACTGCATCCGGAAGTCCGTCATCGAAAAATATTAAATCGTTTCTGAATATCTCACTTGGTTGAATTTGAGATTTTTTCTTTTTTGAAACTTGAGATATCTGTATGGGGGTTAAAATGAAAAATCCAAAACGCAGAATTTCATAAAACGCTTTAAATGCTTATGTATAAAGGAGTTTGACACCGAAAAGCAAAAGCGCAAAGTATTTTTGAAAAGTACAAAATGTATATTTGATGTCACTTTGATGTCACTTTGATGTCGTGTTGCATATAGAAATGAGGGGCAAAAGCCTCTCTTTTTTTGTTTATACTGTTTAAATAGCTGAAAAACTGCATAAATAAAGCGTTTTAGATGCATAAATATAGTGTTTTATTACCGTGTAAACGGTGTTTAAACGGTGATTGAACAAAGACGCGAAAAACACGAAAATAAGCCTTTTTTAAGCTTTGGGCAGTCAAATGGGCAGTCAAATGGGCAGTCACTTTGCGGCATAAAATATGCTTAAATATACCCCATATTGCCAAAAATCACCCTTAAAACTGTTAAATAACGACCTTAAAGACCCCCATAATGCCACGAAAAACATATAATAAATGCACCTTAAAGGCTTATTAATAAACAGTTTTAACGAAAACAGGATATTTATTTTTTGTTTGGTTTTGTATTTTTCTCAATATCGGCGTACTAAACCGATCACAAGTGCAAGGTTATATATCTCAGATTTATGTATTTGAAAGTCTCTATATAAATCTGAATTTTCGGAAGTACAACGGATATACTCGTCGTCAACATCAAATATACGTTTCACGATAACACCCTGACTTGTATCTAATACATGAAATCGCCCCCACTGAATAAAACTCGATTGCTTTACATATAAGCATGCGAGCTCGTCGCCCGAATGAAACTCAGGTAACATACTATCACCCTTTGCAAGTATTGTAAAATCGTACCGTGCAAATGCTTTAATTACTGGCATTTGTTCGGCATATTCATTCGTAATGCCGTCGAGTGCGATTGATAATGTACCCGCCGCCGCATTAAATGGTATTCTCGGTCGGGTTTCTTCTATTTCCTCTTTCCTTTCGGTGATAGGTTGTTTATCCGCGTCAAACATTTTGCCCTTTCCAGTTAAGAGCCACAAAGGGTCTAAATCGGGTATTTCCGATAATACATTTTCGATCGCGCTCGAGTTTAGAGGAGTATATTTTGCTCTACCTCTAAAGCTAGCGGATGTCATACCAATTTTAACATAAAAATCTTCTTTGGGAATATCCTTATATTCAAGCACTTGTATTATTCTCGGTTTGATTTCCGAAAATTTATTGTCGGTTTTCTTGTTCATCGAAAATATATTTTCTATGTTTGCAATCTATTTACGAACAAAGATAAAGAAATAATTAAAATAGCGTCTAAAATGAAAGCAAAAGAAAAAGAGGGGTTGACCCCCGAGCAAATCAAAAACCTACCTACGGGCGCATTAGCTCGAAAATATAAGAGTTCGGCGGGCTATGTGCGTGAGATATTAAAAGGCGAAAAAGGAAATAAAAGAAGCTATATCGCTGACAAAATAAGAGAGGATGCACAAAAGATATTAACCATTTTAGAAAACTAATACCATGATAATAAAAGACTTAAAAATCGAAAGCGTGTACACATGCGCAACACCACAAGGCGACATACCCGTGTATTATTATGGAATGACAGAGGATAAATATGTCTTTATCCCTTACGATCTGAAAAAGAGACATTTCAACGGTCGCCCGAACGGGCTCACCGAAAATGAGGTAAAAAAGCAAATCAAACAACTGGCGCAAGCCTAAATAATAGCAATTCAATCACTTTTTAAATTTTAAATGTATGAAAATTAAAGAATTAAGCAAAGACGAAATGACTCTTATCGTTGAGGTTTTGGATCAATTCACAAGTAATGTAAAAGGGCAAAAGACGGCTCTTGAAGTTCTCGAGAAATTGAGAAACGACCTAAAGGGCGGTATTAGCGGGTTAAAAGTCACTTGTCCCCCGTTTTCGATAAACGAGTTTTACACAACCTCAGAATTAACGACTCACGAAGTCGACAAAATCCTTTTTGTGTTGAATGATAAAATCGAGGACTTGCGCGACCAAATCGACGACGATGTGATCGCATTTGAAGCGAACGACAAAGACGACTCTATCAGTGATATTATCGATCACTTATCATCGGGGCTTGAAACTGCAAAAGAGGCGCAACAACTCGAGTCGATCCACGACAATATCGTAAAACAAAGAGCTAAAGCCGAGCAAGAAGAAAACGAAAAGGACAAAAAGATCGCCGAACTGACTGCAAAAGTCGATACTCAGCAAATGGCTCTAAAAGGCAAAGACGGTGAGATAGCATCACTTAAATCAGAAAGGAACAGCCTTGCGCATGATAACAGTCGTTTGCGCGATCACTTAGACTCGGCTAAGTGCTGTATCGGTAGATTTAGAGCCGAACTGGAATACAGATATCGTTTTGACCGTCCTCGCCCGCTTTCTCGTGGCATGTTCTAATCAACAAACAATTTAAGCCGCATTTGCGGCGGGTGTGTAGCTCAGAGGTAGAGCAATAGCACAAAGCTATATGTCGGCGGTTCGATCCCGCCCACACCCACACAAAAAACGATAAACGATTTAACAATGGAATATCACAATAACATACTTTGTTTTGAGGCTGGGTGGCTTATTGAAAGCGACATAGTTACGCGTACAAATTATGATAATCTTGTGAGGCGTAATCAATTCAACGTTGTACGCCGTGCGAGCCGTAACACGCCCGCTTTGATAGCTTATGATAGTATGCCCGAGCGCATCAAGAAAGCCATAAGAGAGAAAATCAAAGGCGACCCATACGAGCAAGTGAAATATAGTGAGCTCGAGGGTTTTATCGAGCCAAATGCGGCGGCGCTTGACTTTTTCGAGTCATTCAAGTTAAACGACGGTCGGTTTATCCCGAAACAAACCCGCATCGGCTATTATAATAATGCGATCGTGCTCGACGCCGTGCAACGGCTAATTATCAGTAAGAAAACAAAGCGATGCGCAAAGAGCTCATACTCATGGGTTACTATCAGCGAAGCGGTGCAAAACCTTGACCGTGTTAAATACCCTCACGACTTACCGACAAACGAGCGCACGCTCGAACGTAAATACGGCAAATATATGAGCCGCAAAGACAACGGCGGTTTTATCTCGCTGGTACACAAAAACTTTTTGAAAGACCGAGCAAATTCCGCAGTTATCAACGACGAGTACAAAGAAAGCATATTGATCGAACTTTTAGGCGATCACCGCAATTTAGATAACGAACGTATCGCAAAGACGTATAATCAGGTGGCTGGCTCGCTGGGCTGGCGCAAGATTTCGAGCGATACGGTTGCCGTTTACCGTGATAAATTCGACCTTGAAACATACGCGGGGCAACACGGGTCGGTTGCATTGTATAACAATAAGCTTATGCAAGTAAAACGATCAGCGCCGACAATGCCTCTGTATTACCTCACGCTTGACGGCTGGGATGTAGAACTATTATACCAGCGTACCGAGAACGGTCGCACAACCTACCATCACCGCCCGACGGTTATTGTTGTGCTCGATCCGTGCAAGAAATACCCGATCGGTTATGCAGTGGGCACGCACGAGACCCCCGAACTTATCAAAGCGGCTTTACGTAATGCCGCCAAACATAGCGCCGAGCTTTTCGGCAAGATGTACCGCACACATCAAATACAATCGGATAGGTACGCATTTAAAGCCCTTACACCGATTTATCAGACGATGGGGCTTAAGGTAACACCCGCACGGGCAAAGAACGCGAAAGCGAAAGTTATAGAGCGATATTTTCTTACTCTCAATGACGAGTATTGCCATTTGCAGCCGAACTGGTCGGGGTATGGCGTGACATCGGACAAAGACAAACAACCGAATGTCGAGGGCTTGAACAAATACAAAAAGAATTTTCCTGATTTTGAGGGCGTTGTTAAACAAGTTGAGGCGATAATCGAATTTGAACGCCAAAGCAAGCGTGAGGCATATCTCGCACAATGGTCTCAGGTAAAAGACGAGGACAGGATCGAATTATCATACGAAAGCTATTTGAGCACGTTCGGCGAAATGATTACCAAACGCCACAACAAAGAATTACGCGAAACATACATGTTGCAAGGCTCAGGCATCAACGCCACAATAAGAGGCATCAAGCGGGCTTATGATTGCTTTGATCCATTATTCAGACGTTATGCGTCGACACAATGGGGTATTGTTTACGATCCCGAGGACACGAGCCGCATTATGGCAGTAAACGACGACGAGTCGTTGCGCTTTGTACTCGAGGAAAAATATGTACAACCGATGGCATTGCGTGATCGTCAGGACGGCGACGCATACGAGCTCGGACGTGTGAGAGAGTTTAACGACGGGGTGATCGAGCATATCACAGAGACCCGCGCAAACGCCGCCGAACATGTACGCGAACTATTCGACGCACACCCGCAACTCGACGGCACACTGGCAAAGATACTCTTAACCGACAGCATAGGGCAACACAAGAATAACCGCAACATCGGTCGTGCCAAATCAAAAGAGATCGAGTCGGTCGATTATGTGCCGATCGCACCCAAAGAAACCGAGATCAAGTCAATTTACGATAAATATTAATAATCATTTAAAAATCATACAGATATGACACCACAAGAAAAACAATTAATCGCCGATGCTTTACGCTTGTATTGTAGCCGTTACCCGAGCCAAAATAAAGCCGCAAACAGTCTGAGAGACGTATCGCCCGCAACTGTATCGCAAATGCTTAACGGTAAATGGGAATTGATTAACGATGCCATGTGGCGCAAAGTAGGTTCTCAGGTAGGATTTAAAGAAGTGGGCAAGAAACTCGTCAAGACATCGGTATATAATGAGCTTTACACCCTTTTGAGTGACAACCAAAGCGACAACGGCGTGTCGGCTATTATCGGCGCGGCTGGCGGCGGTAAGAGTACAACCTCAAAGCAATATATCTCAGAAAACAAAAACGCTTTCCGTGTGGCTTGCTCTGAATACTGGAATAGAAAAACATTTTTACTCGAATTACTCGAGTCGATGGGATGCGACCCGTCAGGGTACACCGTACACGAAATGATGCGCGAGGTATGCAAGCAATTAAAGAGCCTCGAAAACCCGATACTCATACTCGACGAAGCCGACAAGCTTAACGATCAGGTGCTTTACTTCTTTATCACGCTTTACAACATGTTAGAGGGGCATTGCTCGATCATATTGCTTGCGACTGACTATCTGAAAAAGCGCATATTGAGAGGCGTTGCGCTTAAGAAAAAAGGATATAACGAAATA
Source organism: Dysgonomonas sp. (assembly GCF_035323175.1). NCBI lineage: Bacteria > Pseudomonadati > Bacteroidota > Bacteroidia > Bacteroidales > Dysgonomonadaceae > Dysgonomonas > Dysgonomonas sp. The sequence continues at coordinate 166,778 of NZ_DAOKYH010000004.1, read as the reverse complement.
TACAGCCGCATCGGTCGCCGCTTTATCGAGCTTGACGGCAATACATACGACGACATGGCAAACGTGGCAAGGTCTATCGGCTTGTCGAATGAGAATAATATAGAAAAGGTTATTAATGATTCTGACGGCGATCTGAGACGTATCGACAAGTTATCAAAGGCAATCATCAAGAAAAACCGAAACGCTGCTTAAAAACGCCCTTAAACACCTCTTAAACGATAGTAAAGATAAATGACGAACCAAAGGAAACCGAAAAAAGCATTATCAGTCGCCGACGTTCTCAGCTATAAGCCGAAAACGATACCATTTGAGGGCAAGTGGCGTGATGCGATCGGGTTGCCTGAATTAAAAGGGTCGTGGCTGATATACGGCGACTCAGGAATGGGCAAAACTTCTTTTGCAATGCAACTCGGTCGGTATCTATGCTCAATCAATGAGAGTTTGTGGTTTCGCACTGCTTACGACTCGATCGAAGAGGGTTTGTCGTCGTCAATACAGGAAGCCTATAAGCGCACGGGTATGGCAAATGTCGCCCGCCGCTTTTTGCTCTTAGACAAGGAATCGATCGAGGACTTACAAATAAGGCTCAAAGAGCGCCGATCGCCCGATGTAATATTTATCGACTCGGTACAATATGCCGAACTCACCCGCAAGACTTACAAGGAACTTGTCGACATGTTCGGGGCAAAGCTTTTCATTTTCATAAGCCATGCCGACGGCGATAAACCAAAGGGCGCACTTGCTCAAAGTATCTATTATGACGCAAATGTCTGCATTTATGTGCACGGTTTCGTTGCGAATGTAACAAAGAGTCGATACGGTGGCAGTGGCGAGATCGTCGTCAGCGAAAGCAAAAGACAAGAATTTTGGAGTATAAAACAGTAAAATATAAAAATATGGCAACAACTAAAATAAACCCGCACGGCTGGTTTTTTGAATATATAAAGCAAGTCGGCGACGACGAAAAAGACGAGGCACGCAAAGCGCTAGTATATGATTACTCAGGCGGCAAAACTGAGAGTCTATCGGAAATGTACGCGGTTTATCCCCGATTTTACAACAAAATGAAATCCGATCTATTATCGGCAATACAACCGCAAAAGCCAAAGAATGACGAGGGGCTCGACTTACACCGCAAGCGATTGATCGCGGCAATATATGAGAGCCTCGAAGATCAGGGCATCAAGTGTAAACCTTTCGAGTATGTGAAAAGCGTTGCATGTAAAGCCGCAAATGTAGATCGGTTTAACGACATACCATTGCCGACCCTCAAATCACTTTATCGCAAGTTTGGCGAAAAGAATCTAAACACTCAGGTAAAAGGACTAATAAACGCAACGATATGAGGATAAAAGAACTTGAAAACGAGATAGAAAACGCCGAGCGTGCTATGTTCGAGACAAAGACGATCAAAGAATGGGATCGAGCCGTTAGATATTACAACGAGTTAAAAATCAAATGGTATCAAATGAGCGGTGAGTCGCCAGTGCCCGAGGTTATCAACTTAGTAGAATTTAACCTATATAAAACAGTGACAGCCTGATGGACGGCTGGGGGTGGCTCTGGGATTTACTATTTGAGCAACCCGATACAGAGCCCGACGACTCATACAATTACAAAAAAGAAAGGGCAAAAGAGAAATATTACGAGGACAAATACAAAGATGAAAAATAGTTATTAATCAGCATTTAAACAGTATTTAATTATGGAAATTTTAACAGCGAGACCCGAGTACATAAGTTTTGAATCTTACAAAGAACACCTTAGACGACAAAACAAATGGCTCAAAAATAAGTTAAAGCCGCTTGTTTATTATGTGAGCTGGCGGCAACGCCGAGACGAAAAAGGCGAGCATATTGGGTGTATTCGATTTTTACCTTTTGTTGGTAGTGCAAAGCATGATTTAAGAAAACCAGTATAGAATGACACGCGATCAGCAACTTAAAGTATTGAGGAACAAAAAGGCGAGCAAAGAGCAATTACGCGAGGCGCTCGCCGCCTCTTTGGGTGTGGAATACGAGCCCGAAACGAAAGAAAAAGCGGTAACACTTTTTACTCAGTTTCGCAATGCGTTTTCAAAAGCATATCAAGAGCATACAAAAATAGATTATTCATTCGGGGTGCGCGACGGTGTGGCGATTAAGCAACTGATCGAGAAAATACAATGCCTTATTGAATATAAGAGCCCAGCCGATGCGCTGGCAACCTTTGAGGCTCTTTTGCAGAATTTACCCGACTGGTATAAACAAAACGCATTTTCTCTCTCTGTAATCAATAGTAAGTTTAACGAAATAGCGGCAAGCATACGGAAAAATGGCAAACAACAACAATCAGGTGGCAACGATCTCGAAAGTAAACTTGCCGAGCGTTTTAGAGCCCGCCAACCTCACCCGTGAGTTAAAACATGTAAGAAGTGTCGGCGATGCTTTGACACTTGCCTCAGACCGCGAGAAATACCCGAGTTTGGCAGTTATACGCCGCGATCATGGTAATGAAGTAATCGAAGATTTGATAATGGCATATTTGGTCGACATGCGAAAAAAGATAAACGCAAAGCGGCATTTGACAGATGAACAAATCGAGGAAATCGCATTCGAGGTCGTCAATACATATTATCATTTCACTATCGCCGACATACATCTTGTTTTCAGATGGGCAAAACTGGGTAAATATGGTGAGCTATACGAGTCTATCGATATGCCCAAAGTGATGGGCTGGTTTGAAACTTACGACAATGCCCGCACCGATGCCGCCACACAAAAAAGCATAAACCAGTCGGGCACATGGAACGTAAGCGACAACCGCCGCGAGTCTGAGCGATGGGGTAAATATTTTGACAAAATAGGTAAAAAAGCAAACAAATGAGCGACTTAATATCATTATTACAAATCACACCGCCAGCCGTTAGCTCGGTAACGTCAGAGTTAAAACAAGTTGTAAAGACTTGCCCGACATGTCACGGTGAGGGTGTTTTCAGAGAGGCGCAAGGGTATCACGGATCAGCACGAGAAGACATCAAAGAAACGGTGTGCCATCGGTGTAAAGGGTTTAAAAAGTTACGCGCCGATATTGTGATCCGATGGTCGCCTGACGAGCCAAAAATCGAATAAAACAATAAAATTATGAAAGTGGGTACAAAAAGTGTGTTGTTCGGTGCACACTGTTTTTTAATACATCCGATATTTTTATTTATAGCATGGTGCAAATTATATGGTTTTCCGTTTGACCCTCGATTGTGGGTTGCCTTTTTCGTGCACGATTTGGGCTATATAGGTAAGCCGAATATGGACGGTAAAGAGGGTGAGACACATGTCGAACTCGGTGCTAAAATTATGGGCTTTCTATTTAATAAAAAATGGGCTGACTTTTGCCGTTATCATTCACGATTTTATGCAAAAAAAGATAATGTAAAACCGTCAAGACTTTGTATAGCCGATAAATATGCCATTTGTTTAGAGCCTGCATGGTTTTATTTAGTGCGTGTCAATCTGAGCGGTGAGATAAAAGAATATATGCGCCTTGCTGGTAATAAATCGAAATATAAAGGCGAATCTTTAAATCGTGATGAATATATGAATCTTGATACGGGTACACAAATAGGCTGGTTTAAATCAATGACATCATATATGCGTCGGTGGGTTTTTGAGCACAAAGATGGAAAAGAAGATACATGGACACCTAAAAACAATTAGAATATGAAAAAGAAAAGACCATTAATCGTTATAACAATACTCAGTTTATTGCTTACGCTTGTTTATTTGCCGTTTTGCTTACTGGGCTATGCAGTTTATTATTTATCAAAATTAATGCGCTCTATGGGCTTTATTTTGATGCTAAAGAAAAACAGTGCACGCGACGAGCTCGCAGGGTTTTGGCAAGTGTATTGCTCGATAGCTGATTATAAAATCGGTTTGCGGGAAAAGTAAAAGCCTCGTATACTCTCTCGAATACTTAAGGCTTTGTAAGCGTGGTTGCTACAAAGTTAATTAAAATTCGGGAGTTATGCAAGCAACAATAGTTAAGCGATCAGAAAGCAGACGTAAAAACGCACTGAAACGTTATGCGATTATACAATCGTTAGTCGCCGAGCGGTACGAAGAGGGCAACCAAAGCAAAAGCAAGGCGCAAGCCTATCGCCAGCATGTTAATAACTTGTACCCGATGGGTGAACGCACATTTTGGCGAATTATGGGCACTGACATAAATAAGGAACTTGAAAAATGTAATCATGGGCAAATGAGCCTACAATTTTAAAATGTATGGGAGAAAAAGATCAATTGTCATGGGGTGATTTAATAATCACCCTCAACGGCAAAGAAATTCAAGGAATTAGGGATATTAAGTATAACAGTAAAAAACAAAGAAAAATGATACATCATTCAACGAAAAACATAACTATCAGCATTGACAAACTTATCGACACAATTGTCGTTGTCGGCGATAATGTGGATACACAAGCGATCGAAAACAAAGTTTTAAAAGCATTACACAACGCATGTGAAAAAGCCGTATTGCCGGAGCATAACGCAGTTGTAAACACTTGGGCTCAACCTGAGCGACCAATAAAAAGAAAAATGACCTTAGACGATTTTAGAGCCGCCGCAAAACATTTCGAGGCTATGAGCTTACCGCCATCTTGTTATCCGTTTTTGAGAGCCAGTATCGACGTAGCAAAGGATCGCGAGGAACGAATCGCGACCGCACGCAAAAGTTTTGAGTTATGGTGTTTTTATTATTTTCCGCGCTGGTGTACTCGCCGACCATTTATAAATGACGATTTGTAAACTTAGAGCCTCAACGATCTTTTGGTCGTCGGGGCTTTTTTTGTTTCTATTCAAAATAAATGTACTAAATTTGAAACCTGTTAAAAATATGAATGAACAAATACGAAAAGAGTTTGAAGCGCAAAGACATTACGACATGTTAATGTATAGGTATCGCCGATTGAAACGTTTGCCTTATGAGCGATTAAAATCGGCTATTATCGAGGCTTTTTATATTGAAAGGATATGCAATTTTTTCGGTCGAACAATTAAATAATGATAATGATATGAAAAAGATTTTAACTTTATTAATATGCCTCTCAATTGTGGGGCTTTATTCTTGTAGTAGCGACGACGATAAGGACGGAATGGATATATCAAAAGTAAAATTAACCGCCTCTTATAAATATACAAAGAACGAACAAATAGTTTCAAGCCCGCTTACAATAATGTACTTGTATGATACCAAAAATGAGGACACAAGCGGCTGGGAGTATAACGCAGAAAGTACCTCTCACACAATGACACGCCCCGATGGTACGGTCGTTTATCCTAAATATAGTTTTATATCAGAGGTTAATAAAGACATTAACGAAGAAATAGAAAACAATATTTCTTATATCTATATTGCGATTTGTGGTGTAGATTATTCGCAAACAATAACAGACAAATTTGTGACAAAAGGCTCAGCGATTAAAATAGAAAAGACTTTAACAGCAAATTAAATGGTATTTAAACGCTGATTAAATAAAGAGAAAGCCCCGCATTTTTGTTGCGAGGCTTTTTTTATTTCTTGTTGAATCGTAAGAACTCAAACAGATAATAAAACATTGCTTTCTGATATTTGGTGAGCTCGCGCCCCTCGTTGAGTAGACGATTTATACTGGTCTTGTCAATATCTAAAAGCTTTACAAGGTCTTTTTGTTGCAACCCGTATTTTTCCATATCGGTGCGCACATCGTCGATTGTATAACCTTGTAGGCGGTCTTTACTATACGGAACAGGGCGCACATAGAGACACACGTCGGGCGGCAACATATTAAACACATCTTTCGTACGGCTTATCAGATCGGCGGCACTGAGATAATTCTCGGCACTGTTTTCGCCTTGCCATACCTTAACGATCAGTTCCTTACTGGGCTCGTCATAGCACAACACCTCGAACTCAATACGCGCGTGTTGCTTGTATAACTGTTCTGATTTTTGCAATAGCTTTTTGTCGTTACTTGTCAAAAAAGCAAGTGTATCAAGTCCTTTAATCATATTTGCATTGTTTTAAAGTGTCGTCTTTCTCGACACAATTTTTACATCACTTAATTGCCTGATCTTTGGCGTTCCCGTTTTATGCGATTTGTATATAATATAATCAATCCTATCATAAGTATGTATGCCCATATAAATATTGAGCTCTTTGTCGTCGTCAAAATCAAACTCGAATTTATCACCGATACATAACATTGAAACATTAATTACTTCAAATACAGGAACGCTTAAAATTAATTTTCTCATACTCTTTGCCTCGTTTTTATGCTGGTGAGCCCCCAGTGTTTAATTATTGTTTAAATAGTGTTTAAACGCATGAAAATTGATTAACTGGTCTTTGAATAACTGGCAGGGCTTTCGCCCCGCCGTTAGTCTTACAATCTTATTTCTTTCAGATTGTTAAGGTCAAAGATTGCGATTTGCTGATTTTGTTTGCCAAATTCGACCGCCTCGCTTTTGGTTTCAAACACCTTGCAACTGTCATAGTAAAAAAGGTTGCTTTCGGTGTCTAACCAACCCCCGACCGTTTGCCCGTTTTCGAGTGAATGGTTAATCACTTTCTCGAGCCCCTCACGGTTAAAGCTGTTTTGAGTTTCGAGATAAGCGGCGATATAACCGCTTGTAACGTTTTCCAAATTTGGAACTGTAACCGTAAACCCGTCGGGGTTTTCCTTTGCAATCTTTTCGATTGCGTTAATCAAATGTTTCATAGAGCGTTTGTCGACTTTATCCTGCTGACCCCGCAGTGTTTAATCACATTACAAATATAGGTAAAAGTTTACACATGGCAAACTTTTTCGAGTGTTTTTTGAAAGAAAAAGCATTATTTTTCTATATCCAAAGCGAGTGATACCGTCGGTCTTGTTTTCGGTTTCACTGGTACGCATGTTTTATCAGTAAATGCGATTGTAAATGTGATGTCGCGCTCATATACCCCGTCGCGTCGCTTGATCCTTTGCATACGTGTACGGATCGGCGCGGAAAAGCCATTCTTTATAAAATCTTGCCCGTGTATGGCTTTGACTATATCGTCATAAGCGACCCAGCCTCTTTTTGCGCTATCCTTTTGATTTTGCGGCGCTTTGTTACTGGTGTTACCCAGTCGCAAGATATATAGCTTGACAACGACGGTTAATGTACCTTGTTGCCTGAGATCGCCCGCATCGGTAAATTGCCCGTCCTGTATATCTATAAGTGCACACGGCATCTTAACGGGCGGCATACCCTCGTAAAAATCCATTTGCCCCCAGTCCTCGTCAACTTCTTTTAATGACGGTGCGTGTGACATTAATTGCACTTGAAAACTCTCTATAATATTATCCATTATCAATCTGATTAAATAAGTCGTCTAAATATTCATTTATAGCCGTTGGCACATTTTCGCCGACAATATCCTTAATGATTTTGTTTACCTCGGGATCGTCGCCGACAAACTGGCGTTGCGGCATATTGACAACATAGTTTTTACCCTTTTTCGATGTCCGTTTGATCGTGCCGCCCTCGTTGTGTATCGATGCGTAAGGCGCTGACGATTTCCACACCAGCCGAAAGCCTTGCCGCGACGATTGTATGGAGTTTCTCAGAAAAGAGGTGCGCAACATAAGAGAGCCGATTTTCGGGGCTTTCTTTACGGGTTGCCATTTCTTGTTAAAAAAGGCTTTACGCTCAAAATTACGGTCGAACTCGTCGGATAATTCCACACGTATATCGTCGAGAATTACATCGATTATATTACTCATTGCTTAACCCCTTTTCGACTTGTTTTACAACTTCTTTATCATTGTAATACGGGTGTGTTACGGGAAAGATTATTTTTTCTTTACCCGCATTAAAACGAAACATCGCACTCGTATTTTTACCGCCAGCTCCGACCGTGTATGTCGCCTCATTGCCGAGCCGCCTCGCCTCGTTGCTATCTGAGGGCTCGTACTTACTTTTGCGCACTTGTACCGCGTTGCATCGGCATCGCCAGCCGTTCGGAGGGAAAAACTCAGACCAAAACACATCGCTCGGCGGCAATGTGATATTGTGCATTAACTGGTGAGAGTAGCGCACACGATCGTCGTTTGCCGTTCGGTATTGTAAGTAATAGCGGTCGCCGTATTGCTCAAAATCAGCCCATTTGCCCGCCATGTTTGCCGATTGCGTTGCAAACTGGTACTCGCTTTGCAGATACGATTTATTGTATGTGTCGTGTACCGAGCGCACATCTTTAAAGAACTTTGAAAACTGTTTGATCGCACCCTCGTCGTCGATCAGCATGTCGCTGAGCTCGCGCAATTCCGCATACGTTTTGCAACCCGAAAACACATACACATTGTTTTTGAAATGCTGCATTGTGGCGGCTGGTATCTCAAAGTCGATACCCGTTTGTATTGCCCGTTGCAATATGTCGTTTATTTCGTCGGCAAGACCTTGCACGGTTTTATTGCCGAGATCGTCAGGGGTTACGGCTGTTTTCTTTTCCTTATGCACCCATCGGGCAATCTTATTGAAAGCCTTTTCGAGTCTTGCGTTTTCACTATCAGATAACACGATCTGATCGGTAAAGCCGCCGCATGTCGGGCACGTACATTTGTAATAATCGTGCAACGTCAGTTTATCAGGTGATGCCGTGCCCGCACCTACTGAAAATTTGCGATGCCGTTGTTTTTATTGCCCAGTACCTTAATACCGAATTTTTCATTGACAAACTCGGGGTCGACTTCCATGTGCGGCATAAGTTTAACCGTCATATCAAACAGCTTGTCGGTGTCCTCGGCTACTTTGAACCGAAACCGCGAGCTTGTTGCGGGTATCCAGTGAATGCGGTATAAAGCGGGTATAACAACGCTATTCATATACATTTCGACCATACGCTTGTCAGCATCGACAAGGCGATCGAGTATGCTTATGCTTATTTTCTCTTTGCTTTCGTTGCCGTTCTTTGTGTCCTGACCTATGATCGCGCCCGACATGAGCATACTTATATAGTTATCGCATAGCTTTATAAGGTTGCCGTACACATCGCCGTTTGTGCTGACTGCATTTGCAAACTCGAAACTTTCGGTCGAGTCAATGATAAACCATGCCGCCGCCCCGATATCACGCATCATGTTCTCGGCTTGTGCCAGCATTGCGGGGTCTTGTGTGTTTGTTTTCATCACACGGGGCGGTATGCCGTAAATCTCGCAAAGCATCGACCAGCACGCTTGCGCGAACTTCTTAAACAAAACATGCGGCACGGCTTTATTGAGTAACCCGAGGTGATCCGAATTAAATTCGAGTAGCCATTTGCCGAACTCACTTGCATTGCGGTACTCGACAAATTCATTAAAAGCCGTATCGGGATAATACCGACCAAAATCGGGCACGACATTTCGGCGGTTAATCAGGTCGACACGTTTAATGCCTTTCTCGCTCGATAATTCGATCAAAGAATAACCGTAATACTCACTATCGAGTATGTGTGATATAATGTCTTGAATAACGGGCAAATTATTTAAAAGAGCCGTGATCTTTTCGTCGACTTTGCCGTCAGGTGTCAGCATTTCAAAACCCGACGAGATCGTTTGCTCTTTACGGTTGTTGATCTGAGAAGCAAGCAAGGCATCGCCAGCGATATTGTTGTAAATATCCTGTAACAAATATTGTTTAGGATCGAGAGCCAGTGTCGCGATATATTGCGCGTGATTCCAGTCGGCAATATCTTTACGGGTCTGTAAAATAGGTTTGCGCACTGTTTTGGGTGCATATATCGGCTTGCGGTTTGTGCCCGTTGTTGTTTCGGTTTGAGGCTGAGCCGCCAGCGATACGGGTTTGTTATATCGTTTTTTCTTACTCATACTTGCTCGTGATTAAATTTTTTTGCTGATCCGTAACGAAAGATTTGTTTTACATTCGAGCCGTCGGGGTCGGGCTGTATCGTCGGCAAATCGGGTGTCAGTGTCGGCGAGTCTTTGAACTCACCCAGCCCTGCGATCTTTTCAAGTGTTTTAATTACATTCTCGTAACGTTCCTTTACATGCTGGTAAATGATGTCGAGGTTTGAGAGCTCGCAAATATTCCATGCGGCGACGGTTTTACACATACGCAATACCCACGCGTTGCGATCCGATCCAGCCGCGCCGAAAATCGCATTAATATCGTATATCGGTCGCCCGTCTTGCCATTGTCTTTGGTTGCTGGCGGTAAAGTAGCTTTGCACTTCAGCAACGCCCGCACGTATGCCGTCGTCGATTATTTGCTCGTCACCCTCGGCGATTTCGTCCATTTGGTACTGGTAGAGTACCGATTTCATTTCCTCGATCTCTAAAAACATAAGCTTAGTTGTTTAAAAGGTGTTTAAATGCTGATTAATATCCGCGATTCGCGCGTCGTTGTGTTCGGTAAGTACCCGCCCGTTTTGCGATGTTCTCGTCAAGTATCTTGTAACCGCCCTCGATACAGTCGGGCGCATCGATAGCCCCTCGGTAAGTGGGCGACACAACATAAAATTGCTCGGTGCAAGTTTGCATGTGCGGGCTGTCTTTTTCGGCTTCATTGAATACTAAAAGCCCGAGGCGGTTTGCTGGCTCGAGTGTGCCCTCGATACGGGTAAATTTTTCGGCTTTCTTACGGGTGTCGGGGCGTATGGGTATCATATACCCGACCGTGCGCCCGATCTCTTTAAAAAGCGGTAAAAAAACTTGCTCGTAAAACGGGTTTTGCAATGTGTTGTTTTCGATCCAGTATTGCAGATAATAGCCGCGTGTAAGGCTGTAAATGTCATAAAACCATTGTACAAATTTTGCATTTGTGGTTTGTTCGCAAAACACCTTAATAACATACGTTATACCCGCTTTACGCCCCAGTAATGCAACGACTTTGTAAGAATTGTTTTTTATATCACTGTTTGATGGTGCGGGGTCTGAGTAGACAATTAACTGATCCATTTGTGATAATGACGGTACTTTAGCGAAAGTCAGTTTCTTAAAGACACGCCCCTCGGTTTGCGGATTGTTGAAATACTCAGTTTGCGCCGACGCATACGAGATCATGCTCAACACACGGTCGATATTTTCCTCGCTGTTTTTCGAAGCCCACGAGCTCACGCCGTTTGTGCGTATGTTTACGATGTCAAACTTGTCGGCTTTCTTCATTAACTCAGTCACACAACAATACTCGGCGATAATATTGCCACATACGATCACCAGCAACGGCACATTAACCGCACGGGTGGGTATGAGTGCGCCGTTTATCCATTCCACACGCTTGCGTATGATGTCAGGATTTCGGCAATCCTGATCGGTGTCTATATCGTCAATCAGGATCACATCAGGGCGGGCGGCATCGTTACGAGTACCGCGCGGACTCTGATCCGCACCAACGGCGCGAAAGGACACTCCGCATCGCGTCTTAAACTCGGTGTCGCGCCATTTCCATGACTTTTGTTTGCCATAATCGGCGATAATACGCTGGTTTGTGTCGAGGTTTGCACGGTATGGCTCGAGCAACCTTTTTGCGTTGTCCTCAGAGTTTGAGACAAGTATTACATTTTTCTTTTTACCCGTCAACGTCAGATATAAAACTTCCATCATTGTGCGTGTCGATTTGGCGAGCTCGCGTGCCCATACCCTCGACTCGAACCACTCGGGGTTATTTATAACCCGCTGGCTTGCCCGTTTATGGAACGATGCGGGCTCGGCAGTACAAAAACTCGGGAAATAGTATTTGCACCACGCCTCGAAATCGTTTTCGAGCCGCCGTATGCGTTTTTGCTTGTCTGCATGGCTTTCGCCCTTATCGATGCTTGTTGCTTTGAGTAGCGACTCGCGAAAATCATCCCACGACGCGACCGCTTGTTTGTCTGTAAGAGTCGCCATCAGATCAATGATTTAATATACGCGTCAAAAATGCCGCTTACTTCTTTTGCCTTTTCCACGTCGTAACCTTGTACAAACGTGCATACGTTCTTTGAGTACATGACAATCTCGCCGATGCTGGCATTATCCTGTAATTTTTTGATAATGCTTTCGAGCTTTGTCATTTGGTCGATCTCAGCGGTTGTGGGGTATCGCTCGTCGGGGTTTTCTCTCTTTTCGATCTTTTCCTCGATCGCTTTCAAATAGCCTTTGTATTTGGCGATCCGTTTCTCTTTTGAGCTTTTCGTGCTTTCGAGAATAATATCCCAGCCCTCAGCCTCAACCCATCGTTGGATCGTACGCGGTACGACCCCCGCAATCTCGGCGACTTGCAACTGAGTAAAATGCCCCGTCATGTACAGATCGCGGGCTTTCTTTTGCTTGTCGTTTTCTTTCGGTGATTTTGCCATTAATAAACCATGTGTTAAAATACAATAGAGGTGCGCCAGTCGGCACGCCCTTTTTTGTGGTTAAAAAATCGTGATTATTTTATGCAAAGTTCCCGTTTTAAATGCTGATTATAAAAAAGTTATGCCATTACAGCAGACCTTTTTCGACACCCGAAAATTGCGCCGTTACTTTGTGCTATAAATCATTTTTTACATGGACGAAAAAGAAAAAGACTTCACCCTCTCAGATGGTAGTCAAATAAATTCGCACGGCTTTAAAGTTTTGTTGACTGGCGGCATGTATGCCCGCTTTGATACAAACCCCGTATTGCTTTACGACCACAATACAGAGCATTTGATCGGGCGATGGGAAAACCGCCGCATCGAAAACGGCAAGTTGATAGCGACACCCGTATTTGACCTTAACGACCCGTTTGCCGCCGAGAAAGCGCGCAAAGTCAAAGAGGGCTTTCTCAAAGGTGCATCGATAGGCATACGCATACTCAAACTTGAAGAAATAGACGGCGAGTATGTGGCGACCGAATGGGAATTGATCGAGGCAAGTATTACGCCCATACCGTCGGACGCTGGCGCGGTAAGGTTGTACGACGAAAACAGACACGAACTCTCATTCGAGCAAGTTAAACTCAATTTCAATAATAATAAATCAATTAACCAAATGGCAGAAAAAGAAAAAACAGTCATTCTGTTATCGGCGTCAACGGTTACAAGCTTAGGGCTTAAGCCGAATTACGACGAGCGTGACATCGAGATCGCAGTCAAAGAAAAAGACGACGAGATCGCAAACCTCAAAGCCGAGATCAAAAAGGAAAAGGGCGCAAAAATTGAGGCGTATTTGTCGGCGGCAAAAGACGCGGGCAAGATCGACGAAAAGACAAAAGCAAGCTTGCTTAAAGTCGCTCAAACCGATTTTGAGGCGGTAAAGGAATTTATCGACGGCATCGAGTCAAAACCGACGCAATCTCTCAGAGACATGGGCAAACGCACACAGTTATCGGGCGACCGTGCGGGCTGGAATTTTTTGAAATGGTCGAAAGAAGACCCCGACGGGTTGCGTGACATGAAGCTAACTAACCCGACCGAGTACGAAAGACTTAAACAAACACTTTAATAATCAGGAAAATGGCAACAGTTTTTAAATCAATCTTTACTACCGTTATTCTTGCGCTTTTCTACCCAAATGCTGACTGGTTGCAAGAACTCACCGACATGGATCACATGGTCGATAACAACACGATCAATCTTGCCGAAGTCGGCGCTGATCCCGAAGTTTTCGAGGATAATGCCGTGTGGCCTCTGGTGGCAAAACAGCGTACCGACAAAGGTATCGTTATACCGCTACACACATACGACACCGAGCCGACGCATGTTACCAATGTCGAGGAACTCGAAACCAATTACAATAAAGCCGAGTCGGTATCGCGCCAGCATGCGAATGTATTGCGTACCAATGCGGCAACGGGGGCGGCTTATCAGATCGCACCGAATAGTCATACATCGACAACACCCGTACTTAAGACAACGGGGGCGGCAAAGGCTGACGGCACAAAGGCACTGACATTCGACGACATTCTCGACTTACAAACCGCATTCGACGACGCCGATTTGCCACAAGACGGTCGTATTATCTTATTGAGCCCGACACACAAAGCAGACCTTAAGAAAGAAGATAAGAAGCTTTATAAAGAGATCATGCAAGAAAAGGAAGTATACGGCTTTAAGATTTACACCTTTACCCGCAACCCTAAATACAACCCAGCCGACGGTACAAAACAACCATACGGGGCGGCGACTGGTAATGTATCGTCTATTGCTTTTATCAAATCTGAGGTTATGCGTGCAATGGGTGATGTCAAAGGCGAGCCCGAATACCACTGGGCATTATATCGCGGCTGGATATTAGGTTTTCAAATGCGTTTTGTGGCAATGCCATTCAGGGCATACGGTATCGCCGCCATATATAGCGACGCGGCTTAAACCTTATACACAAACAAATACAGAGATCGCGGGCAGAATAAAACATATTAAACGCGATTCTTGCGCACTGGGTCTCTGTATCTCTTTTTAACACATCAATCAATTATAATCATGGCAAAGCAAAATAAAGAAAATGCAACTGATAAAAAGGATAGTACAGAAGTTGCGGGAACTGTATCACCCGACAACAAGGCTGCAACGCCGCAAGTCGATAATCAAGAAATGCAAACGCCGTCGGTACTTACCGAAACGGGTGCGGCTGGATCGGTCGCAAGTGGTGACAGTGAGCAAGGGAGTGGCGACAGTGCCAGCACAAGCGGCGGCGAAGATTCCGAAATGGATTCTCAACCAAAAGAAAAAGGAACTGGCGAGCAAGGGGGTGATACTGCAAGTGAAATAAAACTTACTGAAAAAGATTTGCCCCGTCATTCTCATGATCCCGAAAAGGTATTTTCAAATGACGAGGCATGGACAGACAAACCAGCCGAGCCGAAAGCCGATACCGAAAAACGTTTGCGTATAGCCGCCGACATTTTCAAGAAAAACGACCGAGTCGATGTCTTGCACTTTACGAGTGATTTTACCCCATTTTTCAAGGAAAACGACGCGATAAAGCATACCCGTACGGGCAAGCTTGCAGACAAGACAATAATCTCAATCACAAAACAATAATCAAATGGCAGAATTACCACGCGTAAAAATAGAATACGGAAACGGGGCGCTCGGGCAAGCGGTATCGAGCGCCGACGGTTTGCTTTGTCTTGCAGTGGTGGGGGCGACTGAGATCGCCGAAAAATTCGCGCTTGCTAAACATTACCCGTTGCAAGCTCCGAGCGGTCTCGAAACGCTGGGCGTAACTCAGGCAAATAACCCGCTTGTATATAAGATCGTCAACGATTTTTACAAAGAGGCACAAGAGGGTACAAAGACATATATTGTCGGTTATCCTGATACGTTACACATGTCCGATATACTGGATAAAACAAAGCCCTATTTGCGCAATGTTCTTGAACTGACAAAAGGCGAGATACGGGGTTTTGCAGTAACAAAAGTTGCCAGCCCCGACCCTGAGATCGAAAACGGTATGTCGTCAGATGTTGCCACCTCTATGTTTGCGGCTCAAATGCTGGGCGACTGGGCGACCGAGACTCTCAATGCGCCGATATTTACCGTACTTGACGGCGTGTCTTATACGGGTGATCCCGAGACGTTGCCCGATCTGAAAACATTTGCATACAACCGAGTGGGTGTGGTAATCGGCGACACCGAGTCGGGATCGGCAAATCAAGCCGTCGGGCTGATTGCTGGTCGCATTGCAGTATCGGCGGTACAACGCAATATTGCCCGCGTGAAAACGGGTGCGCTTAATGTACTCGAAATGTTTGCGGGTGATAAGCCGATCGAGCTTGCAGATGTGGCAACCATACACGGCAAGCGGTTTATAACATTCAGGACTTTTACAGGCTTTTCGGGCTATTATATAGCCGACGATTTGCTGGCAACAAAAGAGACCGACGATTATAGCCAAATCACCCGACGCCGCACGATCGACAAGGCATACCGTATCGCTTACCCGACGCTTGTCGAGGAACTTGTCGACGAAATACCAGTCAATGAGGACGGCACAATGATAGAGACGTATGCCACCGCTTTCGAGCAAAAGGTTATCAGTGCCATTGCAACCAATATGACGGCAAAAGGCGAGCTTTCGGCTGATCCGACCGACGAAAACGATCAGGGAGTAAAATGTCTTGTCGACCGCACGATCAATATACTGGCAACCTCTCAGATAAAAGCAACATTACGCGTACGACCTTTTGGGTACGGCAAGTATATCGATGTGCTTTTAGGTTTTACCGTAACATCAAATTAAGGGCTCAGACCCTTTTATTAACCATTTAACAAGATTAGCAAATGGCATTAAGTGACTTGGTACTCATAAACGGGCGTGAGTATGAGTGGGGCGACATACGCCTCAACGTCGGCGGCATCGAGATCGAGGGTTTTCGTAATGTGAACTGGAAACCCTCGCAGGAAAAAGATTTTTTGCATGCCAAAGGACGCAACCCACGATCGATACAGCGAGGTAATAAAACATACACTGGCACTCTCACTTTCACGCAAAGCGAACTTATAGCGATACAGCGTGCGACGGGCAAATCAATACTCGATCTTAAGGTCGACATCGTTGTGGCTTTCGTTCCTGACGACTCACCGATGATACATACCGTCGTAATCAAGGGGGCAGAATTTACCGACGCCGAGCAAAAGATGGCGCAAGGTGACAAATTTATGGAAATAGAATTACCATTCCTTGCATTGCGCATTATCGAGCTTTAAACCGCATTTAAACAGTATTTAAACAATTAATAAAACATTAACAAAATGGCTACAGACATAGAAAACCCGACACCCGATCAGATCGCAAAATGGAAAAAGGAATGGGCAGAAAAAGGCAAAAGCATTCATAAGGTGACAACCGCGAGCGGCAAGGTCGGTTACTTACACGACCCCGATCGCAAAACCTTATCGCTTGCAATGACCCGCATCGCTCAAAACAACATTGTCGGCGGTGTCGAGGCGGTACTTAATAATTGCTGGCTCGGCGGCGACGAGTCGATCAAGACAGACGACAAATCATTTATGGGACTTGCCTCTCAGATCGACAAATTGATACAGACCGAGACCGTCACGCTGGAAAAGCTTTAACGTCAGCCGAAATACTCGACCCGAAAAAAGAAGCGATACGCATAATCGACGCACAGTTGCGCTATCACTTACACATTGACCCCGACGGGCTGACGAATGACGAATGGGCAATGCACGCAAAGACCCTCGAATGGATAAGAGAGCAAGAAAAAGGCAAAAGCACGTAAACAATGACTAATTTTTATACATATACGATTGAATTGCGAGACAGATTATCGTCAGCGCTGAGACGCGCTGGCGGGTCTGTCATAGATACGACCCGACGGGTGCGCGATCTCCGTAATGAGGTAAGAAGCCTCAACGATACGCCGCTTGCTGGCTTTGCCAATTCTTTCAAACGTATGTTTTCAAATATACCGTTTGCCAATTATCTGACAAACCCGCTTGTCATAGCTGGTGCGGTCGGTGGGCGTGCGTTAAAACTGGGTATCGATCAGGAAATGAGAAACGCCTCTTTTGAGGTGTTATTTAAAGGCGAGGCAAACGCAAAAAAAATGATTGACAACATTTCAGCGTACGCCGCAAAAACGCCTTACGGTAAAGCCGAGTTGAGCGATGCGGCTCAGGTTATGGCGGGCTTTGGCATAGTACAAGAAAAGATAATGCCAAACATGAAAGCAATCGGCGATATTGCGATGGGCGATAAAACAAAATTAAGCTCACTTACACTGGCTTTCTCTCAGATGTCGGCTACTGGCAAATTAATGGGGCAAGATCTTTTGCAAATGATTAATGCAGGGTTTAACCCACTCGAGCAAATGGCGCGCACAACGGGTAAAAGTATCGGGCAACTCAAAGACGATATGTCAAAGGGGCTTATCACGTCCGAAATGGTTACTCAGGCTTTTTACGACGCTACCAGTGCGGGCGGTCTGTTTTATGGTATGACAGATAAAATAAGTAATACGCTGGGCGGGCAACTTTCCACATTTATGGATAACGTCAACGAATTATTGCTTAATCTGTATAATATCATACAGCCGCTATTAATGCCATATATACAAGGACTTAATCTATTATTGACTGACTCTACTGCATTTTTTGATAAACTGGGCGAGAAAATATCAAACCTCAGTACAACGGCAAAAGTTGTCGGGGGTGTTATGCTTTGGCTTGCGGCAACATTTACGGTTGTTAAGGTTGCAACGATGGCGTATGCCGCCGTGACTAAAATAATCACAGCGTTGAAAAGCGCCGAGACGCTCGCATGGATAGCAAACAACCTTGCAATGTGGGCAAACCCGATTACATGGGTTGTTGCGCTGGTTATTGGTTTGATCGCTGTTATTGCCTTTCTGATTATTAAAGTTGACGGCTGGGGCGAGGCTTGGCAACATACGGTAAACGGTTGTAAACTCATATTTCAACTATTTGTCGATAGCATTAAGTTTTATTTCAATACGATGGTAAACGGTTTAATGCTGGGGCTCAACAAAATAAAAGAGGGATGGTATAAGTTTAAGGAAGCCGTCGGCATCGGTGATAGTTCGGAAAATCAAAGGATGCTTGCCGAAATCAGTGCCGATACAGAACGCCGTAAAAAAGAGATCGCAGACGGGGCAAAGGGTCTCGTCGAAACGGGTAAAAAAGCTGCTGACGAGTTTAAGAAAGCGGGGCAAAGCCTACATTTTAACGACACATCGCTCGGCGACGTGGTGGGCGGTCTTAAGTCAAAGCTCGGTATCGCCCCTGCTGGCGTGGCTGGTATGGATGGCGACGGGTCGATCAGTGGCGGCGGCACTGGCTCGGGTACGGCTGGCGGTAAAGGTAAAGGCGGTGCAAGTGGCAAAACGGCAAACTCAATCGCGACGGGCGGCTCAAAGACAACCCATATTACGATCAATCTCGGCAATTTAGTAGGAACAATGACCGTTACGGCAGGCAATGTCAGCGAGGGCGCGCAAAAGGTACGCGATATTGTCCTCGACGAGTTGTCGCGTGCGCTCACAATGGCTCAGGCAAATGTTTAATCTCATTTACAATAACCGACCGATCACGGTACGCGATGCGTCCGATCTGGTCGAAAGCGGGCAAACGGTAACACAAGTGATGCCGCTATCGTTGCAAATGCCCGATAACAGTTGGTGGCTATTGCCTTATGAGCCTTTGATCTCGGTAAGTGGTGAAAATATCGTCAAGATGCGCAATGTCGCAAAATCGACGGGGCGCGGTACAATTAAAGAGCGATGGTGCGAGGGTGATTTTAAGATCAGCGTACAAAGCACATTTACGAACGACGATATGTACACTTACACCGACATTGAAGTACAAAAACTCAGAGAGGCGATCACACAAAAAAGGGCTATTGCCGTGCAAAACGAGCTTTTGCAATTACTCAACATTAATCAAATCGTCGTGCTGACTTACGACTTGCCGTTTTCCAAAGGCGAAAATGTGCAAAACTGGTCTTTTGAAGCCGTGAGCGACGATAGTTATAATCTTTTTATCGAAGTGAAATAATGTTCAATATGGTTTACGACATACGGATCGGTAATTATAAACTCGCCATGCTCGAGTCGGTCGAAATACATAAGTCGGTCGATCTGCTTACCAGCACGGCGACGGTTGTTGTGCCCGCCGTTGTCTATAACCAGTCACTCGATCACGAGAAATATGTCAAGGTAGGCGACACGATCTCGATACAACTCGGTTATGACGACGAGCTCGTCTCTGAGTTTACGGGCTTTGTACAACGGATCGATACCGACGACGATTCACTGACGTTTAATTGTGAAGATTCCATGTACCTGACGCGCAAATCGGTGGCGAATAAACAGTTTTTAAACACGACGGTAAAAGAGATCGCGCAATACTGCATGTCTGAATTGAAAATCGGCGGTAGCCAAATAGGGCTTAAGAATATCGATTGCTCTTATGATATAACGTATCAAAAGTTTGTGATTAACAACGCAAATGCTTTCGATGTCCTTAAGAAACTGAAAGAAGATACAAAGGCAAGTATTTACATGATTGGCGATACTTTACACATACACCCGCCATACGTTGAAAAAGGCGGCGATGTGGTTTACGATTTTTCGGTCAACATCGAGAGCTCAGATTTGAAATACCGAAAAAAAGACGATCGTAAGTTTGAGGTGCAAGTGGACGGTGTCGGCTTGGATGGTAAAAAGAAAAAGATTGTCGTCGGTACTACTGGCGGCGAAAAACGAACGGTAAAGGTAACAAGCCCGATGTCAGATGCCGACCTCAAAAAGAGGGGCGAGTCTGAACTCGAATACCTGACTTATGACGGTTACGAGGGCAGTGTCATGGGCTGGCTCATTCCTTTTGTTGCGCCGACCTATTCGGCAAAGATAATCGACTCGGATTACGAGTATAAGACGGGCACATATTATGTGACAGCCGTTACAACAACTTTCGACGAAAACGGCGGGGTGCGCAAAGTAGAAATAGGCAAAAAGGTTTCAAACTAATGGATAAGAGAGCACAAATAGCACAACAACTCAGCCAGCTAATGAGCGCGGGCGGTGTATTGGGTTTCGTTTTTGCGGCAAAGGTAATAGAGGTAAACGGGCTTACTTGCACAATCGATTATGACGGATTAAAACTGACAGATGTACGGCTTTTGCCGACAACAACCGTCGACGGCGACCGCGCGTTGCTAATACCCGCAAAAGATACTTATGTGTTGGTTATCTCAGACGGTGGCGACCTGAGTAGTTTATGGATAGCTAAAACCGATGTACTGGAAAAGATCGAGATTATGATCGGTGATGTAAGCGTGGTTGCTGACAAAGACGGTGTAATACTCAACGGCGGGTCGCTGGGCGGTATGGTAAAGATCAAGCCTTTAATCAGTAAGCTAAACACACTCGAAAACAGTGTGAATGCTCTGAAAGCGGTCTTTGCTGGCTGGTCGCCAGTATCGCAAGACGGTGGCGCGGCTCTGAAAGCGGCAATAAGCCAGTGGGCGGGGCAACCCGTATCGGTGACAAAGATCGGTGATCTTGAAAATGAAAAAGTGAAACAATGAAAGAAAAAGGCTTTTTACTGGATCAGGCAACAAACGACCTGATCGTTAAAGTTACCCGCGACGATTTGGGCATGATTACGGGCGGGCTTGTGCTTGGTGATGTAACTCGTCAGAATCAGAAAAATATCATTTTCATACATCCCGCCGAGATAAAAGAAGCCCCGACCGTCGGTGTCGGTATCGATTCGATGCTCATGTCAGAAGAAACGCTTTTGTATAAACACAAGATACGCGAGCAACTCGAAGCCGACGGGCAACGCGTCAGCTATTTGGATATAAAGGTTTCAATTAATAACGAAATAGACATACCGATAAATGCAAGCTATTGAAAGTAAACAAGGGCAATGGCTCGGTGATATTGCCGTAAGAGAGGCGGGAGATATTTCGGCACTATTCGAGCTTGCCGTTAAAAATGATTTGTCGCCGACCAAAAGTGTGCGCATCGGTACACTATTGACGCCGCCGACTATTGTAAACAAACGAGTAATAAACTATTTAGAACGAAACGGCGTGCAACCCGCGAGCTCGGACAAAGGATCGGCACAAGTGGTGGGGCGCGGTATCGGTAACATGACGATTAATGTCGATTTTATTGTGATATGAAAAATAGATTAAAATACCAGTATGTAATATCGACAATACTCGTGATTGTTGGTTGCGGCTTGTTGATAGCTGGGTTTTGTGTGCCGCCCGTGGGCAAAATAGATAATTCGGTTTTGATTGCTTACGGTGAGACTTTGACGTTTGTCGGGGCATTAATGGGGGTCGATTATTCTTACAGGGCAAAAAAGTATATAAACGATAAAGAGGATAAAGAAAATGAGAATGATAGATAAAACAATATTGCATTGCTCAGCGACAAAAGAGGGGCAACACTTCACGGTTGAAGATATTGACCGATGGCATCGGGCTCGCGGTTTTGCAAAAATAGGGTATCATTTTGTCGTGTATCTCGACGGATCGGTGCACAAAGGTCGTGATATATCCGAGATCGGCGCTCACTGTTTAGGGCAAAATACAAACTCGATCGGCATTTGCTACATCGGCGGGCTCGATCAGAACGGTAAACCAAAGGACACCCGCACACCTGAGCAAAAAGCCGCTATCATAAAGCTTGTTGACGAGTTAAAAAAACGATACCCGACTATGACGATACACGGACACAATGAATTTGCGGCGAAAGCTTGCCCGTGTTTTGATGTTCAAGAGGAATTTTAACCCGTTTAAATACTGATTAAATGAGACTTTTTATAATACTTGCTTTGTGCTTCTCTCTTGCTGGGTGTAAGTCGCCCAAAACAGCAACAACCGATACACACCAAAAACAGCTACGCAATATCGAAAACGACCTTAAGGTTTCGCGAGATTCGGCGGTATATGAAACGATCGCGCGTGCCATACAAACGGCAATAAACGAGCGGCTCAATATATCTTTGAAACAAACAAAATACGATACAGACAAGCCGATCGACCCCGAAACGGGCAAGCCGCCGATCAAAGAAGAAAACGACATTAACCTGAGTAAAGAGATAGAGACACAGATCGCTGAAAACGCCAGCGAAACGAAAGCTAGTGTGTCGAGTATTGAGACTATCGACAAAGGTAAAGATAAAACAAAGATCGAAGGCAAAGAAAAAACAAAGACTGAAACGGGCTTGTCGAAATGGCAGAACTTTTTTATCTTCTTTGGTGGGCTTTCTCTCACTTGTCTTATCGGCTTTCTGTTTTTTAAATTCAAATAGTAAATTATGACAATCGCCGAAATAAAAAGCATAATGACGGGCTCGTTTGTTGCAAACGAGACGATCAAAGCAAAATATAATCTGCAAGACGGTAAAAGTTTTGAAGATCAATTCTCGACAGTATCGGTCGAAAATATCATTTTTTACGTGGTTGCCACATGTATGATATTGCCGTTTCAGATGTTCGAGCAATTTATGGTTGATTTGCTGGCTCTCTTAAGAAATAACAAAGCCCACACCCCGCGATGGTATGCGACACGGGCAAAAGAGTTTCAATACGGTTATGAGCTTGCGGGCGACACGGATCAGTACGACAACTCGTCTTTGACACCCGAACAAATCGAAGCGTCTCAGATCATAAAATTTGCCGCTGGTATTGAGGCGAGCGATCAGAGTTTTTTGTTTTTAAAGGTTGCCCGCGAGGTAAACGGGGTAAAACAACCTTTGACAGATATACAATTTGCATCATTCAGCACTTATGTAAACAAATATAAAGACGCTGGCGTGCGTATTAAGATAGTCAATGCGCAAGGTGACGATTTATACCTCAGATTCGATATTTATTACGACCCACTTGTACTCGATAGTGAGGGCAAACGCTTAGACGGCACAAATGATACGCCCATACAAAACGCTATCAGGGCTTATATAAGCAATCTTTCGTTTAACGGATATTACACAAATCAGGCGCTTATCGACGCATTGCAAGGCGTACAAGGTGTCGAGATCGCCGACCTTAAGCTTGCGGCGGCTCGATATGGTAATTATACAGAGTTTACGGCAATAGAGGCACGGGCGATCCCTTATGCGGGCTATTATAGAATATCAGATAATAACCTCGTATTAAATATGATACCGAATGAATAAGAATTATTATAACATAAGTTTTTCGAGGCTGGCTCTTTTGTTGTTGCCCGATCGCTTTCGATATAATGTTATAGTCGCTTTCATTACGGCACTTGTGCGACCTCTCACCGTTTTACATACACGGTTTCAGAGTTTCACAAGCTCACTTGATACTGATGTGCTTTGTCAGGTTTGTTACTTAGAGGGCAAACTCAATGACTTATACGACTATTACGAGCGCCGCATTTTCATACGTGATACGCCGATCGACTTTGATAACTTTTTATTGCACAAACAAAGTACAAATAAGCCGATCTTAATATCAATAGAGGGCGCGGGCGATCCTTATATGCTTGTCGAAAATAATATGCTCGGTACAACGATAACCGACTTTGACGTGGTTTTTCCGTATGGGTATAGCTTTTCAGACGACGAACTCAAAAAAATGTACTCGATTATTAACAGCAACAAGCTTGCATCTAAAAAATACCGCATCGTTTATGAATAAAGTAAACTTTCTAAATAAAGATAATTTTCCGCTTTACAGTGAGGGGCTTGCAAAACTGCAAAATGCAATATTTCTGACGGCAAATTTAGCATTGCTGGGCGGCGGGCGATATATCTTGTCGGGTTGTACCGAAAGTGTCGTAAATAACGTCGCAACGATCTCGGACGGTCTCGTCGTTGTTGATGGCGAGATACTCGAACTCGTGGGTGCGGCGAAAAAAGATAAGATCACTATTCGCGAGGTTAAAACATCCTTGTCGGCATTTGGGGTCGATTATCCCGAATCGTATGTTACTCGCTATGTTGAATTTTCGGCAACGGGTGAGTATAACTGGGCTGACTTTGAAAAAATACCTACAAATCAGTATTTATATCGTCAAATTAAAAATATCACGGGTGACCCTGCTGGTATTGTAAAAGAGTTTGCGGGGTTTGCCTCTAAAATACCACAAGATTATATGCTTTGTGATGGTCGGGAACTTTCGACGACTGAATACCCCGAGTTATTCGAGGCGCTCGGCACAATTTACGGTGGCGATGGTAGTAATACTTTCAGGTTGCCAAATGCTGGCGGTCGGGTTGTTGTTGGTTACTCGGGTACTGGCGATTATAAGTCAGTCGGGCTGACTGGTGGGGCTGATAGCATTACACTTACCGAAAAGCAAATACCCTCTCATAAACATATTTATCCATGGGGAGAAAACCCGACAACGGCATGGAGTCCGCCATGGGATTATGCAGAGGGGTATATCGGAAATCAAAGGGGTTCAAACGGCACAGATAACGATAACGCTTGGGCATATACATCGCCAGTAGGGGGCGGCGAGGGACACGAAAACCGTCAGGCTTTTATCGTATTCGCCAAAATTATAAAGGTGCGCTAAAAATGCAATTAAACAGTATTTAAACAGTATTCAAGATGTCAACACAACCGATACCAACATTAAAAGAAAAGTTTTCTGATGGCAAAACCCCACCAGGGCATGATTTTAGTGACTTGATAGATTCTTTTTGGCATAAGTCAACAAAAATACCAGCCACACAAATAGAAAATATAAACGGCAATGGGGGCGGGTTAGCTCCAATATTAGATAATGATTTCTTTTCTGATAGCCGATTGCTATCTGTGAATAGTGGGAGCGCCATTAAGGTTGGTACGAATTGGACTAATATAATATCGTCCAGTACTGGGAGGTCTGTTAACTACCAATTAGTAGAAAGGTGGAAAGATGGAACGCTTATGGATGCTAGTAAAGTAGATGGAACAATATACAGGCTAAGAGGGGATGAGTTCTTAAAATTGGCTATTCCTATGGACTGGATAGATGCGGAAATATTCGGAGCTGTGGGCGATGGCGTAACAGATGATACAGCAGCATTAACAAGAGCATTCGCTTTCGGTGGAAATATCAGACTAGGGAAAAGACATAAGATTAGTTCAAGTATTTCTCTGACAAAGGATATCAATATAAAAGGAGATGATTCTAAAACAGAGATTGTAGCTCCCTCGGATATTCAGCTATTTAATTCAACCGCCCAAAATATAGATATATCGAATTTAATAACAAAAAACAATAAAGGAATATTACATCAGACAGTTAATTTCGGAGAAATAAATATACATCACTGTAGTTTTACTGGCGTTGACGAAACAGTGACTAATTATTTTGTCGATGTTAATGTAGATTTGTCGGGTACAAGGTTGTTGATAACTAATAACAACCTGAATAAGTGTACTATTTTCTTTACAGACCGATTCAAATGTGAGGACTTAATAGTAGATTACAACTATATAACAGATGGTACACGTTTTCTCGTGAGGAGTCTACCGTCGCATGGTAGTGATCCGCTAAATGCTCAGTCACCTAAAAGAATATCATTTTGTTACAATTATATAAATGGTATTAATACTGCATTAACAGATAAATCGACTTACGCACGTGTTTTGCAGGCGTCAGCTATTGAAAAAATAACGATGAATGATAATTACATATACCATCTTAACACGTCAGAAGCTGCAACGGTATTGTATTGGTCTTTTGGTTCACTCGATTTTTTCAGAAATACAGTAAGACGAATAGAGGGTAGAGAGGGTGGAGTTCATGATAAATCAAATATCAATAGCTCTCTTTATGGATATCGTGTTAATTGCGGTTATAATACTTTCGACCAGTCGGAGATTGGTAGCGAAAACCAGTTAGAAACTATATATAAAATATATGCTCTTTCAAATTTTATTACAAATACTGATACATTTATAGGCTGTCGTTGCCCAGCGTATAGAATATATCAATCAGTGGACGTAGGCATTACACCTGAGAATTTTACATTTAGAAACGCCGAAGTTTGCGACCATAAATACCCTGTCATTGTGCAAATAATTCAACAATGCAAAAATGTTAATATAGAGGGTTTCAAGGTTAATAAAATTAGCAATCCCGATAATCTAGCTGTTAATGGGGAGAGCCGTCTCAGGTTAGCCGATCTGTATATGACTTTTGATAACGAAAAGGGTATAGAGAATATTTTGATTCAAAAAAATGACATTATCGAGTCATCTAATAATTTCGTTTTCCTTATGGCTTACAAGAATGCTGTATCAACAACTGGTTTCATAAGAAACGTATTTGTAAAAGGTAATACAACGCTACAAAGTGAGGCTTTATGTAGGTTTATAAATGGACAGGATTTAGGTTATTTCTTATTTGCGGATAATAACTCTACTACATCGGCTGTTTCAGTCGGGGTTACGCCTCCAAATATGTCTTTGTCTAACAACCTCCCTAAACCATTTCTTAATTATGCGCTACCAACTAGTACACTTGCAGCGGGAGCAACAAAGAGGATAGTACAGGCTGTGACTAATACTTCATTGGGAGACTTTGTAAAAGCATCATTAAGCATCGGGATTGCAAATCTGTCTATAGCTGGTAATGTGCCAAGTAATAATAACGTAGAAGTTTTTATCACAAACACATCAGCGTCACCAATTACGATACCTGATTGTATGCTATTTATTAACGTTGATAAAAGATAGAATAATGAAAGATTTACAAATAACAATTTTAAATAAGGTAGGTATAGATAATGTACTTCATTTCCTAGCTGGAGGTTGGATAGCTTGTATTGCGCCAACTTGGTTTTATGCTTTGATGATTGGGTTTTGCATTGGTTTAATTAAGGAATTATATGATAAGTACATAAAAAAGTCTCAATTTGATTTATACGAATTGTTATCTACTTTTTTTGGTAGTGTTGTAACTGCAATCTATTTATTTACTGTTTAATTAGCGTTTGAATGCTATTTTAATAATTATCTTTGTGCAAATCATGTCTATATTATTTAGATGTGATTTGCTTTTTTTTGTACTTTTTATTTTGAAAAACTGTATTTTTCATTTTCGCGATTATATCTGTATTTTATTTGATACATAAGTTTTCTTTCTTTCCTCTGAGATAATCCAACCCTCATTAATAAGGATATCAAATGCCAGAACAACTGTATTGCGATTAACTGATAATTCAGCAGCCATATGCCGCGTACTAGGCATTGTTTCTCCAGCCTTCAGTACGCCACTCTTAATCGATTCTATTATCAAATCAGCTATCTGTATATAAATGGCCTTATCGCCAGATCTGTTTAATTTGGTATGTAATAGTTTTAAGTTCATCTTTTTGGACTATTCATCTTCTTTTAATTCGAAAGGTAAATATAGTCCAATCAATTTATCTTTTAAGCAGAAATTATATAAAAATAAAAGAATTAAAAGATTCCATTTGTTAATATTGGAAAAGGAAAATATAACCCAAATGAAGCAAATAATTCAATAACCGTTATTTTGAAGCATTAAAATTTCTAAACCGAGAATAAAATACAATCATTATTTTCTTTTTTCATTAAAAAACATTTATTTACATTTGTGCCAGATTTGGTAATCAGTATATTTCATATCCTGATGAAAGGGAACTCGGTGAAAATCCGGGGCTGTACCTGCAGCTGTAATTCCTCGCGTTATATCGGTTAATATTCTATGCCACTGTTCTTTTTGCTAGAATGGGAAGGCTTTTAACCGGAGGAGAGCCAGAAGACCTGCCAAAAGACAAATAAACACCAAGCTTCCAGGGATAGGAGTGGTTGTGGATACTTTATGTATACATTGCTATTTTATTAATTTTCAGGAAACTCGATGTTTTATTTTATTAATTTTTAAAGAATTATAAAATAAGATATGAGGTATTATTTATTATTGACAGCTGTATTTCTTTGCTGTCAATTGCTAATTGCACAAATTGCCGATACGACTCGGCATGTTGTAAAATTTGTTTCTCTAAAAGAAGTTGTTGTTACCGGTACTGGTACTGAACATTACATTAAAGATGCGCCTGTACAAACTGAAGTGATTTCAGGAGGAGCTTTAAAGGAATATGCGGGGCGTGATATTGAGGATGTATTGGGAGGCTTGTCTTCTTCTATTACTTTTAACCGGAGTGACATGGGGAGTAATATTCAACTCAATGGTCTGAAGAATGATTACATACTTATTCTTATAGACGGAAAAAGGCTAAATGGAGACATTGGCGGGCAAAACGATTTAAGCCGTATCAATATGAACAATATTGAGAGGATCGAGATTGTAAAAGGAGCAGTTTCTTCATTATATGGTTCAGATGCAATCGGTGGTGTTATAAATTTCATAACTAAAAAGAACAAAGATAAACTCAGTATTTCTAATACTTCCCGCATAGGCAAATATGGAGATCTAGATCAAAGTAATATTTTTGCATTAAAGCATAAAAGGTGGAGTTCGAATACTTCATTTTCTTTGAGTCATACTGATGGTTGGCAGAATACAACTCAAGAATGGTATAGAGGCAAACTCTATGAAAACAGTGTTACAAAAACAGTAAATCGCTCTACGGATTATACTATTTCACAAGATTTATCGTATCAGGTATCTGATAAACTCACATTAAATACGAGTGCTTCTTTTTATGAAAAATGGACTTATCGTCCTACGGGTATTCCTCAGTGGCGGTTGTATGACTTTTATTATAGGAATCAGTCCTATAGTACAGGAGGAAAATACAATATGCAAAATAAAGATTACCTTACATTTGACTTATCATTTGACAAATACGATTATTTTTATGACTATACAAGTCGTGAATACACAGACTATTTTGATGAGAACGGAGACCGTATTGTTTACTATTCAGGAGATCGCATCCTTCAAACATCCCAACGGCGTGTATTGGGTAATTTGAAAGGTGTATTTTACCTAGATGAACAAAATACATTAAACACAGGAATCGAATATATTGGGGATCGGCTGGTATCACCTTATCGTCTTGAAGGAAATAAAGCTGCAGCTTACTCTGTATCGGCATATGCTCAGGATGAATGGAATGTGACAGATCGATTTAATATAACAGCAGGAATCCGATTCGGACAACACTGGGAATTTGGCCAAACATTCACACCTAAAGTTTCGGCTTTGTACAAGTTTCATAACTTTAATTTTCGAGGAACATATTCTAATGGGTTTAAGGCTCCCACTATAAAGGAGTTGTATTATCACTATTATGCTACCATAATGAGTAAATACAAAGCTTATTATGGAAATATCAATCTAAAAGCTCAAAAGTCGGATTATTATGCATTAAATATCGAATATCATTTACCTCGTTTTAATGCAAGTGTAACCGCCTATCATAATAATATAAGGAATATGATTTCTCTTCAGACAATAGAAACTTCTTATGAAGACAAACTACAGTTGGTGGAGGAAACCATGAAATACGTTAATCTGGCAAAAGGGCGGATTTATGGTATGGATTTCACTTTTGACGCCGAATTGCCAATGAATATAAAAATAGGAGGGGGGTATAGTTATCTGGATGCTAAAGGTCAACGTACAGATGATGAAACGGCAAACGATTACATGAAATATGTATATATAAACGGCACTTCACGACATAATGCAAACATTCGTATTTCATGGTTTAAACCGTGGCAGAAATATAAATTAGGACTTAGTCTGAATGGACGTTACCAATCAAAACGCTATTATACAACAGACGGAGATACAATGGGCTATCAGATTTGGAGAGTCAACACATCGCATTCTTTTCTTGATTCTAAAAAAATAAAATTAGATATCAATATCGGAGTAGATAACATATTCAATTATGTCGATCGGAGTCCTTTCGGACATAATAGAGGGACAACGTCCCCCGGTCGGAATTTCTACACTTCTATTATCGTAAAATTTCAAAATCCAAACAAATAATTATTTTAAAACTATTTATTATGAACAAATTCTTAAAGAATCTTCTAACATTTTCCATGATCCTTTCTATAGGATTTTTCAGCGCTTGTTCAAATGATAACGAGGATGAGAAAGACGATAGAAATGCTGTTGTAATCAATAAAAAGAACGAAACAGCCTTACTCCTTTGCTCTTTCGGTAGTACTTACGAACAGCCTCAAGCTACTTATGATCAAATTATAAAAGATTATCAGGCAGCCTTTCCTAATACAGACATCTATATGTCATTTACATCTCGTACTATAATTTCTCGTGTGTATGCGCAGATTGGTAAAGCTTATTCTCAACCCGATCTATGGCTAAGCGCAATCGGTAAAGCAGGTTATAAAAATGTATATATACAATCACTACATATTATTCCAGGAGAAGAATACCTTAGCCTAATGAACACGGATGTGAAGAAAAACTTTATGATTCCTTTTCCTAACGTTAAAGTAGCTAAAAGTTCTTGCTTGCTCGAAACAGAGGAAGATGTCGATGCTGTTGCTCAAATCCTTTACAAATATTATAAAAACCGATTAGATGCAGGAGAGGTTGTTACTTTGATGGGGCATGGTAATCCTGATACTGAATACACGCATGCGAATGAGAGGTATGCCCAACTTGAAACCGCATTGCAAAATTTGAGCGGAGAGAAAAATATCTTTGTAGGAACAGTAGATTGGGGAGCTAAAATGTTTTCACATATACGTACTGAAATTGAAGCTTTTGCCACTAGAAAAGGTATAACTAAAGATAATTATAAGAAAATTACCATTAGCTTGGCTCCTCTGATGTCAATTGCCGGGGATCATGCCCAAAATGACTTGTTGGGAGGTTTGGAAGACGGTCAGAGTTGGGATAAGATTAATCCAGAAGAGCCGGATCACGAAGCAGAGTATAGCTGGAAATTAAAATTAGAAAAACTTGGATTTACAATTGGTGCCGATGGTACTAACATAGACCCGAAACATTTCAATGTTGTTGGTTTGGGAGATCATAGTGCAATACGTACAATTTGGCTTAACCATATGAAACATGCTGTCAAAAATGCAACATCATGGAATGAGCATTTAGGAGAATAAGTATTATTGAATATTTTGAGAATATTCATAATATTGTGTAAAAGGAAGCTACTGGTTGAAAAACTTGTAGCTTTTTCATTTATAATTCTATAAGTCGTTATTATAGACATTCCAAAATGTTTTTTAAGAAAAGAATTCTTGAATCAGTTTTATATACAGCAAGATCGCCTAGCATCAGCATAACCTGATTTAATGCCTGATGATCATATAAGCAACCTTCAAATGTGTCATATTAAGCTGATTAGGTTTGCAAAATTTATTGCGTTAGCTCAGAAAGAAAACAAGAACAAATCTCTTGACATGTTACGGTTTCCTTCATTTATAGCAGCTGTTGATATCATTCTATATCATCTAATTTTAATGAAATCTTCCGGCTACTAGTCTTTTTATGGTATATGAGTTTTGAGAGCCTTTATTGAAACAATAATCACTAGGTCTCATTGCACCATTCCTCAAAGCAATATTAAAAATTGTCCGTGTGGCACAGATACGCATCGCAACAGTTGTTTTGGTATAGCCATGAGCTAATGCTTCCTTTTCGAATCGTTGCATTTGCTTAGCAGTAACATCCTGAAAAGTCAATTCAATAAAACTTTTACTGCATTTTTGCATTTCTTTTCGTTTACACCACTTACCACATTTGAAGCAAATAAAAGTATTTAGAGCACCATGATAGAACTCAGCAGTATTTAATCGTTTCTTAAAATAGTATTTACTCTCTTTTTGTCGACCTTTCCTAACAATGTATCTAATTGATCAAAACTAAAGGAATTAAGC
Organism: Dysgonomonas sp.; assembly: GCF_035323175.1. Taxonomy (NCBI): domain Bacteria; kingdom Pseudomonadati; phylum Bacteroidota; class Bacteroidia; order Bacteroidales; family Dysgonomonadaceae; genus Dysgonomonas; species Dysgonomonas sp. The sequence continues at coordinate 134,515 of NZ_DAOKYH010000004.1, read as the reverse complement.
TTGCACAATTTTACCACTGTATTATATATGACTTTCGCTGATGTTCTCAATATTCCTTCTTAGGTAAACGTTGCCATTGATCTATCTTTAGCGTTGCTCCTCTTGTTTTCACATAATATAAACGACTATTCGAGCTCTTCTTGTATTCAATACTGTAGCGACTCTAATATCATCTTTCTGTATTGAATTAATGGCTTCAATTTTTTCTCTTGTTTTCATAATATTTGCAATTGTACATAAAAGATGCTATAAAATACTACTCAAAATCGTGCTAATAGGTATTTTTACTGTGCATAAATGTCTTGGAAATATAGATGAAAATATGAAATTTTAATAAAAAAGAATAAATAAATGTGTTGATTAATTGCTTGGTATATAGATGATAATAAATAGAATATAAGGATGTTGAAAATGAGAAAATAGGTTGTTTATTTATATCAGAGAATGCTCTGATTGAGAAAAGTTCTTTATAGATTCTTTATTTCAGACTTTTCTTGAACCGAACTGCCGTCAATAAATCGCCAAGCTGATTCTCTTTATTTACATCAAAAATCATCGGAATTAGTTTCCCAATAGTTTTTGCCTTGGCAAATTCATCCTTGATTGTTCCCGAAATATCAAGTTTTGCAATTGCTTCAAGGTGCTTTTCCGTAAAAAAGAAGCTCGTTTTGAAAAAGCCTTCCCATACAGAAAGCCAAAAGATAGTTTTTTCCTTATACACTGCCTTACCTAGCCATGCTTTACCATCATTATAGTATCTCCATTCGAGGGTTAGAGCATATTCTTTGTTTGTAACAGCTTCAAGAAAAGACACTAATGCGTTGAACCCTTCACCTAGTGCATCTTCAAGAATCTTGTCTGATGGGAATATATCCGCATCTCTTAATAGCATTTGTCCTTCCATCGCTTATATTGGTTAATAGAATTTCTCTCCTTTTTGTATCATGCTGATAGTTTTGGCAATCCGATCTGCTTTAGTTTGTTCCGTTTTTGCAGAATTAATCCAATTTATAAATGCTTTTTTCTGCCCGTCTGTATAAATCTCAAATTTTCCAAGAACTCCATCTTCATATTCCAAACACAGAAGTAATTCCTGAGGGATTATTAAAGATGTTTTGTCCTCATAAATAGTGATATGTACTATATCTCCTGCTTGCTTTTTTATCTTTTTCCTTATTTCAGCTCTAACAGCCAACCCCACATGTCCATTCCCAATAGGCATTAGGTGTGTATTGGAAAACGCATAATCATCTATCTTTCCCTTTACTTTTAGCATTCCGAAAGATGTTTTAGGCATAGGTATTTCAGGTATTTCAACAAAAGTCCAAGCTCCTTTACCTTCAGTTTTTAATAATAGATAGTCTTTGTCTACTAAGGGTGTTTCTGTTCCCATCTTTTAAAGATAATATAAAAATAGCTGTGCTAAACATATACTACACAGCTATTCTACATATTGTTATTTTGTTGTGAAGGTGCTTATTTCACAGGAATGCGTAATTCTACTATCCATGGAGCACTGGGATCTTGAACATCACCCTCGCAACTCACATATAACTCATAGTGATCTCTTGAATCACATTCATATCCTTTTTCGTTAATGTCAACATATACCTTCTTCCAGGCTTCATCATATTCGGCCATTGTGACTTCTACTTGCATTACGAAATACTTGCCACCAGTTATTGTGTAGCGTTTCATCCCATCTTCGGGTTCGATGCCCGAAAGATCTTCCAAACAGGCTTCCGAACGTAATTTTTCGACAGGGGTATTCATTGGATCATCATGATAAACTCCGGCCATTTTAGGAGAAGCCTCCCAAAGATTATTGGCTCCTGCCCATGCGGCTAATTTCTCAAATACGTTTCCAATACCTGAATAATCTCCTATATGCGAAATTGCAATTGTCTTTATCGGTTCGAGATTTTTTATCTCTGTGCTATTTATTTTCATAAGTCTAATTTTTCAATAATTTGTTTAATAATCTCTTTTATTTCAACGGGTTTAACAACCGTTGTTGTATCGGCATTTGCCAACACCCATCTAGCTAGTCCTTCGAGCGAGTAAGCCATGTAGGTTTGTTCTATCCGTCCGTCTGCAAGTTCTTTCTCTTCGGTCAGTCCCATAAAATAGCATCGGTCGGCAAAATGTTTAGAAACCTCTTTACTTGTACGTAAAACAACTTCGGTCAAACATTGAGGATCATCACATCCGAGGAGTGATTCCAGAGCAGGATGAACTTTTGTATGTTTATCTTCTGTTGTTTTTATGTTGCCGATACGATCCAATCTGAATATTCGGTAGCTTTTTCGTAAGTGACACCAAGCAGATAAATACCAGCGAGGGTATGAATAGGTTATGCCCACAGCTTCTAATGCTCTTCTGGTCTTACTTTCGTCTGCATTCGTGTAGTCTACTTCTATGACCAACTTGTCGTTTATACTATTTAAGATCGTTTGCATTATATTCGGTAGACTTTCTCCGGCATTCCGACTTTTATATACGGCTATACTGTCGTCCATATCGTGGAGATATTTCTTGTCCACAGATCGTAAAGCAGCTCGTATCTTATCCATTCCTTGGCGAAAGTAGTTGCTGTTTTGGGTATCGGTAAGTTGCTCGATAATTTTTTCGGCTGTGAGGAAAGCAATTGCTTCCTCTTTGGTAAACATGAGCGAAGGTAGCCTGTAGCCTTCTATTAAAGAATAACCAACTCCCGAATTTCCGCATATCGGCACTCCAGCTTCAGACAATGTATGCATGTCACGATATATTGTGCGCAGGCTCACGTCGAAGCGTTCTGCCATTTCAGAAGCTTTAACAACGGGGCGTGACTGTAACTGTATCAGTAGTGCCGATATGCGATCAAGTCGGTTTAACTCTTTATTCATGTTCTCTTATTATTCTATAATCAATGCCCAAAGTACGCCAAATTTATCGATAATTTCGGCATAAAGTTTAGCATAAGGTGGTTGGCTAAGTTCACATTTTATTTGCCCACCTATGCCTAATTTAGTATAAATGTCTTTCAGTTGTTCCTCTGTGTCACAAAATATAGTGAGTGTATGCCCCAGAGAGCCAAAGTTGGCCTTTGTGTCCGGTAAAAGATCGGCCAAGCTGATAGTACAGCCATTAAAGTCAAGGTCGGAATGGATTATCTTGTCTTTGTATTCGGCAGGACTTTCCATTGCCTGATATTCTCCATAGCGAAAAATTTCTCCGACAATACCATTAAATACTTCGGTATAAAAGTTAAGTGCTTCTTCTGCATTGCCATTAAATGACAGGTAAGGTTTGATTTTCATAATTCTGATGTTTTAAAATTTAACTACAATGCAAATGTATCACCCCATTATGACAACAGTATGTCAGCAAGTTTTTTCAATTGTAAAGAATATACAGGTATAGTAAAGAATAGAGGAGAACACAATACTAAAAATTAGTATTTATAATCTTTTGAATTCACTAACAGTAAGTTACATGGATGATAAATGTTTCTATGAAAAATTATATTAAAATTCACGTTTGTTTACTAAATAATAGTTAATTTTGTGCGATTTAAAAAAATAACCTTGGATTAAGATCCAATAATTTATAGATATAAAGTTAACTACTAAATAATAAATTCTAATGAAAAATATAAAAGTTAGTTTGTGTCACTGTTTTGTGTTAATTCTTACCGTTTTTACCTTCTTTTCATGCAGTGAAGATAACGCTCCGGAGCAAAAGGCGGATTACAATTTACTTGGCATAACCTCTGTTACTATTAACGGTAGCCGCATTCCTGTCAAAGCTGATGGAGTATTACTAGACTTAGCTGATTCTAAAGATATAGTAGGAACAGGATCCCTGAGTGAACCGTATAAAAAACATTTTGAAATAGAATATGCAATATTGACTAAAGATTTGTCAGCGTCTTCTGTGGAGATACAGAGCAAATATCCGGACGTATCTATAGATATATCTCATGTAGTTACTAGTCCATCTGTAATTACATGGATAGCTAAGATTACAAGAGAGGGTTACTCAGAATCTGTTATATATAATCTGTCTTTTTTTGATCCAAGTTTAAATAAGATGTTTTTAGAATGATTTAGGAGATATAGAGCTTTTGGGAGAAAACCTTTATGCTGTTTACTCTATTGAGTATAAACGTATCGAAGAACATTATTTTATTTTTGCCGCGCGCCAGATGGATAAATGGCTTTCATGGGAAGAAGTGAAGTTTTATGCATCAATGTTTGATTTTCCTACAGTGCCCGAGTTGGAGTTGTCTCTCGCAATATTGGAGAATATCCCGTTTCGGAATTCATGCATAATGTTTTCAAATACGTCCGCAAAGGTCATGTGAAAACTGATAAGCACTGGACTCGCAATCGGAAGCGGGCTAAGTTGGTATGGGAGCAGTAGCTTTACAATAAAGATGTACTTATTTCTTTTACCATGAAAGATATTAAGGATTGAAATAATGATAACTTTGTTTTACAAATCTATTGCGGATAAATATCAATTAAAAAAAGATATTTTGTCTTCAAAGAATAGCATAACCATCATCATCAATTGATATTAAAAGAGAAAATGACAGATTATATTTTGACGACTGATCGGTTGAGATTAAGACATTGGAAAGATTCGGATATTGAGCCGTTTGCAGCAATGAATATGGATAAGGATGTTATGAGGTTTTTTCCTAAGACTTTATCTTATTCAGAAACTCTGGATTTTATAGATAGAATTAAGTTACACTTTGAGAAACATAATTTTGGACTGTTTGTAGTCGAGGAAAAATCTACGGAAGAATTTATTGGATTCACCGGATTCACCATTCCTGCTTTTGATTCTTATTTTACACCATGTGTAGAAATAGGTTGGAGATTTAGAAAGGAATTCTGGAAGAGAGGATTAGCTGCTGAGGCTGCAACAGCATGCCTTAATTATGGCTTTGATATTTTAAATTTCGATAAGATTGTATCATTTACCTCTGTTCTAAATATTGATTCTGAAAAAGTAATGAAACGAATTGGTATGCATCTTCAAGGGTATTTTGATCATCCCAAAATAGAAAAACAGAACCCTTTGTGCAAGCATGTTCTTTATGAAATTAAAAGGCCAAATAACTAGTATCGTTTAATTGCTTATCATTTAAAAATGGATAATATAGTAGAACAGGTTCGTCAGTCATTGATAATGTGTATTGATGAAAGTACACTTAATACTAGCTCTCGATTTTTCAAAGGAGGGGAAGCTGCTAAGGTACATGGTGTGCGAATGGGGGAAGTCACTAAAATAGCGAAGGAGAGCCTTAAACAGATGAAGGGACTTTCTAAACAGGAGATATTCGACTTATGTGAAGAGCTGTGGCAGTCCGGCTACTTGGAAGAATCGGTTGTTGCTTGCATTTGGGCAGAATCTTTACATAAACAATATGAACCTGCTGATTTTGAGATTTTCGAATATTGGTTACACAACTACGTTAATAACTGGGCTGATTGCGATACTCTCTGTAATCATACTATCGGTACATTCGTGATGATGTATCCCGAATATATATCAGAACTGAAAAAATGGGCAAAATCTTCTAGTCGTTGGGTAAAGCGGGCAGCAGCCGTTACATTGATTATTCCTGCCCGTAAAGGTCTATTTTTAGATGATGTGTTTGAAATTGCAGATATATTGCTCTTAGATAAAGATGATTTGGTACAAAAGGGATATGGTTGGATGCTGAAAGCAGCCAGCGAAACACAGAAAAAAAGTGAAGCCTATCAGAAAAGAGTGTTTGATTATGTGATGAAACATAAATCAGTAATGCCTCGTACAGCCTTACGTTATGCTATAGAAAAAATGCCCGCAAATATGAAAGCAGAAGCTATGAAAAAGTGAAAATGATATTAAGTGAGATATGAAGGAAATAAAAGTAAAGTCCTTGAAAGATATACACTTCGACGTAATATGTGAAGCTTTTAATCAAGCTTTTGCCAACTATGAAGTACAAATCAATAAGGTACAACTCCAAACTATGCTTAAAAGGCGTGGATTTGATCCTGAATTGTCATTTGCTGCATTTGCTGGAGATAAAATAGTTGCATTTACTTTAAATGGAATTGGAGACTTCAAAGGAATACGCACAGCATACGATACGGGAACAGGAACTCTGAAAGAATATCGAGGACAAGGTTTAGCTACTCAGGTCTTTGAATATTCTATACCATTTTTAAGAGAAGCCGGGATTAAACAATATTTGCTAGAAGTGTTGCAACACAATACGAAAGCTGTTTCCGTATACAGAAATCTTGGATTTGAAGTAACTCGTGAATTCTATTATTCGATGCAAACAAATGAGCATATAAGCAATCTTATAAAAGAATCAGATACTTCATATTCTGTTAAACAGATAAGTATCGATCAATTGGATTTGTTTACTGAATTTTGGGATTTTACTCCTTCGTGGCAGAATAGTTTTGAATCTATACAGCGGGCTGTTGATGATTTTATTTGTTTGGGAGTATTTGTCGATGGACGAATAGTCGGATACTGTGTTTTCGAACCTATATCGGGAGATCTTACTCAATTAGCCGTTGACAAAAAATATAGAAGGCAGGGGAGTGCATCTCTATTACTAAAAGAGATTTTAAATTTGAATAAAAATTCGATTCTGAAAATTGTGAATACAGATGTATCATGTGATTCGATTACAGATTTCATAAAAGCAAAGAATATTGAAGTGAAAGGAAAACAATTTGAAATGATCAGAAAAATTTAAAACCGACGATTTCCTTTTATAGATTCAGTTTGCTTATAAATGTCCCTTTTTTACAATTCATCAAAGTTGAGGTTAACTATCTTTGTACGATGGATTCTTTTGAAATTGTACAGCCCAGTATTGAATTGTCGCCTTACATTAAGAACTATTGGTTCTTAAAAGCAAATGCGGCAAATCATGTGCAAGGTATAATACCAACCGGGAACATCAATCTATTCTTCCATCGGGGAAGCCCTCTGTCAATAGAGTGCAATAATAGTCTTTTACCTCAGATGTTTATTAGTGGACAATCTACTACATATTCCAACCTCATTCAATCAGGTATTACTGATATGATTTGCGTTACGTTTCATGCATTTGGAGCACGCATGTTTTTCAAAGAGCCGATGCACGAATTTAAAGAACAGTCTATTGCGCTTGACTTACTCGACAATATTGAAATATTGGAGCTGGGTAAACTACTTCTGGATACATACGATAATAGAGTGTGCGTCCAAATGATTGAATCATTCTTGAAGAAGCAATATTTTTATTCCAAAGAATATAATTTGAGGCGAATGAAAGCCGCAGTAAATGCTGTTAATATGGGGCATGTAGGAATTGAGTCCTTGGCTGGTATCAGCTGTCTAGGTTATAAGCAATTCAAACGTATCTTTACTGAATATGTAGGGTTGAATCCTAAAGAATTCTTGCGGATAATCCGTTTTCAACGAGCATTATATATTTTACAAACCAGACCTTCTACAAATCTTACAGAGCTTGCATACATCTGTGAGTTTTACGATCAATCGCATTTGATAAGTGAATTCAAACATTTTTCGGGATATACTCCGGGTGAATATCTTGCGATATGTGATCCATATTCCGACTACTTTTCTCTTTAAAAGATAGATGTCCTTTTTTTCCAAGTATAAGGGAAATGCAATTTTTAGTTTTGTATTGTCAATATTTATTCATTAAAAATCAAAAATGAAATGAAAAAGCAAGTTGCATTTTTTGAAATTCCTTCTGTAGATTTCAATAGAGCTGTAAAATTCTACGAATTGGTACTAGGCATAAGTTTTAACGCTATGGACTTCGGTCATGAGAAAATGGCATTCTTTCCCGAAGAATCAGGTAAATGTCCCGGAGCTATATCTTACACGCCGGACTTTAACCCTTCAAAAGATGGGGTTTTGATAAGTTTCTCTGTTGAAAGTATCGAAACATCATTAGATAATGTAGTGAAAAGCGGAGGGAAAAGAATTATCTCAAAAACAAAGATTGAAGCCGAAGGGGTAGGGTACTTTGCTACATTCATCGACAGTGAAGGAAACAGTATAGGTTTATACTCGGATAAATAACTGAAAATATAAATCTTTATAGGTGAGAACTGGTAAGATTTTATATTCTGCCAGTTCTGTTTATTTATAGTTTTCAACAAAATTAAAAACTACTTAAAAGTGTCCTTATCTCTCTTTGCTTTTCTGAAAAACATGCCTATTTATACTATCAAAATGAAACCTGTTCTTCGATTATTCATGCAAATCTTTTCTGTAATTATAGTTTTTTGTTAACTTTGTGGCCAGTTAGGAGAAAATCTTCTAATAATCTAGAGTTGACTATTTAATAAAATCAAGACCGAAATTCTTTGGTATACAGTCGTATCTATGCTCTGGATTCTATTTATTAATATCGCATAATGTAGTATCGAGTCTTTTAAAATTGACTTCTAACTAGTAGCGTTATGCCCCCTTTGTTTTGCAAGATAGCATTTCAAAAATGATTATTTTCTTTGATTATTTCAAAGGAGGTATTCTTATGATCAATCCGTCAGATAATGAAAAGGATATTATTTATTTGCGCTATAACCATTTTTGTGTCTTCTCTGAGAGCACAAGAAAAAGAAGATTTTTTCAAATTGGGTGGAGCAATTCGTTTTAACACATCAGTAGAGAATTATGAAAAAAGTAATAAAGCTTTAAATACCTATATAAAACTCGATACGTGGTATTTGTCAGCCGATGCCTATAAATCAGGATTTGATTTAAGCTTTCAATACCGTTTCTATCCCGATTCTAAAGCCCACTTCTTACATCATGGTTATATCGGATACCAAATTGATCAGAGCCTGTATATTAAAGGAGGTGTATTTCAAAAACCTTTCGGAATAGGAGATTTTGCGTCCCATTCGTGGTGGTTCCAGATTCCCTATTATATGGGATTGGAAGATACGTATAATACGGGAATAGGCTTATCATATCAATTAAGTCAATGGCGCTTTGATTTTGCTTATTTCAGACAAGCAGCTCCAAAGGGTTCTATCTCGGATAATACTTTGGATAATGATGTTGGCAATGGCAGGTATTCTTATGCTGTGGTTCCTACTACAGGTTATGCCGGTAATACCCTGGTGGATGCAAATATCAGAGAATTGAATCACTTCAATTTAAGAGCCCGATATAAATTGAATGAAAATATTGAGTTCGGCGTTTCCGGACAACTAGGAAGTATATATAATAAAGAACTCAATAGTCGAAAATGGGGAACTAGTACTGCATTACATATAGTCGCTGATTATAATAAATGGAATTTTAAAGGAGAGTTTATCTCATATAATTATAATGCTCAGGGTAATAATAAAGAAAAACTGGACATCCTCCAGATGGCTGCTTATGGTGCAGCTTATGATGTGGCTACGAAAGGAAATATTTATATTCTAGGATTAGCATATATGATACCTATTAACAGAAAATTTATAAAATATATACAACCATATATAGACTATTCGATAGTCGATAAACATAAAAAAGAATATTTTAATATACAACACCTTATTCCCGGAGCACTTTTCTCTATGGGGCCCATATATACGTATGTTGATTTCGCTTTGGGTAAAAATCAACCGTGGCTGACATCTAACTTTGGAGAAGGTCTAGGTAAAGGGACTGCAAATGCCAGATGGAATAGTCGCTTTAATATAAATATAGGATATTATTTTAATCAATAATAAATATGAATAAAATAGAAATGAAGAACTTGTTTCTGATATTTGGAACAGCCAAGAAGCAAGCTCTAAGAATGCTGAAAAGCGGAAAATCAAAAAAAGAAATTCACCAAAGAACAAAGTGTACAATTGCAGTGAATAATGTAAGTCTTTCGATTAAAGAAGGTGAAATATTTGTTGTAATGGGTTTGTCGGGCAGTGGAAAATCGTCTTTACTCCGTTGCTTTAATATGTTGAATGTACCTACATCAGGTAGCATTTCTATCGATGGAGAAGATATCACAAAAATGAATAAAACGAAGTTGTTAAATCTTCGCAGAAAAAAAGTAGGAATGGTGTTTCAGAATTTTGGACTTTTGCCTCATAAGACAATAATAGACAATGTTGCTTTTGGCCTCGAGATTCAGAATATAAATCTGAAAGAGCGTTATGAGAAAGCAAAAGAAATAATAAATATAGTTGGTCTGTCAGGCTATGAGAATGAATACCCTTATCAACTGAGTGGTGGAATGCAGCAGCGTGTTGGAATTGCCCGAGCCATAGCAACCGATTCTCAGATTCTTTTAATGGATGAAGCCTTTAGCGCATTAGACCCACTGATCAGATCACAAATGCAAGACGATCTGTTGGATATTCAACAAAAACTTAAAAAGACCATCATCTTTATTACACATGACCTTGATGAGGCTTTAAAGTTAGGAAACACTATTGCGATTATGAAAGATGGGGTGATTGTTCAGCAAGGTAGCCCGGAGGATATCTTGATGAACCCTGCCGATGATTATGTAAAAGCTTTTATCGGAAATGTTGATTTATCTAAAATTATAACAGCTTCTACAATAATGGAACCATTTAGAGCAAGAGTGCAGTTAGGTAAGGATGGTTTGGCATCGGCATTGAGGTTGATGGAGCGTCACACCTTACGATTTGTGGCAGTTATAAGCGAGGATAACAAGTTTAAGGGCTATGTAAGAAGAAAAGATGTTGAACGTAAAATTGCTGCCGGAGAAAAGGGATTGGAATCTATATTGATGGATATTCCTAAAGTAATGGAAGATCACTCTGTATCGGATATGCTCCCATTGTTTATAAATCAAAAATATCCTTTGGCTGTAGTTGACTGTAATGAGAGGCTAATAGGCTGTATAAGATATTCTGATGTAGTAGCTATGGTTACAGGATATGACGAAGAAGCTGTTAAAGAAATAATAGAAAATGCAAGTTAAATATGAATAAACTAGATATAGGTAAGTATATAGAACGTTTTGTAGATTGGTCGTCAGATACAGCAGCACCGCTCTTTCGTCAGATAACCATTATGATAGATAATAGCGTTGATGTGTTACAAGAATTACTCGGGTATGTTCCGTTCTACATGATTATTGCTATTGTGGCACTGATCGCTTTTATTATTAAAAAGAAATCCTTAGGAAACCATAAATACTGGCAAAACAATATAGCAACACTGATAGGATTCCCTCTCTTTTGTGTTTTAGGGCTTCTGCTTATTTACTGGATGGGCTTTTGGGAACAAACAATGGATACATTTATCTTGGTATTGGTAGCAACGCTTATTGTGTTAATGATTGGCATACCTCTAGGTATATGGTGCGCATACAATAAAAAAGCCTATGCTATAATTCGCCCATTACTAGACTTTATGCAAACAATGCCCGCTTTTGTTTATTTGATTCCGGCAATTTTATTCTTTTCGGTAGGTAATGTGCCGGGTGTTTTGGCCACGGTTATTTTTTCATTGCCTCCGGCTGTTAGGATGACAGCTCTGGGAATAAAGAGTGTACCGAAAGAGGTTGTAGAAGCTTCTGTTGCCTTTGGTTGTACAAGACGTCAGACTTTGTTCAAAGTCCAGATGCCATTAGCCATGACGACTATTTTGGCTGGTATTAATCAGGTAATTATGTTGTCTCTATCGATGGTCGTTATTGCCTCAATGGTAGGAGCCGGAGGACTGGGCGAAAGTGTATATGCAGGTATTCAGCAGGCCGATGTTGCTTTAGGTTTCGAAGCAGGGCTTTGTATTGTAATACTAGCGATTATATTAGATAGAATGACACAGCTTTTAGGTAAAGAAAAGGAGGAACAGAAATGAATAAGATAATATACATTCTACTCTCATTCTTATTGCTCGGTCTTACATCTTGTGAGCCTCGTCATAAGCAAGATGTATTGATACTATATCCGAATTGGGCGGAGGGTATCGCTATTACATATTTGGCAAAGGTTATGTTAGAGGATAAAGGATATACGGTAACCTTAAAGCGTATAGAACCAGGTCCAATTTATACAGCTCTATCTCGTGGTGATGCCGATATATATATGGATGCATGGCTTCCTCATACACAAAAAGATTATTGGGCTAAATACGGGCATAAACTAGATGTATTAGGAACTGTTTTTGACGATGGTATAACCGGGCTTGTTGTTCCTGCCTACGTTAATATAGAGTCTATAGAAGAGTTGAATGAAAATAAAGACAAGTTTGACAAGAAAATCTATGGAATTGCTTCAGGAGCAGGAATCCATGCTAATACAGAAAAAGCAATAACCGTTTATAATCTCGATTACTCTCAGATTTCCTCTTCCGAAACGTCTATGATAACAGCCTTGAAAAAGGCAGAGAAAAATAAAGAATGGATTGTAATAACAGGTTGGAAACCACATTTTATGTGGACTGAATCCGAACTCAAAAAATTGAGTGATCCAAAAGGTATATATCCTACAGATAATATTCAGGTTATATCTCGGCGCGGGTTTAAAGAAGACAAGCCCGAAATTGCTGCTTTTTTTGAGAATTTTAAATTAGATGACAAGCTATTACACGAACTGATAATTGATGTAAGTATGGATAAGAATCCTGAAATTGGAGCTAAAGTGTTTTTTGAAAAACACCGGACTTTTCTGTAATAAAAATGATGGGTGGAGGAGGGTACTTTTACATATACAAATAAGAAAACTACACTATACTCCAAAATGAGCATTTCCTATTTTCAAAAACAATTAATGATTAATGGTAAATGAAAATTAATGATCCTTAACAACAATTATGTAAACGAGCCGCAAAGACATGTGAGATGCTAAAAAATGAATACAAACTTACCGATAGGCCTCAAAAAGAAATCTTAAAAAGCCAAAAATAAACCATCCAGACAAGGGAATGTATTAAATTTGCGATTCGAAAAAAAGCTGTTCTGAAGGCTTGTAAAAAGCCTTTTGACTTACGGTTTAATCTTAAAAAATCAGAGATTATGTTTGATTATAAATTTAGAGATGTATAAATAAGATTGAATGAGTACCGTTTCTTCGAAATTATATTGTACCTAATGTTTTACAAATTGAAAGAGATTTCAGTTATAGAGACATCAAAAAGACTTTTATAAATGTATAGAATTATTATCGGAGTAAGCAAAGATATAGTAAGAACAGTAAGAAGAACTGCCTTCAAGAAACATAATCGCAACAGTATGCCAATCGCGAATTTAAACTATCCTTCAAATTCAATTAAAAGCTAAACTGTGAGGAGCGTTATAAAAAAGAAACCAAAAGTTTTCATCCTATACATTTTTGGATGAGGAAAATAGCAAAATTTCCTTTTCCAATATGTGAACAGTGTCTTTTGGTGAAATATGACAAGTCTCAAATAGGTATATCTGATAGTATAGAAATATACTAAGATTCTATTATTGGGATCCAAGTCAATAGGCGATTAAATTTCTGCCTATTCATATTTGTTGAAAGAAAACAAAGCAAAGTAATATAAATAATTAGTTTTCAATTAGTAAATCATGACATCAGTAAAAGTGAAAATCAGACCTTCCATTGTCGAAAATAGGGAAGGTGCGCTCTATTATCAACTTATTCATAATCGAGTAACCAGGCAGATAAATACAGATTATAAAATCTTTCCTGGTGAGTGGAACAAACGTGGTGCAAATATTATCCTGCCTCTGTTTGATGAAAATAGAAAGAATTATCTCCTGTCTATAGAAGAAAAGATAGTATGGGATACAGAAAGGCTTGCAAATATTATAGACGTATTTAGTAAAAGAGGAGTTTCTTATACGGTAGATGAAGTTGTCTCAAGTTTTGAAAAGCAGATTCGAGGGACTTCCTTTTTTGTCTTTATGCAGCAGTTGATTGTCCGACTTAAACAATTTGGTAGAATTAGAACCAGTGAGACGTATAAAACTACCTTAAATAGTTTTATGCATTTTAGAAATGGAAAGGATTTATATCCTTACGACATTAATTCGGAGCTAATGACAGAGTATGAAGCTTACTTAAGATCTAATGGTGTAAGTCAGAATAGTTCATCATTTTATATGAGGATACTTCGAGCTGTGTATAATCGTAGTGTGGAGAAAGGTTTGACAGAACAGAAATATCCATTCAAATATGTATATACCGGCATTGAAAAAACCATTAAAAGAGCAGTTTCTTTTAAAGTCATTAAGCAAATCAGAGATTTGAATCTGGCTCCTTACCCAACATTGGATTATGTGCGTGATATGTTTCTATTTAGTTTCTACACAAGAGGAATGTCGTTTGTAGATATGGCTTACCTCAAGAAGAAAGATCTTAGTGGAGGAGTGCTGTCTTATCGTAGAAAAAAAACAGGTCAGCAACTATTTATTAAATGGGAGCAGTGTATGCAGGATATTGTAGATAAGTATCCTCCTAATGAGTCTTCATACTTACTCCCCATTATTAAAAGTGCCGAGAAAGATGAAAGAAGTCAATACAAGAATGCGTCTTGCCTTATAAACCGTAATTTGAAAATTATTGGAAGTAAATTAGGACTATCTATTCCTTTAACTATGTATGTGGCTCGTCATTCATGGGCTAGTATAGCAAAAAGTAAGAATATTCCTGTTACGGTAATAAGTGAAGGAATGGGGCATGATTCAGAAGTAACCACACAGATCTATCTAGCAGCATTAGATACATCTATAATAGATAGGGCTAACAATATGATACTTAAATCTCTATTGTAGTATTAAAATGATTCTTAAATGTAGATATCTCTTGCTAAGAGATATGTTTAATACTGCAAAAGTATACAAAATATTGAAAACAAGAAGATAGTTCTGAAGCTTTTTTTAAGGAAATTATTTAAAATATAAAAATGTTTAGTGAAAGCTTTCTATCCGTTTGCGTATATACTTGATAAATAATCTAATACAATAAAAACATATCTCTTAGCAAGAGATGTGCATACAGCGAGATCATAACTACTTATTGAGAATTTTTATTTAACACATAAGTGTGTTGTAAATAAATAAAAAATCTGCTGTATTATACACTTTATATCTATAACTAATTGGAATACATTATATTGTAATATTTCATGGAACCAGAGCTATGCTCATATCTGAAATAAAACCTTATAAAGTTCCAGATAATAGCACACTATTCATTCTTATGTACAAGCAAGAGATTCCGAGTTGGTACGCTATGCGTGCGATATTCCGCAAAGAAATGGATACAAAAAAATTATTGGATAAGGAATGCATTCGGAGTTTTATTCCTATGCATTATACACTCACTATGAAAAATGGTCGTAAAGTAAGAGAACTGGTTCCTGCTATTACCAATCTGATCTTTGTTCACGCCACGCCAACAGCTATTAAACAGGTCAAGTCAAAAACCGAATACCTTCAGTATATTATTGACTCGAGGAGTAAAGAAAAAATTATAGTTCCTGATGATCAAATGAAACGCTTCATAGCTGTAGCGAGTATTTGCCACGAAAAAATGACTTACCTAAAACCAGAGGAAGTTGATTTGAGAAAAGGAACTTTAGTGCGGGTACTTGGTGGTCCTTTTGATGGCGTTGAAGGTGTTTTTGTGAAAGTGAAAGGTGTGCGAAGTAGGCGAGTGGTAGTTCTTATACAAGGTATTGCTGCTGTTGTAACTGCCGAGATAGAAACTGACCTGATTGAAGTTATATCATAAGGTGGAATAATTAACTAATCTAATTTTAATTTTCATAGAATGTATTACTGGATTATAAATATCGGTTTGGTGTTCTTTCTTTGCATGTTCTTTGCATGGATACTAATTCCAAATATTCTGCTTATTGCTTTTCGAAAAAAGTTATTTGACCTACCGGATGAGAGAAAAATTCATCATGGAATGATCCCCAGGCTTGGAGGGCTAGCTTTCAATCCTGCTATCTTCTTTTCTATTTCTTTATTGCTTGGTCTTGATTTTATTTTAGGGGAACCGGATATTCTTAAGCAAGAAGGAAGTAACGTTCCTGAATTATTGTTTGGCTTCTGCGCCAGCACAATACTCTATTTAGTTGGAATTGCGGATGACTTGATAGGTGTTCGTTATCGTACTAAATTTATTATTCAGATACTATGTGGTGTTATATTAATTGCCGGAGGAGTATGGATAAATAATTTGTATGGTATATGTGGCATTTATGGGTTGTCGGAATGGGTAGGATATCCTTTAACTATTTTAGTCATTGTATTTGTTATCAACTCAATCAATCTTATTGATGGTATTGACGGTCTGGCTTCCGGACTGAGTGGAGCAGCTTTGCTCTTTTACGGACTAATTTATATCTACCTCGAACAGTGGCTTTTTGCAATGCTGGCTTTTGCTGCATTGGGAGCTCTCATTCCATTTTTTTATTACAACGTCTTTGGCAATGTTAATCATGGAAAGAAAATATTCATGGGAGATACAGGTAGCTTGACAATAGGAATCATTTTATGTATTCTTAGTATAAAGATATTAAACCAACCCGTAGATATTGCAGCTTCGTTCAATCCTGCTGTATTGGCATTTGCACCTTTAATAATTCCCTGCTTTGATGTAATGCGAGTTTTTATAAGTCGCATACGTATGAAAAAGCATCCTTTTATGCCTGACAAAAGTCATATACATCATAAGCTTTTGGCAGCAGGAATCTGTCAGCGAGCAGCAATGATAATTATAATTTCAGTATCGTTAATATTTACTTTGTATAATATCATCCTATCGCAATATGTTGACGTAAGCCTACTTTTGATTATCAACATCATTTTATGGATGCTGGGTAATATGTGGCTGGCATTCAAAATAAAAAGGCACGAACTAAAGCTCTCTATAGTCGAAACAGACAATAATCTCAAAAAACAATCCATTTATAAATTATGAGAATAAAACATTTCTTATTTGTGTTGATGGCTTCCATCATCTTAAATTCTTGTGGGTCAACACAAAATATTAGCTACTTTCAAGACTTACAGCAAGGTGTACCGGGGGAAATACTGAACCCGATAAAAATAACAATAAAGACAGATGATAAAATATCAATAGTGATAAGTAGCAAGGACTCCCAATTAGCAGAACTATTTAACTTACCTATCGTGGCACATCGTGTAGGACAGTCGCAAAGCCCATCACTGAATCAAAATCAGCAAATATCAAGTTATACAGTAAGCTCATCGGGTGAAATCGATTTTCCGGTATTAGGCAAAATACATGTTGATGGAATGACTCGAGAAGAGATTGCAAGTTATATAAAAAATCAGCTGTTATCAAATAACCTGATCAAAGACCCGGTTGTGACTGTCGAGTTTGCCAACCTTTCTATTTCAGTTTTAGGAGAGGTAAATACTCCAGGACGGTATAATATAGAGCGAGATAAAATTACTTTACTCGATGCTCTGGGAATGGCTGGAGATCTAACAATTTATGGAAAACGTGAAAATGTTCTCGTTTTACGACAGACAGCAGGTAAGCAGGTTCCTTATAAAGTGAATCTAAATTCGGGACATGATATGTATGCCTCACCTGTCTATTATCTGCAACAAAATGATGTAGTTTATGTGGAACCTAATAAAACACGGGCACGTCAGTCAACCGTTAATGGCAACAATGTTATATCCACTTCTTTTTGGCTGTCAGTGGCCTCTTTAATAACTACACTCACTGTACTTATTGTTAAATAAAAAAGAAAACATAAACATAAATGACTTCATTTCAACATAATAAAACAGAGCAGAAACAGACGGAAGATCTTATTCGTCTACAAGATTTATTATACTTATGCCTTTTCAGGTGGCGTTGGTTTGTAATATCTCTTTTTATAACAATTAGTATTGCAACTTTTTATATATTAACAACTCCTCCAATATATATTCGTTCAGCGTCTATCCTTATCAAAGAAGACTCGAAAAGTCAATCCATATCGAGTGATGTAGCTTCTATGTTTGCTGACTTTGGGCTGTCTCAACCCAATACTAACGTAAACAATGAGTTGATCGCTATACAGTCACCCTCTATTATTCTGGAAACAGTAAAGCGGTTGCATTTGGATGTAAACTATCAGATTAAAGATTCCTTTTACAAAAAAGTCTTATACGGTCCAGATCTTCCAATCACAGTTTCTTTTGCCGATTTGGCAGATAATGAATCTGCAGAGCTTGTTATAAAATTGTTGGCTGATGGGACATTTGAGTGCTCTGACTTTACATCTGATAATAAGGATATTGCTAACAACGTAATCAAAGGCAAGTTTAATGATACGATCGACACCCCATTAGGGAAAATAATAGTAGTCCCAACTTCGTATTACACTAAAAATGAAATACCTCTGATATATATTTCCCGTACTAACTTATATAGTGCTACGGATTTATTCAAACAGAATCTGACAGCATCTTTAAGTGAGGAAAAAGCAACCGTTATCGATCTCTCGTATAAAGATGTTTCCACACAACGGGCAGAAGATGTATTGAATACATTAATATCCGTTTATAAAGAAAATTGGGTGAAAGACAGGAACCTTATAACAGTTAGTACCAGCCTCTTTATCACTGATCGTTTGAGTGGAATTGAACGCGAATTGGGTGATGTGGATGAAGATATCTCTTCTTACAAAAGACAAAATTTGGTGCCGGACGTAGAAGCCGCCTCCAGCATGTATATGGCACAATCGAGGGAGACAAGTAATCTTATGTTGGATTTAAATACCCGATTATCAATGGCTCGCTATATGCGCAACCATTTGATGACTTCTACAAATAACAACCAATTGATTCCTGCAAATTCAGGTATCGAGAGTGCTAGCGTTGAAAATCAAATAACGGAATACAATACCATTCAATTGCAGCGGAACAATTTGGTCTCTAATAGCAGTGAACAGAATCCTTTAGTCGTGGATCTAGATCAGTCTCTTCAATCTATGCGTAAAGCAATTGTTTCATCGATAGATAATCTGATTGTAACCTTAAATACTCAAACAAAGAATTTACAAAGCAACGAACAAGAAACAACAGCTCAAATAGCAGCCAACCCTGATCAAGCAAAATATTTGCTTTCTGTAGGACGACAACAGAAAGTAAAAGAAGCTCTTTATTTATTTTTATTACAGAAACGCGAAGAAAATGAATTATCACAGGCCTTTATTGCATACAATACACGTATGATAACCCCTCCTTATGGTAATTTGAACTCGATAGCACCACAGAAAAGAAATATATTATTGGTTGCCTTTGTATTAGGTCTCCTTATTCCGGTAGTGATAATATTTATTCGAGAGAATACGAATTCTACAATACGGGGACGGAAAGATTTGGATAATCTGATCTTGCCTTTTATCGGAGAAATTCCTCTTTTCTATCCACAGAAACGTGGCTGGCGATTCTGGAAAAAACAACCTGAAGAGAGTAAAGTGGTTGTAAAAGAAGAAAATAAAGATGTCATCAATGAAGCATTTCGTGTTTTACGTACAAACCTTGAGTTTATGACAGCTAAGAAAGATAATTTGAATGTAATTATCTTGACATCGTTTAATCCCGGGAGTGGTAAAACATTCCTGACAATAAATATGGCTATCAGTTTGGCTATAAAAGGTAAAAAAGTATTGGTTATCGATGGTGATTTGCGCTATGCTTCTACTTCCTCTTTTGTTAATTCACCGAAGCAGGGTTTGAGTGACTATCTGGGGAAACAAATCGATAATATATATGATACAATTATTGTCGACGAAAAATATACGAATCTTAGTATTTTACCGGTGGGCACCATTCCTCCGAATCCTACAGAATTACTATTTGACGAACGTTTAGAAACATTGATAAACGATATGCGTAGTAAATATGATTATATCTTTATTGACTGTCCACCAATAGATATTGTAGCAGATACCCAAATTATTGAAAGGCTTGCAGATAGAACTCTTTTTGTTGTTCGTGCAGGATTGTTAGAACGAAGCATGCTCTCCGATTTGAATAACATCTATAAGGAAGAACGTTTCAAGAATATGGCTTTGATCCTGAATGGTACGACCAGTGGTATCGGATACCATAAATATGGCTATCGTTATGGCTATCAATATGGTTATTACGGATCCAATAATCAAACAAAGAAAAGAGATAAATAACGACCTGACTTATATATATACACATAATAGAAAATTAATAAAAAAAACTTTAAGATGAAAGGAATAGTATTGGCTGGTGGCTCGGGTACAAGATTATATCCGATAACGAAGGGTGTAAGCAAACAACTCCTTCCCATTTATGATAAGCCCATGATTTATTATCCCATATCGGTATTGATGCTTGCCGGAATACGAGAAATATTAATCATATCAACCCCTGTCGATTTACCTGGATTTAAACGCTTATTGGGCGATGGGTCAGATTATGGTGTGCATTTTGAATATGCAGAACAGCCTTCACCTGACGGGCTGGCACAAGCCTTTATTATCGGTGAAGAATTTATCGGAAATGATGCAGCTTGTCTGGTACTGGGAGATAATATTTTTCATGGAACAGGTTTCTCCGCATCACTCAAGGAAGCTGTACGAGATGCAGAGGATGAAGGTATTGCTACAGTATTTGGATATCGGGTTGATGATCCGGAACGATACGGTGTTGCCGAATTTGATTCAGAGGGAAATTGTCTCTCGATTGAAGAAAAACCTCAGAAGCCTAAATCCAATTATGCGGTTGTAGGACTCTACTTTTATCCAAACAAAGTGGTAGATGTCGCAAAAAACATTAAGCCATCTGCTCGTGGAGAGTTGGAAATCACGACTGTTAATCAAAAGTTCCTTCAAGATAAAAGCCTTAAAGTAAAGACTCTGGGGCGTGGTTTTGCTTGGTTCGATACCGGTACTCACGATTCATTAGCAGAAGCATCTATATTCGTTGAGGTTATAGAAAAACGACAAGGCTTGAAGATTGCTTGCCTTGAGAGTATTGCTTTGCAAAAAGGATGGATTAACCAAGAACAGATGTGTACTCTGGCTGTACCAATGATCAAAAATCAATACGGGCAATATCTACTGAAAATGATAGAAGAAATAGAACAATAAGCAATGGTGAATATAATAACAACTCAAATAAAAGATGTAGTGATCCTAGAACCGAAGATATTCGGAGATGATAGAGGATACTTTTTTGAAAGCTACAATCAGACTGAATTTAATACATCCATTCGCACAGTGCGTTTTGTGCAGGACAATGAGTCTAAATCGTGTTACGGAGTTTTAAGGGGATTGCATTTTCAAAAACCGCCCTTTGCACAGAGTAAGTTGGTACGTGTCATCGAAGGAGAAGTATTGGATGTGGCGGTAGATATACGCCGAAATTCACCTACATTCGGTAAACATGTAGCTGTGAAACTATCGGGAGAGAACCACCGTCAGCTATTTATTCCTCGTGGTTTTGCTCATGGTTTTGTCGTACTCAGCAATGAAGCTGTATTTCAGTATAAATGTGATAATTCTTACTCCCCGCAATCGGAGGGGGCTATTGCATGGAATGACCCGGAGATTGGTATCGATTGGATTGTAGCTCCTGAAGATATAATTCTTTCTGAAAAGGATACTCGGCACCCATTTCTCAAGGATGCAACCGAACTATTTGATTACAACATCGATTACTATACCGAGACATCCGTAAGTATATAAATATACCTATCCTGATAGTATATTATTTTAACAAACAATCAATTGATTATAAAAATGAAAAATATTATAATTACCGGAGGGGCTGGTTTTATAGGTTCACACGTTGTTCGTCTGTTTGTGAACAAATATCCCGAATACCATATTATCAATCTCGATAACCTGACCTATGCCGGCAATTTGTCTAACCTCAAGGATATAGAAGATAAATCCAACTATACGTTCATAAAAGGAGATATTTGCAACTTTGATCTTGTTATGCAGCTATTAAAGCAATATAACGTAGATGGTATTATTCATTTGGCTGCTGAAAGTCATGTTGATCGCTCAATCAAAGATCCATTTACTTTTGCTCGTACTAATGTGATGGGTACTCTTACCCTGCTGCAAGCGGCAAAATTATATTGGGAAACATTGCCCGAAGGTTATGAGGGTAAGCAGTTATATCATATCTCTACCGACGAAGTATATGGTGCTCTGATGTTTGATGATACACTGTTTACAGAAGAGACCAAGTATGACCCTCATAGTCCATATTCTGCATCCAAAGCTAGTAGCGATCATTTTGTACGTGCATTTCACGATACTTATGGCATGCCCGTAATAGTAACAAACTGTTCTAACAATTACGGTCCTTATCAATTTCCGGAGAAGTTAATTCCTTTATTTATCAATAATATTATTCACCGGAAGCCACTACCTGTATACGGAAAAGGCGAAAACGTACGTGACTGGCTCTATGTTGTGGATCATGCCCGTGCTATTGATGTTATATTCCATCATGGAAAAAATGCTGAAACTTATAATATCGGAGGTTTTAATGAATGGAAAAATATAGATATAATCAAGGTTATTATTAAGACTGTCGATCGTTTATTGGGTAATGCCGAAGATCATTCTCTGGATCTGATCACATACGTAACCGATCGTAAAGGACATGATTTACGTTATGCTATTGATTCAAGTAAGCTCAAGCGTGAACTCGGGTGGGAGCCTAGTCTCCAATTTGAAGAAGGCATAGAGATTACAGTGCGTTGGTATCTTGATAATAAGGAATGGATGGATAACGTCACTTCCGGAGAATATCAAAAATATTACGAAAGCATGTATAACGAAAAATAAAATTCAAATACATATTTACAACTCAACATATTTATGACAACGAATTTATTTGATATATATCATTTTGGAATTATAAAGATTAATAGTTTTATATATAGAACTATTTGGCGACCTTTTTTCGGATCGCTAGGTAAAGGTACAACTATAACTAAACCTCGGATTATGAATCCGGCTCGTATTTATATCAATCAGAGATGTTCTATCGAGTCTTTTGTTTGGTTAGGAGTCATAAAAGAATCTCATTCAAAGGCTAAGAATCCTCATTTGGTACTTAAAGATGATGTTAAAATCGGACGTTTGTCTGAGATATTTGCACACACTTCTATCATATTACACAAAGGGGTTCGAGTTGCAGATAATGTATACATTTCTGATAACACTCATACCTATGATGATATAAATACTCCATTTATCAAACAAGAGATCAAACTTGTAAATCCTGTTGAGATAGGAGAATACTGTTGGATTGGAAGGAATGTTTGTATTATTGGTTCAACCATAGGGAAACACAGTATTATTGCTGCCGGAGCATTTATTAGCAGAATGAATATTCCTGATTATTCAGTCGTTGTAGGTAATCCTGCTTATATAGTAAAACGCTACAATACCGAGACCGAAAAATGGGCAAAGACCGATAAAAGCGGAAATTTTATCTGAAGATATTATGTTACACGAAAAATTACGGAAGTTAAGATGTAAGATATTCATCTTGCTTAATAAACATAATTTCGCGCAATTTGGGAAAAACGTTTTCATCTTTGATCCTCAAGTTTGGAATCCTCAGCACATACATCTCGGTAGCAATTTATGGATAGGAGATAAGGTGTGGCTTGCAGTATCTTCAAATCGGTCTGATTCAAAACTTGTTATTAAAGATAAGGTTCGGATTGGTCGATTTTCCGAGATATATGCTCTACAAAGTATTATTCTCGAAGATGGAGTTGTAGCTGCTGAGAATGTGTATATTTCAGATAATACCCATGCATATAATGATATAAATAGGTTTATTCGCGATCAAGAAGTAGAATATACAGGAGAGGTTGTTATCGGTAGCGGAACCTGGATTGGTCGTAATGTGTGTATTATAAGCTGCACAATTGGAAAAAACTGTATTATCGGTGCATATTCATTTGTTAAACAGGATATTCCAGACTATTGCGTTGTTGTAGGTAATCCTGCCCGCATCGTAAAACGTTATAACCCCGATACTCAGAATTGGGAAAAAACGGACAGAGACGGTAATTTTATTTAATATACTTTCTTCTCTGTCTTTCTACACATATAATATTCCTAGAATCACAAAATCGTTTTTAATATGAAAATCTTAGTTACCGGAGCCAATGGTTACATTGGTCGTCACGTCGTGTGCAAATTATTGGATCAAGGACATGAAGTTACGGCTTGCGATGTTCGATTGACAGAAGTGGACAAGCGTGCCACTTTGCTAGAATATAATATTTTATCAGGTTCATATATTAATGCTTATGAGGAGCTTGGAAGCCCCGACGTTTGTTTACATATGGCATGGCGCGATGGGTTTGTACATAATTCATCTAATCATATGGGAGATGTGTCAAACCATTACAAATTTATGTGTTCGTTGATTGATGGTGGATTGAAGCAACTTGCTGTAATGGGTACGATGCATGAAGTGGGTTATTATGAAGGTGCTATTGATGAAACTACACCTTGTTATCCAATATCGCCGTATGGAATAGCAAAAGATGCTTTACGACGTAGCATACAATTATATGCCAAATCTCATGACTGTATTTTGCAATGGATCAGGGCATACTATATTGTTGGCGATGATTTGAAGAGTAATTCTATATTCGCTAAAATCAGAACAGCCGTCCTCGAAGGAAAGAAAAGTTTTCCTTTTACATCGGGTAAAAACAAATATGATTTTATCGAAATTGAAGAGTTAGCATTACAGATTTCAGCCGTAATTACTCAGAAAGATATTTCAGGTATAATTAATTGCTGTTCAGGCAAACCTATGAGTTTAGGCGAGCGCGTGGAAGCCTTTCTTAAAGAAAACAACTTGGATATCAGTCTAGAATATGGTGTGTTTCCCGATAGAGACTATGATTCTCCATGTGTTTATGGCAACGATAGCAAAATCAGAATGATATTATCTAATAAATAAATATGACTTCTAGTCCACTTGTTATAGAGAGAAGAGATTGGTTTGGAGTCATCCTGTTATTTTTAGTGATGATGATCAGTGGCGGTAACCATTTGTTCCCTCGAAATCCTATATGTTTGTTGATAATAGCCGGATATGGTCTGAAAATTTACAGATTGAATAATGGTATAACATTAAAATATGTTTCCTCAAAATTATGGCTATTCATAACAACATTTCTTGTAATAATAATATCACAAACTATACTGGGGGGGGATCTTGATAGTGCCGCATTAGCCGCATTATCCAGCGTTATTGCAGCTCTGTTTGTCTATACTTATTATAAGTATGAAGGAATAAATGCATTGATTAACGATGTTACTATTTTATTAAAGATTTTCATCGTTTTAGGATTGATTTCTTTTTTACTTTATACTTTTACCCCTGATCTTTTTTCAAAGTATACATTTATAGATAGTTATGGGGATAAAAGGTCTGTAAGCCATATCGCTTTTCTATTTTATAAAGGACTGGATATCCAAGGTTTATCTTCGAGGCTTTATGGCTTTTTCTGGGAGCCCGGAATTTTTCAAATATATCTTAATATCTTTTTATTAATCCAGATCTTCTATTTCAGACAGAAATTGTGGATTGTAGCAACATTATTGGCTATTTATTTGACAAAATCTACTACAGGATATCTTATCGCCATTATCATTCTAGGATATATTTCGGCTCGCTTCTTTTATAAAGAACGAAACCTATACAGCTCTGTATCTATCCTTTGCACAACCATCATTGCGCTTTTTTTTGTGTGGAATAATATTGTGTCTGTAAATGTTGAAGAAAAAGTCGCCGGAGCTCAATCCGGATCTTTTTTTGTTCGTCAGGCCGATGTAATTGCCGGTTTGAGTATTGCAGCCGAGAATCCTGTGATTGGGATTGGTGCGAATACCGATCGATTTAAGCAAATGAGGAGTAAAATTGCTTGGCAAGGTAAACTGAGCGGTTCAAAAACGAAAGAGAGCGGAACAACAAATGGCATAATAAGTCTAATGTACATATGGGGAATCCCGTTTTCTTTGTGGTACTTATGGGCCTTAATAAGGCAGAATATCTTATACAAGAATCGCTGGCTAATGGCTATTCTCCTGATTTTATCCCTAAGTTCTGAGCCTTTAGCTATGACTCCATTTTTTTTACTTTTCGTTTATTCGGGACTGGATGCAAAGACAATAAATAATTAATTGTTATGAAAAAACTATTGTTCATCGGTTGGGACTATCAAATATATACGCGAGAAATGATAGAAGAGTTTCAGTTATCCGGATATGATGTCACATTTTATAATGTTGTATCATTTTCTCCGGCTACGAAACTAAGAAATCTGATTTCTAAGAAATGGGATAAGGAAGTGCAGTATTCGAGACATCAGGAAATTGTTGTAAAAGAAAAAGACAATAAATATGACATTGTATTTTTGTTATTACCATTTTTCTCTTTCGATTGCTTACAAAACTTAAGAAAAGATCATCCGCAGGCAAAATTTATATTGTATTTATGGGATGCTGCCAATGGATATATAAGAAAGGGGATAAATATATCTGATTACTTGGGCTGTTTTGATAAAGCATACACTTTCGATAGACAAGATGCGATACAATATGGCATAAACTATTTACCACTCTTTTGCGTACGGAAGTTTCAGAATCTAAAGCAAAACGAAGTCGAATGGAATAATGTATATATGGTCGGGAACTTAGCTAATTTCAGACGGTATGATGCGATTAAGCAATTTGAAGAATATTGCAAAAAAGAACAAATCAGTTTCAACTGGTATCTAAAAGGAACGCTGCGTAAAAATATAAAAGTTTTACTGCAAGGGAAGTCTCTCAAGTATCTTCATACATCATCAATTAGCAATAATACATTTATCGACATGATGCAACGCTCATCAACCGTATTTGATTTTGCAAACCACGTACAAGATGGCTACACGATGAGAGTGATGGAGAATTTGTGTGCCGGAAAGAAAATCATCACGAACAATCGGAATGTTTTAAATGAGTCTTTTTACTCTCCTGACAGATTTTTTGTCTACGATGATTTAGATTTTAATGGTGTAAAAGAATTTCTGAGGACACCATTATCTGATCCGTCTGCCAGATTTGAAGAATTTTACTTAAGCTCTTTTATAAAAAAGCTTGTTTCGGAATGATTCGTTTAATTATACTGAAACTAAAAGCACCTATTTAGATCAAAATGTCAATAAATATCAAAGCAATAAAGCGGATTATATTTAGTTCAAGTTCCTTATTTATTCTAATAAATTTATTTACTTCTGCCATCAACTTTATCCGTTCTATGGTATTTATGCGTGTTATGGATATGAGAGAACTGGGTATAATCAGCCTCATTCAAACATGTATAATGTTTATTGGACTCTTACAGTTTGGGTTCCTAAACGGTGGATATAGGGTTTTTGCTTATAAGAAGACCAGTGATCAAACGAAGGTTAATAATATTCTCTTTAGCCTTTTTGGCGTCATTGCATTAGCCTTATTGCTTATATGGATTATATTAAGCGTATTAGATATTGAATTATTGATCAGCCCCCGGTATCTGATTTTAACGTTCATTGCAGGCCTATTTTCTTTGATATCTACTTGGCTGACAAATACTATGACGGTGAAAAAGATGATTAAAGATATTAATATCAGAAATCTCATCTCAGGTATTATATCTATAGCCTTAATTCCTCTTGTCTATCTTTATGGCATTATGGGAGGTATCATTAGTATTATGATGCAACCTATAGTTTTTGTTGTCCTGGCATTATTAATGCATAAAAGCTTAAGACCGGATAAAATATGTTTTGACAGAAAGGAAATTAAATATATTCTATCGTTAGGATTTGTCCCATTTATGATTGGAATATTTACAATTGTCAATATTCAGATCGAACGTTGGTCTATAGCATATATACTGAATGTGGAAGAATTAGGTAATTTTTATCTTGTTTTTATATTCTCTTCTTTATTTGTTTTAGTCCCAACGTCCATTAATTACCTTTTCCTTCCCAATATCATTTATTCATATGAAAATGGATTAATGGCAGAATTCAGGCGGCATGTACGTAATTATACATTAGTCCTGATGGGATATGGTATATGTGTAGTTCTTGCCGTACTTACTGCACTTCAACCATTGGTAGATATATTATTTCCAAGTCACTCGGGCAATACTCACTATGTGTTTTTGTTGATTCCGGGTTTAATGTCACAATTATTATACTACTCGGTATCTGCTACTTTAAATGCATGGAAAAACTTCACTCCATTGCTAATATCTGGACTTGTAGGAGTATTTTCTGCTATAGCAATAATCGCTATAACAGGTTCTATGAAGCTTTTCGACTTGACGGTTATGGTTTACATAAAGAATATCTCATATTTTTTACCAACTCTTTTCGGTGGAACTTATATCTATTTACATCGTCAAAAATTTAAAAATAAATTATGAGCAAAATACTTTTCATCGGGCTACCTTATCATAATTACATAAAGGCACTTACAGATGAGATGGAGTTTCAAGGGCATACGGTTACTTTCTATCCTGTAGAATTACGTAAAACAAAAGACAAGATTCTTCGTACGCTCTCGCCTTCGTCATACATAGACAAACTTGACCGGTATCATTCTCTAATGATAAGACAGGAAAAAAAAGAAAAATATGATTATATTATTTTTTTGCAAGTACACACGATCTCTATGTCTAACTTCTTAGAACTTAAAGATGATCATCCGGAGTCGAAGTTCATATTATACACATGGGATGCTTTGTCGCCTCTTGTAAATTATGTTCCTTACATTCCGTATTTTGATAAGGTTTACACCTTCGATGCGACAGATGCTGAAAACTACGGACTGAACTATCTGCCGTTGTTTTGTGTAAGAGACTTTCAGAATCTGCCTATTGTGGAGCCGGATACTGATGTATATATGGTCGGGAATTTGGTTAAACCAGATCGGTATAGGGCTATTCAGGCATTCGAAAGATATTGTAAAGAAAACGATATTCGCTTCAAGAAGTATATTAAGTGTACACCTGTTGTAATAATTCAATTATTGATTAAAGGTTTTGTCCCTAGAGGACTTAAGCTAAGGAGCATTTCTCGATCTCATTTTATCCATTTACTACAATATTCAATAGCGACATTCGACTTTGCCAATCATAAACAGTCTGGATACACAATGAGATTCATCGAAAATATGTGTGCAGGGAAAAAGATCATAACGAATAACAAGCGTGCTATTGGTGAGTCATTTTATTCTTCCAACCGCTTTTTTGTTTTTGACGAATTGAACTTCGATGGTATCAAAGAATTCATACAAGAACCTATAAAAGATAGCGACGTTCGTTTCGATGAATTTTCTATACAATCCTTTATCAGCACCCTGCTAACAATATAAATAAAATGAAAAAGAGGTGTTTACTCATCATGCCATTAAGTTTTTATTCGATGGGCAATCAGATAATATCCGGATTGAACGAATGTGGTTATGATGTGAGAATTTGCAATGATCGTTATCCGGATAATTTATTCACAAAAGTTCTGTGGAAAATAGGCATAACTAAAACGTTATATAGAAAAACATACAATCATATAACTCGCCACTTCCTTCAAGACGAAAGATATGATATCTGTATCATTATGAAAGGATACGGAATAGATAAAAAACTGATAGATGAAATATATAAAAAGTGTTCATATATAGTTGGTTATAATTTCGATTCTTTTGCCTTTCATCCTTTATCACTTTCTTGGTATCGCTTGGTCAATAATTTTTATACGTTTGATTATCATGATGCAAAGAGCTATGATATCAAAATAATAGAATTGTTTTCGGCAATAGAAAAGCAGAAGAAAAATGTAGAAAGAGTATATGATATATCTGTAATACAAAAGATACATTCCGAACGCTTGTCATATACCAATAAAATATTGCATCTGTTCCAGCCCGCGAATTCATACGTATATCTACATGAAAGTAATTATGTAACAATGGCTCTGAATTTTATCAGAAATCCGTTTACGTACATTAAACTACGACGATATATACATCTTAAAACATTGTCGTATGACCAATATGTAGATGTATTACATAAATCAAAGTACACGCTTGATTTTGCTCATCCCAAACAAAGTGGTATTACGATGAGATGCTTTGAGGCTGTGAGCTGTGGAACAAAAATAATAACGAATAACAGGAATATATTTAAAAGCGGATATTTCAACCAAGAGAATACAATCGTATGCGATAACTCGTCTGTAGTCGATAATGAAATAATCGAAAAATACAAGCAGATGTTGCCTTCAGATGTAATACCTCGTAGGCGGAATATTATAGATTTCGTAAAAGAAATAATCCAATAAATAATTCTGTGTTTTTAATAAATTCACAATGAAAGAAATAAAATTATCTATTATCGGAATGGGGCGAATGGGTATTACCCATTTCTCTATTATCAATTCACACCCTAATGTAAATATTGTATCAGTTTCCGATACTTCAAAAATTACATTGGACTTATTGAAAAAATACATACCATCGCTTCAAGTATTTACAGACTACAAGGAGTTGATTGATAAAACAATGCCGGATGCTCTTATCGTCTGTACCCCACCTAATTATCACTATGCAATATGTAAATATGCTTGTGAGAAGGGGATTAATGTTTTTTGCGAAAAACCCTTTACTCTTTCCACCGAAGAGGCTAATGAACTACAAGAAATGTTCGACAAAAAAGGTTTAATTAATCAAGTTGGGTATGTAAACCGCTTTAATGATATGTTCACAACTGCCCGAGAATATATAAAAGAAGGCTTAATCGGTGATATTGTGAGGTTTAAATCGGAAATGTTCAGTTGCACTATTTCAAAACCCGAAACAGGTGAGAGCTGGCGTGGTAAAAGAGAGAGTGGGGGCGGGGCTGTTTATGAAATGGCTGTCCACGTATTAGACCTTATTAATTATATAATAGGCGTACCCAATAAAGTTATTGGTACCAGCATGAACCAAATATATTCGAAGCATGTGGAGGATATGGTTTCAAGTACTTTAATATACGATAAAGGGTGTGTTGGGACATTATACGTGAATTGGAGTGATTCGAGTTATAGAAAACCTAGTAACAAAATTGAAATATTTGGTACAAATGGAAAATTACTGGTAGACCAGTACGAAATGAAGATATTTTTAAATGAACCTGTCTCAGGTCATAATTATAGAAAAGGTTGGAATACTATATATATCACAGATATCTTTAAACCTGTTCCTTTCTACGTTCGAGGAAATGAATTTACTAGACAATTATATCATTTTGCTGACAGTGTTTTAGATGGTAAGATTGTTGGAGCTACCCAATGTACATTTGAAGACGGATACAATACGCAACGTTTGGTGCACGACATGTTCAATGACTATGATAATAAAAATAAACAAGATTAAATATGGAAAGAATAGATAAAGTCATCTTTGGGGATAATCAGTTTTTCGGGATTAATCACATGTCACAAGAGAAAGCTCAACAACTTTCCGAAAAATTTCATGACATAAAGAATATCTACAAAGTATATGATCTTGCTTTCAAAAATGGCATTGGAGCTGTTATGCTTAATAGTAATGATCGCGCAAAAGATATATGCGAATATTTTCGTCAGAATAAGTCAAAATATAATGATATTGTATGGTATCCTTCAATTCCTTATCCACATAAATATGCAAATCTGGTTGCAGAAAAAGGGATATTTCCTGCAATCAATGAAGTAATATTTTCTAATAACTCAGCAGTAGGGGCATTGTCTATGATTGCCAAAGGAGGAATGGCTGTATTAGGAAAAGATCCTATAAAGATGATGCAGATGTTGATAGATGCCGAAGTAAAAATGTTTAAGGGGTTAAATGTTAAAGTGTTATTCCTGCAAAACATCATAACAGATCTTCTTCTTGGATATGGAACAAAAGATATATTTGAAGCATATTGCGACTATGTTCGTAAGAAATATAAATTGATTCCGGGGCTTATTACTCAAAATATGCCTTATTTGAAGCAAAAACTATCTGAGTGGGGAATAGAGGAGGTTGTTATATGCAGCTCTATTAATAAGATAGGTTACCTTATGTCCCCTTCGGTAGAAGCGTATGTTGATACAATTCAAAATAATGATTCTTCAAAATATCAACTTATGGCAATGAGTACACTTGCTTCTGGAGCAATTAGTGCCCCTGAAGCCTATGAATTTATTAATGCTCTGAATATACAATCCGTTGTTTTTGGTGCTTCTTCAGAAAGAAACATCAGAGAAACTGTGAGTTTAATAAAGTAATATTGTTCCGATTATCATTAGTTTACTGTTTGATCTCTGTTTGTCTGAATAGAAATTGCTTACCATTAAAAACGAAATAAGCAAGAATTACACTGAAATATGAATTATGCAAATTTAGACCGCCTCAAGATTCTGGACTATCTTGAGAGGTGCGGTAATGAGGCTTCTGTTGTTGATATAATAGCATATTCAGGAGCAGAAAAATTGAGGGTATACAGCTTGATAACTAAAATGGAACTGAATGGGGAAATAAAAATTTTGGAAAAAACCTCTTTTGGTGCTCCTATGTATATTAAAATAGTCTAAAATATATTGTCTATTCCATTATTATACATTTATATATAACCGATCAATTAAATAATTAATCAGATCTCGTGTAGAATCAAAATAGTCTCCAATCCAAGAAATACAGAAGTTCGACTATATTTTCTTACGCAAATTTGAATTTAAATTATTCTAGCCGTCTTGCTTGTGATAAGTAGGGCGGTTTTTTTATTTTAAGGATTATCTATATAACGTTCGATATATTTTATTGAAAATCTTAATTCTTCTTATATTGTAAAGGTGTCAGGCCAGTTCTCTTTTTGAAGTAGGTGCCAAAAAAGGAAGAATTTGGAAAATTCATCTCCTCCGATATCTGTAAGATAGTCATATTTGAGCTCTTTAGTAATGCTTTAATTGCCATAATAACCATATCGTCTATCCATTGTTGGATATGTATACCACTAGCATCCTTCACTATTTGAGATAAATATTTGGGCGTAATAAACATTTTATCTGCATAGAAACGAACACTACGTTCTTTCATATGATATTCAAATAACAAGCTGATGAAAGTTTGTAAGTATTTTTCTTTGCGGGTCAATACCTTATAGTCAATCTTCTTGTCCTGATATAGCTGCAAAACTTCATAAATTAATGTCTGCAATAAACTTCTTGCAATTTCTTCTTTGTAAAGAAAATTTGTTCTTTTGTAACGCTTTACAATAAAGGCATGCAATTCCAATAAATCATTCGTTTCTTCTTCACTTATCTTTAAACAAGCCATCTGATCTATTTTTTTAGGAATATCAATATCTATAATTAACTTGATATCGGAAATAAAGTCAAAAGAAAATAATAAGAACTCTACAACTAAATCTTCACTTTGCTCTATCAATTCTAAAATATAATTAGGCAGAACAACAATAATAGTACAAGGCTCAATTTTGTACTCGCGTAAGTTAATTTTGATTCGTCCGGTACCTTTCACACAAATAGCAAAAGCTATTCCTTCCATAATTTGCGGATATCTAAAATCAAAAGCATAATCATCAATATTAGCACCATCATCGGATATAACAAAGTTCTTTATTCCGTGATTTGAGGTTTGATCTTTAAAGTCATCCAGCGATATTTTAGCATAATTTTCCTTATTCATGATCTTATATGTTTCATTTTGGCCCTAAAAATATAAATAAATGTTGAAAACTGCATAAAAAACGAAGTTTTGAACATTTTTGGCGTAGTATTGATTTAGACAGAACCATATTATAAAGAGATCTTTGCGACAGAAATGAATAGTTGTAAAATTACTTTTAATGAAAGTTATGGATAAATTGAAATTATTTTTTAGTAGATCGGTATTGTGTCTTCTATTTTTAGGAATGGTTTCCTGTTCCGCAAAAAAGAGTGAAGAAGCCAATTCAAGACCTGTTCCGGTAAAAATACAAACAATAAAGTATAGTGATGATATATACCAACAAGAGTATATAGGAACTGTAGAAGGTGAGAATGCGGTTGATGTTAGTTTTCAAGTAAATGGAAATATTGAACAAGTATATGTACAGGAAGGACAAAATGTTCGAAAAGGACAATTGTTAGCCCGATTGAATACAAGTTCTATTGAAAGTATGCACAATGCAGCAAAATCGACCCTTAATCAGGCACAAGATGCATATAATCGCTTGTCTATTCTCTATAAGAATAACAGCCTTCCGGAAATAAAATATATAGAGGCGAAGACTCAGTTAGAGCAGGCGCAAGCTAATGAGCAAATTACCCGTAAGAATTTACAAGACTGTAATTTGTATGCTCCCATATCTGGTGTAGTAAGTCAACGCTATCAAGAAGCAGGAGCAAATGTCGCTCCTGGTACTCCAATTTATAATTTGGTAACTATAAATTCAGTGAAAATAAAAATAGCTATTCCAGAGAACGAAATTTCAGCAATAAAGATTGGTGAATCTTCACGGATAAAAATATCTGCGTTGAATGATGCTGAGTTTGAAGGCAAGATTCAGGAGAAAGGAGTATCTGCAAATCCGTTATCACATACCTACGATATCAAGGTACAGGTAAATAATCCCAACTCACAGATTATGCCGGGAATGGTGTGCAAAGCTTATCTAATAAATCCATCAGAAGTTTCAGGTCAAAAGAATATTATAGTTCCGTTAAAAGCCATACAAGTAGACTTTTCCGGTAAACAATTTGTTTGGTTAAAAGACGACCAAAATAAGGCCGTATATAGAGAAATTACTCAAGGTAAACTGATAGGTAATGGAGTTGTAATAGAGGAGGGACTGCAAGATGGGGATAACCTAATCATTGAAGGCTATCAGAATGTAAGTCCGGGTGTAACAGTCGAAATAGCTAAATAAGAAGAAGATATGAAATCAGAATCTGGTATTATCGGCTGGGCAATGAAGTATAATAAAATTATATTGCTCATTGTAATAGTGTTAAGTTTATTTGGAATTTATGCTCTCAATGTGATGCCCAAACAGGAATTTCCTGTATTTACAATCCGTCAGGGAGTTGTAGTGGGAGTGTACCCCGGAGCCACTTCTGCCGAAGTAGAAGAGCAATTGGCTAAACCTCTAGAGAATTTCTTGTTTACATACAAGGAAGTAAAGAAATCGAAGACATATTCACATTCCAAAGATGGAATTGTCTATGTATATGTCGAGCTGAATGATGATGTAAATAACAAGGACGAGGTATGGTCAAAAATAAAACATGGATTGATGTTTTTCAAAATGCAGTTACCTTCAGGAGTTTTGGCTCTTATTGCTAATGATGATTTTGGAGATACTTCGGCATTACTAATAACGCTTGAATCGGAGACCAAAACTTATCGACAATTGGAAACATATTTAGAAAATCTCGAAGACCGTTTACGAACTATAGAATCTGTTTCCAATCTGCGTCGTTATGGTGAACAAAATGAACAGATAAGTATATATGTTGAAAAAGAAAAACTGGCAGCATATGGTATTAATATATTGAACCTGTATCAGACGCTCATCACGAAGGGATTTATTACTACTGCAGGTAAGATTGATAATCGTGATATGGATGTGCCAATACATATCGAGAGACCCTATCAATCTGAGAAGGATTTGGAAGAACAAATCATCTATTCAGATGCTCAGGGAAATCATATTCGATTGAAGAATATAGCGAAAGTTGTTCGGGAATATCCTAAGCCTAACAGCTATACTACCAACAATGGCAAAAAGTGTCTCGTTTTATCTACTGAAATGCGTGAAGGCTATAACGTTATTCAATATGGAAAAGATGTCGAAAAGGTTCTCGAACAATTCCAGAATGATATTCCTAGTGATATTCATATCTATCGTGTAGCCGATCAACCTCAAGTTGTGGCTCATTCTATCACAACTTTCCTAAAAGAGTTAATGATTGCTATTGTAGCTGTTATACTCGTAACAATGATATTATTACCCTTACGGGTTGCCGGCGTTGCGGCATCTTCCATTCCTATATCTATCTTTATCTCTTTAGGGCTGATGCTTGCTTTTGGCATGGAGCTTAATACGGTGACATTGGCTGCCCTAATCGTGGTATTGGGTATGATTGTAGATAATTCGATCGTAGTTGTAGACAGCTATCTTGAAAAATTGGATCATGGTATTCCTCGTTGGCAGGCATCGATAGAAAGTGCCAAAGAATATGCTAAAGCAATCATCTCGGCAACACTGGCAATCAGTCTAACTTTCTTTCCATTCTTGGTGATGCTTACAGGACAGTTTCTCGACTTTGTAAAGCTCTTCCCTTGGACTGTACTTATTACGTTGGGTGTATCTTTGGCTGTGGCTGTTCTTCTTATACCATTCCTACAATATTTCTTTATACGCAATGGATTACATCAGCCCGGTAAGAAGCAGAAAGAAACATTCTTAGATAAATTACAAAACGGATATAATTGGCTATTGGAAAAAGTATTTCAATACCCGAAGATATCTCTTACGATAGGTATCATTTCTATCATATCGGGTATTTACATGTTTGCCAATGTTCCACAGAAGCTCATGCCTATAGCTGAAAGGAACCAGTTTGCAGTTGAAATATATTTACCGAACGGCAGCTCTCTGGAACAGACAGAAGTAATAGCTCAGGATCTTGAAAAGGTTTTGAGGAAGGAGAAGACTGTTGTTTCTGTAACGTCTTTTATCGGAACGGGATCTCCTCGTTTTCAGACAGCTTATGCTCCTAAAGTGGGAGGACCTAATTTTGCTCAGTTTATTGTAAATACAACATCGAATGAAGATACAGAATTGTTGTTGGATAAGTATTCCACTCAATATGCCTATCATTATCCGAATGCCTTTGTAAAATTCAAACAATTAGAGTACGAATCAGTAGATGCTGACATTGACGTTCGTATATCGGGAGAGAATATAGCTGATCTGAAGAAAGTGGCAGACACTTTAATGACTAAATTAAAGAAACTGGATGAACCGATCAGAATTTATACAAATTATGAGGAGCCATTGCCCGGTATAAAGATAACACTAGACCCTGTAGAATCCAATCGGTTGGGCGTAAATGAAGGAACTTTGGCGTTAGGTTTGGCTTCCCGTTTCGGGGGAACACCAATCACTAATATCTGGGAAAATGATTATTCATTGCCTGTTGTATTGAAATCCAAATGGGAGAATAAAGATCCTGTGGCCGAGGATGTATCGAATGAGTATGTTGCAGGTTTATTATCACCAAGTGTCCCTTTACGCCAGATAGCTGATGTTTCAGCAAACTGGACTGAAGGTCAAATCAACCGAAGGAACGGAGTACGCACCCTATCCGTTTTCGTTGATCTAAAGAGAGGCGAAAGATCGGGACTGGTTCAACCAAAGGTAGAGGAGATTGTGAATGCAGTGGCTGCGAAATCGTTACCTAAAGGTGTTTCTATTTCATATGGAGGAGTGAAGGAATCTGATGGCGAGACAATGCCAAAACTGATTAAAGCTCTTTCTATCTCAATCGTTATCATCTTTTTCATACTTGTGTTTCACTTCAAAAAGATAAGTTTAGCTACACTCGTTTTGGCTTCTACCTCTTTGAGCATTTTTGGCGCGGCTATTGGTTTAAAGGTGATGAATGTGGACTTTAGTATAACGGCTGTGTTGGGAATTGTGAGCCTAATTGGTATTATCGTTCGTAATGGAATTATTATGTACGATTACACCGAAGAGTTAAGGCATAAACACGGTAAAACAGTATTTGAAGCATCATTGGAGGCCGGAAAACGACGGATGCGCCCTATATTCCTTACATCAGCTGCCGCATCTATGGGAGTTATTCCTATGATCATAAGTAAGAGCCCGCTTTGGTGTCCGATGGGAACAGTTATCAGTTTTGGAACTATTTTCTCCATGATATTCATCCTTACATTATTACCCCTTGCTTATTGGCTAATCTATAAGCATGAAGATAAAAATATATCTAAAGACGAAACCGAACAATTATGATCAAAAAATATATAACAATAGTAACAATGTGTATGATAACTATATTTATATCTGCACAGACGAAGTATAGTCTCGAAGACTGCAAGCAATTGACTATCGAGAACAATCGAAAAATTAAAAATAGTCGGTTGGAAATCGAATCATCCAAGGAAACGAAAAAGGATGCATTTACTAATTATTTTCCATCGGTCAGTGCTTCAGCATTTGGATTCTCGGCTAAAGATCCTTTGGTTACGATGAACATGGGAGGAGCCCCGATCGGATTTCTTAAGAATGGGATGAGTGCTGGTATTACAGCGACGCAACCGATCTTTGCCGGAGGCAAAATAATCAATGGTAATAAATTGGCTGACTTAGGAATTCAGGTAAGCCAATATCAGGCTAAACTATCCGAAAATGATATGTTGCTGAATACAGAGAATCTTTACTGGCAATTGGTTTCTTTGTATGAAAAAAGAAGAACTCTGGATGTTATAGACAGTCAGGTAGATCAGTTGTTGAAAGATGTAGAGTTGTCTTATCAGACAGGAATGATTAACAATAACGATGTTTTGAAGGTAAAATTAAAAAAGAATGAGGTCGTAAGTAATCGTATTAATCTAGATAATAATATCAAATTGCTAAAAATGTCTTTGTGTCAGCAAATGGCTATGGATTTGAGTTCAGCAGATTCTTTAGATATACAGGTTCCTAATATTGAAGACGTAGAATCGCCTATAAAATATTATGTGGATCATAAAAATGTTTTACCCAATAGAGCAGAAGCAAAACTCCTTGATAAAAACGTAGAAGCCTCGAAGCTGCAGACTAAAATAAAAAGAGCTGATTATTTACCCACAGTGGCTGTTGGTGCAACATATTCCAGAGATAACTTTATGGATAAATGGAATACGAATGGGGCCGTTTTTGTTTCTGTCAATATTCCAATTTCCGGATGGTGGGGTGGTTCTCATGCTATCAAGCAGCAGAAAATACAAGAAAAGATAGCATTAAACAATAAAATAGATATTGAAGAACAATTGTTGTTACAAATGCAGAACGTAAAAAATGAATTGGATAATACTTATAAGCAAATATTGTTGGCTAAAGATGGTGTTGAGCAATCTACAGAAAACTTGCGTCTTAATAATCAGTATTATAAAGTCGGTACAGTAACTCTTACGGATGTATTAGATGCCCAGACATTATTACAACAGAATCGAGATAAGTATGTTGAATCGTATGCTAATTATCAAAAGAAACGGATTGAGTATTTGCAAGTAACCGGGCGCTAATTTTTTTTATTTAATACCTGTTTTTGATAGGGCTGTATGATCTTATATAATAATTCATTTCATTGATAATGAATTAAAATATCGAGATTGTTACAAAATCCCTTGATGGTAAAAGGACATTTTTTATTAAATGTCCTTTTATTTATAATATTTCCCTGTGATTTCAATTGGATTTATCTCTATAATACCCGTTGCTTTCAGCATTTTTTCAGGAAAGCTCAAATGAGATAATTGAGGGGTATATTTTGAAACAACAGCATGTAGCACATTTTCTTTGAGCGATTTATCTTCCACCATTTTGGCTGTACCCAAGATAATTACACTTCTGAATGCAGTATTTGTATCACAAACATTTTCGTTATCAGGAATGATTGCACCCATTTCATCCACTTCAAATCCAACCTTATCATTTTTAGTCAAGTTTGAAATCTTTTGTCCTTTGATCAGTCCGTGGATATATACTTTTTCATCATAGACGATGAAATGTACAGGGACAACATATGGATACCCATTTTCATTGTGTGTACCTATGCGTCCAACTTCTGCTTTTTTCAATACATCATCTATCTCTATCTTCGATAACTGATGATGCTTCATTCTTCCTTGCATGATAATAGTTTTTTATATTAGTATATTACAAAAATATTTATTTTTAGGATTGTCTTTATGGTGCAGATATAATAAAAAATGATAGGCCAGATATTGCGATCTCAGGATATAACTTGAAAAAAGGAATAAAAACCTTAAGTAAATATTTATAACTGTCTAAGAGCATTTATATC
Organism: Dysgonomonas sp.; assembly: GCF_035323175.1. Taxonomy (NCBI): domain Bacteria; kingdom Pseudomonadati; phylum Bacteroidota; class Bacteroidia; order Bacteroidales; family Dysgonomonadaceae; genus Dysgonomonas; species Dysgonomonas sp. The sequence continues at coordinate 94,388 of NZ_DAOKYH010000004.1, read as the reverse complement.
CTTACAATTTTATCTGATACATATTCAAAATCTTTTAGGTGAGTCGCCATTAAAATTGTAATGTCGGGATATTCACGTTTTATATTCTGAAATATAGCAATAGCATTTTCGGAGCTAATACCGGCTGTAGGTTCATCCACAACTAATAGTTGTGGCTTTTTAAGCAAGGCTTGTGCCAGAAGTAATTTCTTACGCTGCCCACCACTCAGAATTTCGCCGTTCTCTCCCAACCAGCTATCTAGTCCATCGGGAAGCGATAAACGCCAGCTAGTAAGATCTACTGTATCTAGTACGTGTTCAATAGCTTCATCCGGATGACCTTCAAAATTTTCGCGCAATGTTCCCGTTAATAAATAAGCTTTTTGGGTAACATAAATACATTCCGGAACAGGTAGATGAGACAATTCAATATCGTTATTCCAGACTAACGATCCACATCTACGGTATTCAGGATAAAAAAGGCTGTTTAACAAAGTCGTTTTTCCTTTTCCAGTTTCTCCGAATAGTGAAATCCATTCACCTTTTTTTATTTCTAATGACACCTCTGAAGTAGTCACAGATGTCTCAGGGATCATTGCACTCACATTTTTAAGACTTAGGCTCTCCATTTTTGAATGTACGATTACCGTTTCCAGAGGTTTCTCCCCATCCTTGATAATCCTATCAACATCTTCAACTTGATGAGCAACAGCACTCTTTTCCGATTTTCCCGAAAATAGCATTTCTGCCAATTCGGCCTGTGCCATAATACCGAAAAATATCCCGATGGCTGTAGGTGCATCTATGCCATTACCATGTGAACTCCATAGCAGAAGTGATGCAATATAACTAAAACCGAGTCCCGCAATTAGCTGCAACCAGAATGAATTGGTTTGTAACTTGTCTTCCAATTGCTCGAGGCGTAATAGCCGTTGTTCGTATTGTCCGATAACTTTCTCTTCCAAACTGTATTTCGATATTTCTATTCTCCCTCTAAAGCTTTGTATAAGAAGCAGATTGTTCTCTTCGCGGCATATCTTTAGTTCTTCATAGAGTTTTCTGTTTTTCCTAAAAATTAATTGAGGAATAATAAATAAAAGAATAGCAGATGAAATCAAAAATTCTATTGCAATAGTTTGAGAAAAGACAATAAGAAAGAAAAAGTATATACTGAGTGAAATTATTAGTGCCGTAAAAGGTAAAAGCCACAAAAGAATGTGGTTCAATATCTGGTCGATTCCATGTGTACTGTTTTCGAGTAGTGTGGAATTATTATTTACCTGTTTTTTGAAATAGGGAAATCTGGCTACGGACTGAAAAATTCTTAATTGCAAGCTCTGCTGAGCGTCTAGTGTGGCTTTGTGGTTTTCTAATCGCTCAAAGTATCTTGCAGCCGTTCTGAAAAATGCCATTAAACGGATTATAGCAGATGGTACCAGATACGAAAAAGTAGTACTTGCAGTAACAAACACCACACTACAGATTGCCAAAAACCATCCTGAGATAGCCGGAAGAGCAATAAAAGAGATCGTCCACAATAATAGAAGAAATGCTCCTCGCAACCATTTGCCTGCTAAAGGCTTTAATATATATACTCTTATAAATTTATTCATGACTCATTTGCTCCCCCCAGTTTAAATTTACGATTGTATTCGCTACATTATCGAACATTTTCTCATGAGAAGCGACTATAACCAATCGGTCTTCTGCTAATTTCATTATCTCCGGAATGATAATTTCGATTGTATCCGGATCCAGATTGGCTGTAGGTTCATCTAATATTGCTATTGGTTTTGGATACAACATCATTCGGGCAAGTGTAACTAATTGTTTTTCTCCTCCTGAGAGTTGCTTTCCATTATGACTTAGTTTAGTTTCCCAACCATCGTCCTTTTTAGCAAGTATTTTATCTAAAAACTCAGGATATTTTTGTGATTTATTAGTTTCATTTTTTAAGAAAACATTATATCTCAAAGTTTCGTCAAAAACGAAAGGAAATTGATTCATGTATGAAGAATTGGTTCTAAGCCACTTTTGCGAATACTTAGCATCCTTTCCGTTTACTGAAATACTATTGTCCTGTAAACACAGGCTTCCGGAGCATATTTTTAGCAAGGTTGATTTTCCTGAGCCCGAAATTCCCTTTATTAATACTAGTCCTTTTGAAGGAAATTGTACATTAATATTGTGTAGAACTTTCACCGGTGAATCGGGATAAGCGAAGTTCAAATTGTTAATAGCTAAATTGTTAAACTGATCATCAATATTGATTGAAGTTGTATCGATGTCTTCATTTAATATTGGCATTAATAATTTTGCTGCAGCCACAGCTCTGTTTCTGTCATGGTAGGCACTCACGAATTTCCGTAAATAAAAGAAAAAATAAGGAGACATCATAAGTAAAAATAATGCAATCTGAAAGTCGTAACCTTTTCCGTAATTAGGTCCTGTCATAATACCGAGAAGACTCATCCCTAAATAGATTGCAACGACAGCAATACAAATAGTAACAAATAATTCTAATACCGCTGAAGATAAAATAGCCACTCGCATGACATTAGTCGTTGCTTTATTTAACTCCTTACTTTTTTCTGACAAGAAATTATATTGAGGTCTGAAGTTATCTAAATTAACTATTTCGGCAATAGTCTGAAGGCGATTATAAAATACAGCTGAATATTTCAAAAAGAGATTAATGTGTTTTTTATGAAGAGCTTCAGCACCTATGCCTATTATTATCATTTGCATTGGGATAACAATCAATGAAACCAACAGTGTAAGACCAACCCATTTTTCGATCCAAAAACTAACAACAAGTATCATTCCACTAACCAAAAGAGATGCCATTGCGTATGGAATAAAAAAGGCATAAAAAGGTTTCAAATCCTCACAAATTCTGGTAATATAGAGAGTGCTTGCTACAGAGTCTAATTTATTGTTGTTTAATAATATGGGATATAGATTTTTTTTGACTTTGGATACAATCGTATTTCCCGCTTTATAGTTGAATATCGAAGCAAAATGAGCAAAGATATATCTAGCCGTAAGAAACACTAATGAATATAGGAGAGGGTCTGGCTGAAGTAATCCTCGATTAAGCCATAAGGCTGCAAATTGTGATAAATACCAGCAAAAAACGATAAAAGATACCGCACTTAAAATAGTAAATACCGCAGCTACAATATATGAACCTTTGGCTTCTGCTATTTTTTTACTCAGCCATCGGGATGCATTATCTTGATTTGAACTCATAATGATTATCTATGATTTTCGTTCATTCATCAACAAAGATAATGAATTACTCCATGTTGTTACAACATATAGTAATGATTTTCCTCAATCCTGGTTTTATACTACAAGAAACAAATTAGGTAATATTAATAGCTATTTTATAAAAACAGTGTCGAGATACCTACTATATGTTATTAATTAGACCTAAAATACCAAGAAAATGCGATTGAAGGCCTTTCTTTCAACAACTAAATTTGCATTTCTAATATTTTATAAAATCAATGAAAAAGAGTTTATTACTCTGCTTTTTATTTTTATGCATTATTGAATCTGCATATTGCCAGTTCTACACTATATCGGGAAAACTCTTAGACAAGAAACATCAGACGCCCATAGAGTATGCTACAATCTCTATCTCAGATCTTGGCTTAGCTGTTATTTCCGACATTGAAGGGAAATTCACTATTAAAAATATTCCGGCGGGATTTTTCGAGCTGAATATTTCTATTTTGGGATATGAGAAAAAAGCATTCAAAATACAAGTAGATAAGAATAAAAACGATCTGCTTTTTTATTTGGCAGAGGATAACTTACTATTGAATGAAATAGTTGTTACTGCTGAGAAGAAAGTGGAAGATCTTACAACAGCCTATACTATCGAACGAGCAGCATTGGATCAGATACAAGTGTTGAATATCACTGAAATAGCAGCTCTTTTACCTGGGGGTCAAACCAGTAAAAAAACACATTTAGCTGGCGTTAGGGGTGCTGCTGATAGCTTCAATCTTCGCTCTAACGGAGGAAGTGAACTAGGCTTATCTTCTTTTGGAACAGTAGTTGAAGTCGATGGTGTACGAATATCCAACAATAGTCAATTTATAAAAGAAGTAAAGGGGGCTGATACCCGCAATATCGCTTCAAATAATATTGAGTCTGTAGAGGTTATAACCGGAGTTCCTTCTGTCGAGCATGGAGACTTATCTAATGGGATGATACGTATAAATTCCAAGAAAGGCAAATCGCCATTAAATATAGAACTAAGTACCAAGCCGAATACGAAATCTATAGCTATCGACAAAGGCTTCCTCCTAGGAAAGAAGTGGGGGATACTTAATACGAGTTTTGAGCATACAAAATCCAACTCCGATATAGCTTCGCCTTATACGACTTATGTCCGGAACAATCTATCTCTGATTTATTCCAAGGTATTTAATCCATATCGGAATAATCCTTTAAATTTTTCTTTGGGTTTGACTGGGAATGTTGGAGGCTATAATTCGAAAGGAGATCCGGATGCTTTTGTAGATACTTACACTAAAGAAAGGGATAATGCACTTCGGTTGAATATGAAGCTAGATTGGCTAATTAACAAACCGTGGATTACTAAATTAGAATTTTCGGGAACTCTTAATTATTCGGATCTACAATCTGAGAAGAAAGAAAACAAGGATAGTAATACTTCAACTGCTGCTATTCATACATCAGAATCTGGTTATTTTATTGGTTCTTTGTATGACATCAACCCGAATGCCGAGATTATACTGATCCCCGGAGGATATTGGTATACAACAAGAAGAGAAGATAGTAAACCTCTTTTGTTTACGGCAAAGATGAAAGCTAATTGGGTACGAAAATTCGGAGATGTTACTAATCGATTCATGCTTGGATCAGATTTTAATCGGACTACAAATCTAGGCAAGGGAATATATTATACCGATATGCGCTATGCTCCTACATGGAGAGAATATAAATATAGCGATCAGTCTGCAGTAAATAATCTGGCTCTTTTTGCCGAAAATGAGGTAGCTTTTCTCTTACCTAGTGAAACTTCATTAAAGGCATCAATTGGTCTTCGAAGTGATTTAACATATATAAGTAAATCCGAGTACGGAACAATTAATAGCTTGTCTCCTCGGGTTAGTGCAAAATATATATTCTGGAATCGTCCCAAAAACACTCTTTCTTTAATGAGTTTACGTGCAGGATTTGGAGATGCTGTAAAGCTTCCTTCTTCATATATATTAAATCCAACTCCTACCTATCAGGATAGATTGGTCTTTACACCAGGTACAACGGCAGAAAATACAACGTATTACGCATACAATACGATGCCCAGTACAACTATTTACAATCCGAATCTTAAATGGCAAAGAAGCCGTTTAATAGAATTAGAATTCAATGCTCGTATTGGACAAGTAGATATTTCGTTATTAGCCTATAATAGTAAGACAATAGCCCCCTATGCTGATGCTACCCTATACACTCCGTATTCTTATAAATTTACAGATCAGACAGCACTTGACAATAATTTAATTCCTGAAGCTAACCGTTCATACGCAATAGATAAGACTACCGGAATAGTTACCGTTTCAGATTTGACAGGGAATTTGCCTAGCCAACAATTAGCTTATAAAGAAAGGAATACATTTAAGACCAATAGTTATTATTACAATGAATCTGATTTTTCGAAAAGAGGGCTGGAATGGGTAATTAATTTCGGAAAAATCCCCTCTATTCATACTTCATTCCAAGTAGATGGATCTTACAACTATTATAAGGGTCTAAAAACAAAGTTGATAGCATATTCGCCCAGCCTTTCTCAAAATATGGCTGACGGAAATCCTTATAAATATATCGGTCTATATGAAGGTACAGATGAAGTTGCGAATGGCAGCCTCTCTAAAAAAATAACAAATAATCTTTCGATAAGTACTCATATACCAGCAATACGCCTCATAGTATCTCTTCGATTGGAAAGTTGCTTGTACGATTATAAGCAAAAATTGAGCGAATCATCTACAGGCTCACGAGGTTTTGTAATAGACAATAGAAGTGATTACATCCCTTCAAATTCAGAGACAAATATTTATAAAGGGGACTATTTTGTTGCTCTTTATCCTTTATATTATGTGAGCTTGGATGATATGAATACAAAAATCCCATTTAAAGAAAAGTTCTTATGGGCCAAAGATAATGATTCCACTTTATTCAACGAGCTGGCAAGAATGGTGGTTCGGTCAAATGTCAATTACTATTTCAAACCTACAGATATATCCGCATATTTTTCGGCGAATCTGAATGTGACAAAAGAGTTGGGTGATCATGTTTCAATATCATTTCTGGCAAATAACTTTTTTAATAATGTTGCAAAGGTTAAGAATAAACAAAATAACAGTGAATATTCTTTATTCGGATCAGGTTATTTACCTGAATTTTATTACGGACTAACTCTTCGTATCAAATTGTAAAAGGATGGTTGAGAAAGATGTGAAATAAATATAAACATATAAAAAGTAACTTATGAATTTACAAAAATTATTTTTCTTACTAATAGCAGTTCTTACAATTGGAACTTCTTGTAGTGACACTGATGATGATAAATACCAAACTTATGATGTGGCTGTAAAACTGGTTTATCCGGATGATTACACTTCATCTGAAAATGTTATTGTTACACTCGTTAATACAACTACGAAAGCAGCATATACGTCTACAACAAACGCTTCGGGGGAGGCATCTTTTAAAGTCTCTACAGGTATCTATCAGGTAACAGCGACTGATAATAGGGCCGTTGGAGGAAGCTCTTATGTTCTGAATGGCCAATCGAATCTTACGATTGGAAATAATTGGGTTAGTGCCGCCCCGGTTGAATTAAAATTGAATGCATCTAAGACAGGACAAATAGTTATCAAAGAATTATATGTTGGAGGATGTCAAAAGAATGATGGATCGGGAAAATTTCAGAATGATGCATACGTTGTGTTGTATAATAACTCAAGTATTGATTTGAGCTTGGAAAATACAGCGTTAGGTACAACTATACCTTACAATTTTACATCTGCTAATAAATACTATTCGAACGGAAAGCTTTCGTATGAGGCAGAAGGATGGGTTCCGGCAGGAGCTGCTATTTGGTATTTTAAGAATCCGGTAAAAATAGCGTCCGGTAAGCAAATTGTAATTGCTTTAAAAAATGCAGTAGACAATACTACAACCTATAGTAATTCGGTAAATTTAGCGAACTCTGAATATTATTGTACATATGATATCTCGGGACAATATACAAATACGACTTCTTATCCTTCTCCGGCTTCTGTTATTCCTACAAGTCATTACTTGTCAGCATCGGTTTATGGAGCGGGTAATGCATGGCCTTTAAGTACTGTATCTCCAACATTTTTCATTTTTAATACACAAGGAACAACTCCGGCAGCATTTGCTAGTGATGCAACAAAAAGAGAAGATTATTTCGGAAGTACGGCATTAGTAAGCTTAAAGATTCCGGTAGAATGGATTCTTGATGGTGTAGAAATAAAAGGACAAGGAGTTGACGGCGTTAAGCGACTAACCTCTACCGTTGATGCGGGATATGTAACAATGATTAATGGTTTTGGGTACTCAATATACCGTAATGTAGATAAAGAAGCAACGGAAGCAGTTGAAAGTAATGCAGGGAAATTGGTTTATAATTATTCATTGGGAACAACCGATCAACAAGATGGAACAACCGATCCAAGTACAATCGATGCCGAAGCTTCAATTAAAAATGGTGCGCGCATTATATATAAAGATACCAATAATTCAACAAACGACTTTCATCAACGTAAGAAAGCTTCGCTGAAAGATTAATACACAAAAAATAATGGCTAAAAAAGTACATAATATAACGATTCTTTTGCTTCTGGTTGGATTTTGTATACCCAAAAAGCTAATTGCGCAATACGAAAAAACAGGATGGGAAAGTTATGAGTATGTACAAGAATCAAATCCCTGGCTGTATTCTGATAATGCAGCCGGGCTTCATTCTATTACTATCGACAATTTCTCTTATGCAGAAGCTTATTTTGATAAGAAAAATGGTAAGTTAAAAAACTACTTTCAGTCTGATAATAGTTTCCAATCTGGAGCAGATGTGAAATCTTTATATCGATTAAATTCCAAAACAGTATTTTACGGAAATGTAAATTATAGTCATTTTGAAGGCAAAAATATGGGGGGAGCTACTTTTATTGATCCTTATGTAAGCCCATTCAACATAGTGGAATATGCAGATAGTACGCAGGGGAAAAAAGCGTTGGATATATACCATCTGACAGGGGCATTTAGTACGGAACTTGCCAGAGGATTTAATGTAGGAACAAAATTAGATTATAAAACTTCTAATTATGCCAAATTTAAAGATCTTCGTCATGAAAACAGAGAAATGGACTTGATACTCACATTAGGAGCTGCTTACCGGATATCTCCATTTTGGGAGGCTGGTATTAATTATACATATCGACGTAGGATCGAAGAAATACGTTTTCAATCATATGGGAATACCGATCAACAGTTTAACTCATTGATAGACTTTGGTGTTTTTTATGGGCATCAGGTACGATTCAGTAAAAGTGATGGTTATACAGAGGCTAATACTTTCAAGCCTCTATTTGAAGAGTTTCAAGGAACATCCCTTCAATTAAATTTTACATTATCTCCTAACATATTATTTTTTAATGAATTGACTTTGAAGTGGAGAGACGGATATTATGGTAAGCGTGGCACATCGTCTGTTGTATATACAGAACATACTTCTAAAATAAATGAGTATCGGGGGAATTTGACATTGCTAAATAGTAACGATCGCCACATACTCTCATTTAATATAAGTAGAGAATTGCTCAAAAACTATGAAAATTCATATCAAAGAAGTACGCTACCCAATGGAACTAACGTGATTGACTATTCTAGCCAAGAAGAAATGTTGAATAAGACAATCTGGAAATTTAGTGCTGGGTATACTGCATATCTTGGCGTAAAAGATTATTCTCCTATATGGATATTGAAGATTAATGGAGAAGCAAATAATATGAAGCAAAATGTTTCTATTTATCCGAATTACCGCAAACAAGATATAAATCAATGGAATGTAGGGATGTCCGCCAGTCGTAATATTATAAAATCGTTAAATCAGTATAGCTTAACTCTTGGATTCAGTTATATTTCAGGAGGAGGTAACGAAAAAAAAGATGGGACTTATGATTCTTCTACTCAGGAATCTACCTCTGTTAGTTTAGATCGTTATATCTACCGGGAATTCGAATATCTGACGACAGACCGTGTCCGAGGAAATGTGACCTTTCGTTATTCAAGGCTTTTTCCAGGCAAGATAAAAGGGTATGCACAATTTAATTATGCTTTGACAAATGCCTTTTCTACCAAACACATTGGTAAAACTTTTAATGAGCTGGCTCTATCGGTAGGAGTTGGCTTTTAATACATAGAATAAGGAATCACTAAGAACAACTATCATAAAAGAACCAATTATGGATACAATTATTCAGTGTGACAAAATAACACACTATTATGGAACAAAACTTATCTACCAAGACTTGAGTTTTGAAGTCAAGAAAGGTAAGATATTAGGATTGCTCGGAAAAAATGGAACAGGAAAGACCACAATTATAAATATCCTCAACGGATATCTACGTCCACAAGCAGGTGTGTGTCGAATTTTTGGTGAAGAAATGGATCACTTTACGCCACAGACCAAAGCTCGTGTAGGTCTTTTGCTCGAAGGACATATACAGCATACGTATTTTAATGTTGTACAAATAGAGAAATTCTATAGTAGTTTTTTCCCAAATTGGAACAGAGATGCGTATTATGAATTGCTGAAAAAACTACAGGTAACTAAAACTCAGAAGATAAGTACGATGTCTTGCGGGCAACGTTCTCAAGTAGCTCTCGGATTACTATTTGCGCAAAACCCCGATTTGCTGATTCTCGACGATTTCTCTATGGGATTAGATCCCGGCTATCGCCGCTTGTTCATCGAATATCTGAAAGAATATGCGACAGCCGAAGATAAAACGATTTTCCTTACATCCCATATAATACAAGATATGGAAATGCTTATCGATGATTGTATTATTCTCGATTATGGTAAAATATTACTTCACCAACCTACAAGTTATATCATTAATAAATTTAAACGCTATCGCTTTATAACCAAGACTGAAGAGATAGGTGTTGTAGATGGATTATGGAATACACAAAAGATCGGATCGTTCTGGGAAACTTATTCCTTTGACGGAATAGAAGCTGTGAATCAAAAACTAGCTCCTTTTGCTGTTTCTGAGGTAAAAGAGGAAGCATTGACATTAGAGGACGCTTTTATAGGTTTGACAGGTAAATATTAATAAGAAACAGAATATAATAGATATGATACAAGCTCTTTTATTTAAAGAATGGATTAAAACCCGACGTGTAGTTACCTTAATTGGAATTATCTTCGTTACTCTGATTATTTACACACTGATAAACACAGGACAACAATTTCGTCTTGGAGGCGCTGTACAAATTTGGTCGACAGTGATACTTAAAGATATGCCTATTCTCCCCGGATTTGCACAATGGATTCCTCTTTTGGCTGGTCTTTTATTAGGTGTTTCTCAATTTGCCCCTGAAATGCATGACAAGCGCCTTAAATTGACTTTGCATTTACCTATGCTAGAAACAAAAATTATGTCTGTCTTACTCTTTTTTGGAATAGGCATCTTATTATTTATCTTTTTGTTAAGCTATCTAGTCTTATCGTTTTCTTTTTCTTTCTATTATCCTTCCGAAATTATAAAAGCAATGATATGGGGAAACCTACCATATTTGTTTGCTGGTGTTTTTGGATACTTATTCGCTGCATGGATAAGCCTTGAACCCGTATGGCGTCAACGAATAGGATATACATTGGCCTCTATTGGCTTTCTTTCTTTCCTATTCATCCGCTCCGTTTCAGGAGCCTACATACCATTTATGCCATATCTTGTAGTTTTAATGATTCTCTGCTTTTTCTTTCCCTTCTATTCTATGTATCGGTTTAAAGATGGGGCACAATAACGGAATATTAATTGATAGAAAGTTACAGAAATGAAGTTTAAAAATATTATTTATATAATTATACTGCTGTTCATAACCTTAATAGGAATGTGGGCAATTCCTTCTTTGGTAAATAAAGCAACATATAACTCAGACCAATATCCTTTTGCCTATTACAGTACAATACTGAAAGATATTGGCTTAATAGATTACAAAAACAAAAAGTTCCCGATGGAAGATTTGAAGGGGAACAAATATAATACAGCGCAGTTCGACTCCCTGATGCCAATGTTGAATTATCGTCAGTTGATGACTGATGGGAAATTGCCGGATAGTATTAATGGGCAAAAAATAACCCCGCAGTTACTCCGTTCTAAATCTGTTGTTTATAAATACAAGCCATCAGATATAAATACTCCTGTCAATGGGCTTTATATTTTATTAGAAACTATGCCTAAGCGTGTAGGATTAGAAATTCCGAACGATGTGTTTCGTCTTAAAAATAACATTGAGTTTATAGATGCGCAAACCAATACATTGGAAGTTGAAAAAAGTAGGCTTTTTCAACAGGCTCTCGACAAAGAAGGGTTTCAGTATCCCGCCCAATGGCTTATAGGAAATCCAAATCCACGTAAGCCTTACGACGAAGGATATTTTGTGTTGGACGCTAACAATCAATTATTCCATATGAAGATGGTTAACAACCGTCCTTATATAAAGAATACAAAAATCGGGGAGAAGATCGAGGCTTCATATTTCTCGATGTTGGAAGTTGCCGATAAAAGATTCTATGGATTTCTTTTCAGCAAACAAGGCGAACTATTTATTATCGAAAATGATGGAGCTAATTATAAGACGGTGAAACTGGATATCGATCCGATAGATATGCAAAAAGACGAAGTAATCTTGATGGGCAACATGTTTGATTGGACTGTTTCCGTCGTGACACCTTTTGCTAAAAAGATTTATGCACTAGATGCCGAAACCCTAAAAAGAATTGGAGAGCATACTATTGACCGTACGCCCGGTAGATGGGATGCTGTTTCTAAATGGATATTTCCTGTATATTTAACTCTCGAAAAATCAGAGACTAGCTATATACAACCCTATTTTCACTATATAGGGATTTATGGCTTTGCAGTAAATCTAATTATAGCATTCTTGACAGTTCTTTTTATAACGGGCTCTCCTAAAAGGAAGATTTTTAATGGAATATATATCTTTTTAACCGGTATAGCTGGCTTAGTAGCTTTGTTAATCTTGCCTAATTCAAAAAATAAATAAAGTGTATATGAAAAAAATTATGTTATTAGCCTATATGGCTATTTGTTTAGTTTCTTGCACAAGCAAGAGTACGGATAATAAAGAAAATGATACAGATTCGACTTCTGTAGCTCAAGTATCGGGTCTTGCCATGTATCCATTAGATAGCTTATTGGCTGAGGCAGACCAATTAGTTAATAAAAAAGTAATAGTTAAAGGTAGTGTAACACACACATGTAAGCATTCGGGCAAACGTTGCTTTATTGTAGGTGACAACGAAAATGTATCTATGCGGGTAGAAGCTAAAGGAAATATCGGTGGCTTCAATCGCGAATTAGTAGGTTCTGAATTAGCAATCACCGGAGTCTTAAAAGAACGTCGTTTGACTAAAGAATATATAGATCAGTATGAAAAGGATGTAAACGAAAAGAAAGTGAAGGAAGACGGTTCTGCTGAAACTTGCCAGGCCGAACTTGCTAATATTAGCGAGATGCGTGATTGGATGAAGAAAAACAATAAAGATTATTACGCCATTTACTATTTAGATGGAGAAGAATTCAGTATCGTCGAGCAGTAGAACATTGCACCGTTGGGCAAGGATTATTCATAGGGACTTAGGATTTCTGATGGTTGGAGTTAGTCTTGTTTATGCGATTTCAGGAATTCTATTGAATCATATGAACGGAAAAGACCCGGCTTTTCATACCGAAGAGATAACTTTGCAAGCTGAAAAAGGACTTAGTTCGCAAGAGTTGACATATTGGTGGAACGATAGGAAAGATGTTCCGCCTTTGCGGAAAATTCTATCGATAGATGATCAACATCTTAGATTGATGCTAGACGGTGGAGTCGGCGTTTATAATTCGGGCAGTGGAATGCTGGATTACGAAAAGCATAGCAAACGAGAGTTCGTTTATTGGATAAATAAGCTTCATTACAATAAAGTAAAGGGCTGGAGTGTAATGGCAGATTTCTTTGCCGTATCTCTCATTTTCTTTGCCTTCTCAGGTCTTATTATGGTAAAAGGGAAAAATGGTATTAGTGGACGGGGCAAATGGTACCTACTATTCGGGCTTATAATACCAGTCCTTTATATCGTGCTTTCTTGATTTATAAGTGAAAAAGAGTATGTTCGTTTTTTTGAGCATACTCTTTTTATATACAACCAATACCTATTGATAATACCTTAATATTCTTAATATCAAATAATAGACAAAAAACCGTTGGTATTATTTAATGATATAAAAGCAGAGTAAATAGAAAAAGATTATTTACTCTGCATCTTTAAATATGTAGTTTTATTCGGGCTAAGGTCAGAAAGTCCCGTCTTTTTTTCGCTCTATTTTACTGCGTATATTTGGATTTACAAGTATGTAGCATCCCTTTACATTTACTTTTATCAGATTGTAGGTTGTACCGCAAGTAGTGTCGGAGGTTATTCTGCGATAATAATATGTTCCTGATCTTATTTGTGTCGGAGGGATATAAGAAGCACTGATAGCTCCGGCTATATTAAACCAGGATATGCCATCTGTACTCGATTGCCATTGATAGGTATAGAATCCCTCTCCACCTGTCACTTCTGCCGTTAGAGTTGCTTGTTCTCGTACACATACCTCTAAAGATTGGTCTGCAGTACTCGGTGTGGGTAGCAAAGCTGGTGTCACTGTAACATGTATGCTATCGAGTTTCGCTATACCACAAAACTCAGGTGTAACCGATACTTTATACCAACCTGTCATATTTGTATCTACATTGCTAATGGTCGGATTCTGCATATCAGAAGTAAAACCATTGGGTCCTGTCCATGTATAATTAGTGCTCCCCAGAGTTATGCATTTAAGCTGTATTGTTCCTCCTGTACAAATCGGATTTGAACTCGCATATACTATTTTTGCCGTCTCTAGGTTTGATATCATTATCTGCTGCTTAAATGCGTTTCCACATTGGTCGTTGATACGAATTGTATAAGTCTCATCTGCTAGTCCGTAAGTAAAATGAGCAATACCGCTGGTTGTTATATCTGCAACACCTGATATTTTCACTGTATTATCTGCATTCCACAACTGATAGGTATAAGGAGCAACTCCATTCATCGCTTTCACCGAAATATTTCCGGTTGTTCCTCCTACACATACATATGCCGAAGTAGCCTTAGGGTCTAGATCTAATGGTGGAGCTGTATAAACGATGGTTGTATCACCAATAACACAAGCGGTAGAATTATTATCTGTTAATATACCTAGCACATAAGTTCCCGGTGCAGAGAAAGTAAAGGATCCGCCGGGGGCAATTACCGTTTTATCATATCCCGTAGGACCACTAGTTAAGCGGTAATATGTAGTTGTAGGATTACGTTTATACGTTATAGTGCCCGTTGGAGTTATTTTCATCCCCGAACAAGTTTGTTGACTAGTATATCCAAGATCTTTATAGTTATATATCCCCGGATTATTGAAGGTCGAGACGATAGGATTGCCGCAACCATGATTCACTGTGAGAGTGTAAGTTCCCGGAGGTAAGTTTGTTGCAGGCATAGTATAAGAGGCAGATGATGATGTCATTGTTGCCGATTGTGAAACATATCCAGTCGGTCCTGTTATTGTTAAAGTGGTTCCTATTGGCCAGCCTGCATTTGCGGATATATATAAGCGTCCTTTATCTACAGTACATTTATCATCGTACGAACTGCTTGTGCTCAATGCATAACTTGTCGGTAGTGTGGATGCTATATTACGTGTAGTAGTATAAGTAAATCCATCAGCATAAACTGCAGTGAATGTATATGTTTTACCATACTCTAAAGGGCAAGAATAATTAGTCGCAGTATTAGTTAGGGTTTGGGTACATACCACCACATTATTGGGGTCGGTAATAGTCACCTCAACAGGTATACACTTATGGGTTCCGGTTGGTAGATAATAAACTAGTTGATAACTGTCACAATCAAATCTATTGGTTGTAAATGAAATGTTCCGGTTTATAGCGGAAATTGAACTCGTGACTACTGTTCCATTTTGATCTGTACACGTAACTGTATACTGAGTATCATACTCTAATGTCATTATATCATTCGAGTTGACACTGTTCAACCAGTTCGGATTATTATAAACGATACCTCCCCCTGTTGTTTTTTTTACTATAATATTTAATGGATAACAAAATAATCCATCATAATCAGTCCATGGTCTTACGGTATATGTATAGTTATTGCAATTGCGATCACGCATAGAATAAGTGAAATAGGTGGGTTTTTTTATATTCGTAGTGAAGCTTTTGTAAATGTCATTACAACCTTTCAATCGTATATAAATAGCAAGACTATTTGATGAATAAAAATTAGCTATATTATAAGGAGATATATTCAATAATATTCCGCCAGAGGCAGTACTGTTCCAGTCTGACCATTGGGTTGGTATCTGTCCGGCGGGAGCTGCTCCTATTTCATACATTCTATCGTTGTAATATCTTTTATAATCAGGATTAGCCGATATTTCAGTAGAAGAGGCAGTCCATTTTACATATCCACATGAACCTTGAGTATTATCCAAATCGGGGAGAAAAGCAGTCTGAGTAAGGTTACTAAAAGTAGGAAATCCAGAAATAGTACCCAGTGTAAAATCTCTTACTGATGTATAACATCCGTCATTTACCTGTACGGTGTAATTCCCTGCAGGGTAATTTGTGTTAGGAAATGTGTAAACATTTCCACTCTTTGTGGGCGTCACCGTCTGCGGAGTAGCAACCCCTGCGGGTGCCGAGGTAATCGTAAACTCAAAATTTCCACTGCCATTGGTAACATTCAGCGCAATAATACCTGTACCACATCCTAGATATGATTTACGTGAGACATCAGAATTAAGCGATACTTCCGGTACTTTGTAATTACCTCCAACAATCAGATTTGAGAGATCTTTAACCGTACTATACTCACTGTCTATTTTACAAAAAGCTCGAACAGTCAGCTGATATGTACCGGGAGGTATATTTCGCAACACATGATCACTTTGAGGATTTATAGAAAAACCGCCCTCAGAACTAAGTCCGTATTGCACATTAAAAATATTTGTGGTATCTCCACCCAATGTTACGGTTATCTCTCCATTCGACAAACAGGTAGAATTCTTTATTTGGGTACTTACAGTGAAGTTGGGACTACAAGTCTGTGCTCCAATTTGTGACGAGCTAATTAAACTTATACACAAACAAGAGAATATATAAATAATTCTTTTTGTCATAATATATTTTTATAAGGTTCGTCTTTAACAAGAACAATAGTCAATGTACCCTCTAATGGGAAGTTATAATCACTATTTCCATAAATCTCTGGAAAAGTAAATGTTGCAGTATTTCCTTCTATAGTCAAAGTGTACAGAGGAGATAAGGAATATGGCGAAGAAAAATTATCTTCTGGTTTTGGATCTATTTCCTTCTCAGATTCTTTAGCTGGCAATAGTAACATTCCCTCATTGATTACATTATATTCCGCGAGGTTGTTCCACAGAGTACAAGCAGCTAGCTTTCCCGATTGTATATATACCGATAAGAATATGGGATGAATGGGAAATGGCAGCTTGTTTATCCCTTTTAGAGATGTGGTGTCATTAAAGGTATGCGCCAATACTCCTGCTTTAGTCTCATAGTTACGAACATTTATTGTTGCACTACGAAACCAATAATTTCCATTAGTCTCTTGTTTTACATCCTTTACTATATTGTTTTGCGCAAATGCAGAAATGGTGCATACGCAAAATATTAATGCATAAAATATTTTCATAATTTACTAATCTTTATTTTGTACAAACTATTGTTATTTGACCTTAAAAACAATGTTCATAAACGTTTTTTCGGAATAAGTAAATTGTGCGAAAAGTTTGTATTTCAAAATCCCTGTATTACTTAATGTGATATTCTGGAAAACCGTATTATCATAATAAGGAATGAAATACTCTAAGTCATTACTAGCTAACACGGGTAAAGTTGTTGCACCCGCCCCCTTGATAGACGACGCTGAATTAGTCAGTTCGAATTGTTCTCTGTAAAGAGTATATAAATCAACAGTAAACTCTTGTGTAACTGTGTTATAAGATGGGTCTGCGGTATCTGTCGGTAGCACAATAGATGGCATATAAAAGAATTTAGGTGTAACTGCAGAAACTTCCGCAAAAAGTTTTATCCATTTAGTCCCATCATTATAATAATATCCGGGGGTTACATCGTTTATCGTAGCGGTGTTATACACAGTCATTCCTGCTACATGCGCTAGTAAAGGAGAAAATGATGTTGTTGATGAAAGTGAAACGCGTGGTAGCAGTAACCCTTTTGTAGAACTGTGGTCGGAATGCTCCTGTAAATCGAGTAACGCATTTGAATTTGGTTCATATCCCGAACCGATGGTTACCTGTCCACGTAATAAGGAAGAAGCTCCTAACATTATAACTATGAATAATGTTTTCAGTTTGCTTCTGTTTAGTTTGAAGTTTGTTGGTTTCATTTAGTAAATGTTTTAGTTTTATAATGAAATAATTAATCACTCATTTTTTGCATATATAATTCTATCCCGTATAAAAACTTCAATACCCTATATTCTCTTCCGAATACTTTCCCAAGCGGCGGTTGAAAATAAATGGGATGACAACAAATATTAAAGACAAACAAATTAAAGACAAACAAGTGGTTACCCCGTTTTATAGGGTATTGAAACTTTTGTATGGGTATATATAGTTCGTGTAAATGTCTGGAGTGGAAAAGAAACATTATGCTATAATTTATTTTTCTAAAGTTTGCTATCTCATTGATTTTTCTGATTAATCAACAAATGTAATGTATAGAGCAAAGGCAAAAATTTATCGTATAGGGTATATCTCCTGTTAAGAGATATATTTTAATGTGTAATGTGCTGATAACGTGTATTATATATATTCGTAGATCTATCTAAATTAAATTTATGAACATATTGCAGATTATGCCTTTTTCTTTTTTATGTCTTTTAATTACTTAAATTCAATTTATTTTCTAATTTTGTAATTAATTAAATATCTCTTAACAGGAGATATTTTTTTTGTTTATTCTTATCTTATTTATAATTAGACTGTTGATGTCTTCTGTGACAGATCTATTTAATGATACAAAATAAATTTGGCTTGTTGTTTGCGAACATGTCTCATCTCTTTTTCTCTTGTTATTTATGTCTTCAATATATAGTATCGCTTGTGCTATGTAGATAGTTTAATAAATCAAGCGTAAAAGTTTGCAATAAAATGTTGTAATAAATCTCTGGTGTATACTCACTATAGTCTTCTAAAAAAACAGCTATACATCTTGTGATATATAGCTATTTATAATTGCTGTATTGTGATCCCGAAGCGATTCGAACGCTTGACCCACAGCTTAGAAGGCTGTTGCTCTATCCAGCTGAGCTACGGGACCTCACCTTTTGCTTTTAAGCGAGTGCAAAGATAGTACTTTTTATAAAAAGAAAAAGATTTTATTTCAAAAGTTTTCAATTTTTAGTGCTTAAATAAATTAGAGTTGTGTAAATCAAATCTTTATAATAATCTACATGTAAAAGATTATCAAAAGACAAGATATAAAGTCAACCGTTTATTTTATTCATATTATATTTGTATTCTTATTAAAAGAAAAATAATTATGGAAATAAAAGGAAGATTTGATCATTTCAATATAAATGTAACAGATTTGGATAAAAGCATCAGTTTTTATAAAAAAGCATTAGGCTTGAACGAAATAAGGCGTAAAGAGGCTTCAGACGGATCTTTTACTCTTGTATATTTGGGAGATGGTGTTAGCCCTTTTTCTTTAGAATTAACATGGCTGAGAGACCATCCTCAAGCTTATGAATTGGGAGAAAATGAAAGCCACTTATGTATAAGAGTAGATGGTGATTATGATAAAATCAGAGAATATCACAAAGAGATGGGGTGTGTTTGTTACGAAAATCATAGTATGGGACTTTATTTTATAAACGACCCCGATGATTATTGGATTGAAGTTTTACCTATCAATAGATGATATATTTCCAACAATTTATTAATACTAATTGATATTGATTTATTCGTTTTTGTTAAACAAATATACATTTATATTATCTTTGTAGCTATTACCATTCATATAAAAATATGGACATTGTCATATCGATACTAATTACACTTTTATTTGTTTTTCTTAATGGTTTTTTTGTTGCAGCCGAATTTGCAATTGTCAAAGTAAGATCTTCTCAATTGGAACTGAAAGCTCAGGCAGGTAGTCGTACTGCAATCCTGTCAAAGCGTATAGTTTCACACCTTGATGCATATCTTGCAGCTACTCAGTTTGGTATTACTATTGCCAGCTTGGCTTTAGGGTGGATTGGAGAGCCTGTCGTTTCTAAAATAATAAAAGAATTAATAGGGCTATTCGGATTGGAACTTGCACCGAATATTCTTTCTACTATTTCTCTTATTACGGCATTTGTTATTATTACTATACTCCACATTGTTTTAGGCGAATTAGCTCCTAAATCGTTGGCAATACAGCGTTCAGAACAGACAACATTGGCTGTAGCATATCCTTTGCATGCTTTTTATTGGCTGTGTCGTCCATTTATCTGGATGTTAAATGGTATTGCCAATTTTATACTTAAGCTAGTCGGACTACATACTGTTTCGGAGCAAGAAGTGTATAGTAGTGACGAGCTGCGCTATCTTGTTGATCAGGCTAAGGAAAGCGGAAATGTAGATAGTGCCGAATTTGATATTATTCAAAATGCATTTGATTTTTCAGAACGGACAGCACGTCAGATAATGGTTCCTCGCACTCAAGTTGTAGCTATTGATGCTAACGATTATGATGAGAAAACCCTCGAATTTGTAATAGAAGAAGGATATTCCCGTATTCCATGTTATGAAGATAATATAGATAACACGATTGGTGTTGTTCATCTAAAAGATATATTGAAAAAAATGCGGATAAATGGAACTGTAGATATACGTTCTATTATTCGTCCTGTTTCATTTACTCCTGAGACCAAAAGGATTGGTCAATTACTGAAAGAATTTCAAGTAAAGCATCAGCAAATAGCAATGGTGCTTAACGAGTATGGTGGGGTAGAAGGGGTTATTACGATGGAGGATATTCTTGAAGAATTGGTAGGTGAGATTCAAGATGAGTATGACAATGAAATTCCTTTTGTAGAACAAACCGGAGATAATACATATTCTGTAATTGCCACAGCTGCCATCTCAGATATTAATGACGAATTACCACATCCTATCGATAAAGATAAGCAATACGATACATTGGCCGGCTATTTAATAGATAAGTTTGGTCGTATTCCCAATACTCACGACAAGCTTGAAGCCGAGGACTATCAGTTTACTGTAGTAAAGAAAAATAAGGCTTCGATAGTTTTAGTGCAACTCAAAGATCTGGCTCAAGATGAAGAATCTGAAGATACAGAACAAGCCAGAACATCTCAGATTTGAATAAAAAAATAGAATGGATTTTGAACTTCAATATACCGATGATCAGTCTAGTGCTCGCGCAGGGTTGATAACGACAGATCATGGACAAATAGAGACTCCTATATTCATGCCCGTGGGGACCCAAGGTGCTGTAAAGGCCGTCCATATGACTGAGCTCGAGAATGATATACAGGCACAAATAATTTTAGGAAATACATACCATCTGTATTTACGTCCGGGGTTAGATATTTTACAACAAGCAGGAGGTTTACATAAATTTAATAGTTGGAATAAGCCTATTTTGACCGATAGTGGGGGATTTCAGGTTTTTTCTTTGGCTCATAATAGAAAGCTTACTGAAGAAGGTGCCATTTTTCGCTCTCATATCGATGGCTCTAAACATGTATTTACTCCTGAATACGTAATGGATATCGAACGTACTATCGGCGCTGATATAATGATGGCATTCGATGAATGTACACCTGGCGATGCAGATTATACTTATGCAAAAAAATCGCTAGACCTTACAGAACGATGGCTTGATAGATGCATAAAACGTTTTAATGAAACCGAATGTGAATACGGTTATAAACAAGCATTATTTCCTATTGTACAGGGATGTGTATATCCTGATTTACGCAGACGAGCTGCAGAGAATGTCGCTTCTAAAGGTGCGGACGGGAATGCTATTGGAGGGTTAGCTGTTGGAGAGCCTACAGAGAAGATGTACGAAATGATAGAGGTTGTAAATGAGATTTTACCAAAGGATAAACCTCGTTATCTGATGGGGGTAGGTACACCGGCCAATATTCTCGAAGCGATAGAACGTGGAGTAGATATGTTTGACTGTATAATGCCCACACGTAATGGACGTAATGGACAATTATTTACTCGTAATGGGATTATGAATATGCGAAATCAGAAATGGGCTAAAGATTTTTCTGCAATAGAAGAAAATGGAGCTTCATTTGTTGATACTTTGTACACAAAAGCATATCTTCGTCACTTATTTATAACGAATGAAATTCTAGCATTACAGATCGCTTCTATCCATAATCTGGCTTTTTATTTATGGCTTGTCAAAGAAGCCCGTCAGCATATAATAGCAGGTGATTTTTTGAGCTGGAAAAGAATGATGACTGAAAATGTTTCAAGACGTTTGTGATTAACTGAATAGAATGAAAATACTATCAATACTTGATAAGTACATAATAAAGAAATTTTTGGGAACATACATATTCTCAATTATTCTTATTATTTCTATATCCGTAGTGTTTGATATAAACGAACGACTTGATAAGTTTTTAAGCAATAATGCTCCCTTAAAAGCGATCATATTCGACTACTACATGAATTTTGTACCGTATTACACCAATCTTTTCAGTGCATTATTTGTGTTTATTGCGGTAATATTTTTTACGTCCAAACTTGCTGATAATTCTGAAGTTATAGCAATGTTATCAAATGGGATGAGTTTCAAACGATTGATGAAGCCCTATATGATTTCAGCAGGTATTATCGCAGTAGGATCATTCATTCTAAGTAGTTTTATAATTCCACCAGCCAACGAAACGCGTATAAAATTTCAGAACAAATATATAAAGGATAAAAGTGTAGATTATGCAAGTCGTATACAAATGCAAGTTGACAAAGGAGTTATTCTTTATATCGAACGTTTTGATAATAAAACACGATTAGGATATAATCTTTCTTTAGATAAATTTGAAGGCAAGGAACTAAAATCGAGACTGGTTGCAAACAGAATAGAATATGATACAGCATATCACTGGGTTCTTAATAATTATTCTATACGCGAATTTCATGGAATGAAAGAAAAAATCACAACCGGGGCCCGGATAGATACCACACTGAATGTTATACCGAGTGATTTTCTGGTATCTGTAAATGATTTTGAGCAAATGTCAACGCCTAAGTTGTATTCGTATATACAGCGACAAAAGGCCAAAGGATTGGCAAATGTCGGAGGTGTAAGTATTACTCAATTCGAGATAGAATTCCATAAGCGATTCGCATCAGTATTTTCAGCATTTATACTCACTATAATAGGCGCCTCCTTATCTGCTCGGAAAATGAAGGGCGGAATGGGACTTAATATTGGAATCGGACTAGGGTTGAGTGTAACCTATATTATGTTTCAGACAGTAAGCTCTTCTTTTGCTGTTTCAGGCACAATGCCACCAATGCTGGCCGTATGGATACCGAATATTGTATTTATGTTTATAGCTGCATACTTATATTCTAAAGCACCAAATTAATATCTACATTCTTTCTTCTTTGTAGACTATACAAATAACTGAATCTTATCCAAGTTTATTTTATTTAGCTTCTCTGTCATTTGTAATAAGTGATTGGAGCTTATGGTATATTACAAAATATTCGATGAATTACCTTGTAAGTAAAGGTCAAATATCGCTCAGCACTGAATCTCTAATTATTAATAATAAAAATAGAACCTACGAATCTCACGACTCATAGGTTCTCAAAAACTTTTACAAAACTACACTACTATCTTGGTTGATAGTATATTTTAAGAATGTCTCTTTCTTTATTTTCCGTTTTAATCAGAATTATTACCCCAGCTTTTATTTCATAAATATCCGGCTAGTCTTTTTTACTGTCTGTTTATTATCTGCTACTTTAACTATATAAATGCTGTTTTGAATAAAGTAACCGTCAGTGAAGCTTTCGGAGCTATATTTCTTAACGTTTTTACTAAATATTTTTTTACCGTTCAGATCATATACAATAGCCAGACAATCTACTTCAGACATATTGGTTACTACGATAACATTGTTATTTACCGTAATATTGATTAATGCTGAACCTTCATCATCGTCAGTTAGTACAGAGTTGCTAGAAACAATATCGAAGCGATTTTTATCTAAACTACTTTTTCCATTAATCGCATATTCTCCATTATTAACAATAGGGTAGATGTGTCCTGTTGTTAAATCTCGAAGGTATAGTTTACGATTTTCTATATCCGGAGTAACAGATAAGTTTAACGTATAATTTTCATTT
Source organism: Dysgonomonas sp. (assembly GCF_035323175.1). Lineage (NCBI taxonomy): Bacteria > Pseudomonadati > Bacteroidota > Bacteroidia > Bacteroidales > Dysgonomonadaceae > Dysgonomonas > Dysgonomonas sp. The sequence goes on along the minus strand of NZ_DAOKYH010000004.1, from coordinate 70,557 downwards.
ATTGAAGTTTTTACATCAAAAGCTGTACCTGTTATTTGTGGTACTGTTGCTATTTGGAACTTCTCTTTATTTGTACCTGATACGTAAATCTGAGTCAAACCATTTTCTAGTAACTTGTATCCATCCCAACCATTATCAAATCCGTTTGTAGTTGCCGGATTTTCGAACAACCATACGCGGTCGGCCGATGAATCACCTATTACATCCATAATAATATGAGGATAAGCTTCGCTATTGCTACTTTTTAATGAACGCCATGCTGATTGATTAATCAATTCGTTCTTTCCTAATTTAGCGTATTTCAAAGTTATCGAACCGGATGTTTTAGCATTCAACATGAATGTATGCATCGATAAGATCCTATCAGGTAAAGTTGCCTGACCAGCCAAGCTGAATGGTACAGCTTGATATTGTCCTCCGCTAATACCGGTAGCAGTAGATCCATTTAGCTTACGCCATTGGTCACGAGTTCCTGTATTGAATAAGTATACAGTTTCTTCTTCCAATAGTCCGGTGCCAAAAGTAATTGCATCTGTTGAGATCGGGATTGCTGCTGTATATGAATTACCGATCAAATTCATGCCTGAATAATTCACATTCGAAGTTTTTGTTAACGGCACAATCGCATCAGCTACATTTAGTGTACCTGTGAAATTATATATTTTGTCAGGTAAAGAAGTAGCACTATTGGTCATTTCATAACCCTTGAATGCTTTTAATTGAGTATCCGGGCTATATGGTGCAGGACGCCATTTGTCTCCGCTGTAAGGCTCTACCCATTGGTTTACAGTTTCTACTCCGGTAGAAGGAAATTCAGAGCTATTTACCGGTATCCCGAAATATTGCCATTGTCTCTTATAGTAACCACAAGTAGAACATTCGTATGCTTTGTTATAGAATTCGACAGTAGCATTTACTGCTAAGTTTGTTGCCGGATTGGTAAAAATAAGTGTGCCTGTAGCTTCATCCGGAGATGTTTTTACGATTATAGTCCCTTTATCAGAGTTACTGTCATTGACGGTTCCGTTTATCGTCAATTGATTTTGGGTCGTTACTACGAGGTTCATATCGGAGTTATTGGTAAGATCTCCAATAATTCGGTCTTTATCTAAATACAGATCATTAACAGCTGCTCCCGCACCATTTCCACTTCCTGAAGATCCGTTATTGGAAACGGTTGCAAATTCAATATTTTCTCCCGATACAGGGACATAGTTGGCTGTCCAGTTATTTTCTTTTGTCCAATCTGTATCAACTGTACCGTGCCAGTAATTACGTATATTTACTACAATATAAACAGTTGCACGGTCACATGCCTGAGGTGTACCATTATCGCATATTTCATATATAAAACTGTCTGTTCCCTTAAATCCGTCATTGGCAACATAAGAAAATGTTCCGTTTGCATTTAAAGTAAGAGTACCATTGGAAGTACTGCTGACAGGTGTTGTATTTACGACTTGTTCATTTCCTTCGGGATCGAAATCATTATCCAGGACATTCCCGTTTAATGTTTTTTTCCCATCAATGTAGAAAACATCGTCGCGTGCAAAAGTATAATTTACTTGACCACTTTGGTCTGATATTACTGTTATAGTCACTGTAGCCTGATCACAAGTTACAGGATCACCATTATCACATACTTCATAAACGAAAGAATCTTGACCTACAAAATCGGTATTAGGAGTATATGTATATGTTCCGTCTTCAGCTATTGTAACCGAACCATTAGTAGGAGAAGTTATCAGAGTTGTATTAACAATCATATTATCACCATCAGGATCAAAATCATTGGTTAGTACATTGCCCGAAACACTTCTGTTTTTTCTGGTAACGGCTTCGTCGTCATTCGCTATGATGTTATTATTTATTGTTGGATCTGCTTTTTGAATTACTTTGATTGTTACTGTCGCTTGGTCACATGCTTGAGGAACACCATTGTCACACACTGTATATGTAAAGCTATCTTCTCCTACGAAATCATTCTTTGGAGTATACAAATAACTTCCATCAGCATTTAGTATAACGTTTCCACCTTTAGTCGTAGTTATTGATCCATTATTGGTCACAGTCTGTGAGTTTCCTTCCGGATCAAAGTCATTGGTCAATACATTACCACCAACAGATATATTCTTATACGTTATATTAATATCATCAATTGCATAAGTTGTATTTGGAGATACTGGTTCTGGATTTACGTGAATGTATACAGTCGCTTTGTCACAAGCTACAGGAGTGCCATTATCGCATACTTCATATACGAAACTGTCTGTTCCTGTAAATCCATTATTTGGAGTATAAGTAAACGTACCATCAATATTTAGAACTAAAGATCCATGAACCGGAGCATTAACCGGAGTAGTGTTTACTATCTGGTTATCGCCTTCGGGATCAAAATCATTCAGTAATACGTTTCCATTTACTGTTTTATTTACTTCACTATAATAAGCATCATCATTTGCATAGGTATGATTTGTCTTATCACTTTTTGGTAATACAGTAATTGTTACTGTTGCTCTGTCGCATGTTGCAGGGTCTCCATCATCACATACTTCATATACAAAAGTATCTACACCTTTAAAGCCAGCATCTGGAGTATAGACATATGTTCCGTCTGATGATATTGTAACTGTACCATGTGAAGGAGGGGTTGTCGGGGTTGTATTTATAATTAGATTATCTCCGTCAGGGTCAAAGTCATTCGTTAGAAGATTCCCGGATACAGGCTTATCTTGTTCGGTAACACCTGTGTCGTCATTTGCTACAACATTGTTATTAATCGATGGGTCTCGTTCTGGAATAACATTGATTGTAATTGTTGCTGTTGCACATGCTTTAAGAGGTGCAGGAACATCATCACATACAGTATAAGTAAAAGAATCGGTTCCGATAAAATCATTAGCAGGGGTATATGTATAAGTGCCATTTGCATTTATTGCAATTGTTCCACCGTTTACTGTTGTGAAAGAACCTGTAGAAGTAACGGTCTGGGTATGTCCTTCCAAATCGAAATCATTGGTCAATACATTTCCGCTGATTGATTTGTTTTCTTGTGTTACATTAATATCATTAACAGCATTCGTTGTATTCGTTGGATTTATCGTAACTGTTGAAATGTTGTTGCTTAGATCTGGATCTGATTCTTTTGTCTGCGGATATCCTTCTGCTGTATTATTATATATACCCGATTTGAGTACCTTCGCTTTAATAGTTAATACTCTTTCGTTTTTGCTTAGATCAAGTGCATCATATGGTATATCATATACAGTCCATATTCCGATAATTGGATCATAGGTCGTTTGTTGTTGATTCCAAACTTCGGGATCATTACTTCCTATAGGTGAAGGTGTAACAGTTGAGCCCATAGAGGCTGTATGACTTACATATTCATACCCCGAAGGTAATAAATCGTCTACCGTTATATTCTGAGAATACATCATACCTTTGTTGGCTACTTTGATCGTGAAAGTAACCTCACTTCCTATGGCCGGCGTAGAGTTGCTAACTGTTTTGACGACTTCTATATCAGACTTATCCCAGTTGAATGTAAAATTCAACTCCATCGTTTCCATCCATGACCCTGCATAAACATTAAATGTATTTTCATTCCCAATACCATTATTTCCACTAGCCCACCAGATATTCGCAGGGCTATCAGCCCCCGTAGTATTTATAGCCGGAGATTGTACATTATTATTAGCAAAAGTGCCGGATTGATTAGCTGGAACTGTAAACCAATTGGTATTTCTGTTACCGGGACCCCCTGTGTAAACTTTACTATGATCCCAATACAGTTTAACTGTGGCTTTATTCATATCTACCGGTCTGATGTTTTTCATTGTTATCCCAAGACTTTGTTCCATATCGTAGACAGGGAAATGGACTGGGAAGAAATTTGCTGATGTGAATAGCTTAATAACAGTCCCTGCCGGAACAATGTTGCCATTATCATCTTTCCCATCCCAATACACATCATAGGTTCCTGCATCATTAAAGTATCTGAAAAGGCGAACATCACCAGTAGAGTAACTTCCTGAGCCATCAATGTCTACTAGGATATCCAGAATTCCGGGAGTATCCACATATACGATAAAATATGCTTCTCCACCTGTAGCATCCGCTTTTCTTCCAAATCTTACGTCTGTAGTTGCAACCGGACCTCGTGAAGTTTTCCAAATAGATTCATCCGGTTCTGCAACAAATAAAGGATATTGATAGCGATTGGATGTTCCTTTAATAGACTTGCGGTTTTCTTCAATATTGGGTTCTCCATTCCCTAATTTCTCGTTTAGTGGTCCGGAGTCATTAGCAAAAAATACTACATAACCCGCATTCGATTTTCCAAAATTGACATACTTAATATAATAATCGTCTGTTTGTGCAGAATATGTATTATCTACGGGTACATAGAATCCAAAATCATCGTGAAACGAAGAACTATTTGTTTGACCGGCTGTAGTAGGAAGGCCACTATAAATACTCCAATACCTACAATATACACGGCCTGGACGCTTGGTCGTTCCGGAGGCAACCGTAACATCCCAATCGGTAATTTCCCAACCAGTGTTACCCGGACTAGCCATTTCTACCCAAAAAGCTCTATCCTGACCGGTATTGTTTGTAAATTGACCACCTGCGTTCGTATTGGTAGCACTTGCGGTTCCTGTGGTAGAATAACCTCCCGACGTTAAAGCAGAGGGGCCGAGAAAAGCTTGAGCCTGTGTCAGACTTGTATTGGTACTCGTTCTTCCTTGTAAATTACTATTAGCTGTTGTAACTGCCGTTTGTCCTGAACCTGAAAGTCCTGAAGGGAAAAATGTATTATATCCTGTCGATGAGTTATCATAATACCAAGTAAAATTGCTGGTGGTCGAACTCTTAAAGCTAAAGTAAACAGTTTCACCCGCTTTTACATAAACATAGAAGCGGTGATTCGTATCATAATTCGTAGTTGCACTAGGCCTCATCATGCTTCCGCGAGTATCGTAGCCTGTATTTCCTGCAGTATTTCCGGGAACATACAACGAACTTAGACGACTTACTGTTGCAGAGCCTTTCCAGTTACCGGAACCTTCAGCATGAATATATGATACAGATATTGTAAAAAACAATAATAGAAATAATAGATAAAGGTTTGATCTTTTATGATGAGTAAAAAAGTATTTTTCAACTTTCAAACTTTGATTCGGATAAACCTGAGTATGGTATTTTTTATTCATAATTCAAATAATTAACAGATTTATTGGATCGTATCCCTGATATTTTATATTCAGCTTTTAACCAATCTATCATTAATTTACTTTTGTGGCTATATTGCAAACCTTCGTATTAATTTTTAAATTTCCACATCATATACATACCAGTGATTACGCTCAATCTTCGATGGCAGTAACAATTTGTATGTTTCATCACCAAATTCAGGAGGAGGTAATGGACCCGTAGCCTGATATGGTAATTTTATCTCTATGGCACTACTTGCATTATCTCTTTCATTTATATAAGTGATTAATGTCAAGTTTGTAACATTTCCTTGATCTAAAGTATAGGATGAAACTGAGCCAGTTGCACTCCAAGCTGTCCAGTCGTTAGAACTTGCTAGATTATCTGTTTTTGTAGATGGTTTAAATACATACGTATTTTTATCGAAATCAATATATTTGTAACTATATTGAGCTTTGCTGTCTACTATAGGAGTACTATAATGTTGCGCAGAAAGTTTTACATTCAGTTGAACTTTTGCTAGGGCCCTAACTAATGATACATTATTGAGTTGATAGTTCGTATTGAAATCATGAGTCTTATTTCCGGACATTAACAATGGGGTTGTAATGTTCGCAGACCATGGGTTATTTACTGTTTGCCAAATAGCTTGTAGGTCTTCTATAGCTGATACTCCATCAAGGTTTGTTTTAATTGTAGAGCAATTTGCTACTATATATACATTTCTATTACCAGCCTCAGCCTGTGTGAGATTCAATGATATCTTCTTTGTACTACTATTCCAAGACCCTCCGGTAAATGTTACTCCTGAAATATAATATTTAATTAACGTCTGAGAACCTGTAGTAGGGAAAAGGAATACATATAAATCATTTACAGTCTGTTCTTCTTCCGTTCCATCACTTTCGGCTTTCGTTATATTTTTAATGTAATTATTTACAGTTAATGATAATTCTATATTGTTGTTATCGAATTCTGGTTCCGGGGTCTCTTCATTTGAACAAGCAACAAAGAAAAGGCTCAGAAAGAATGTTACATATATTATTTTATTCATAGTCTTTATCTTTTATTTGCTAAAAGTTTTTACCAATGCATCGTTGTAATACACCTGAAGGTATGATCCATCTCCCACGCTAGGAATAGTGCTTAGGGTATATCCTACAGATGCAGTAGGATCAAAATTATTAAACGATTTTTCGGTCGTATTATCAGAAAATTTGAATGGTGCGACTGTCTTCAGCACAATGTCATGCGGAGCACAAGCTTCTATCGTATTGCTTATTGTTATTTTTCCGTCCTCATCAATTCCTACATTGTAGCCATATCCCATGTAAGTTGCGCTCTGCTTGATCTTCCATGGATCTATACTATAAATGATCTCGATTGTTTGTAATTTTTTTATACTAAAAAAATAATGATGGTTACGGTAAATATTATAATCTGGTTTTTCTGTTTGATTTCCTGTGGCAAAAGACAAATAATCGCTCTCAGCTATGGTACCGTCATATGTTATGATCGGAATTTCGTATAGCGTTCCGTTCAATGTTTCAATAACAAAGTAATTGACAGGCTTATGAGAGCTTGCCGACCAGCTAGGAGCTGACATCAGAGCCTCCGGCATGTAATATATAAACGAATTATCTACCTTTTTTAAAGGTTTATCTTCGTAATAAATCGGTACGATTGGTGTTAACGGAGATTGTAGACTAAATTGTCGGTAAGCATTTTTATAATATATGCTTTTTACGCCCAAATTAGTTGTAGAACCGTCTATTTTTACCTCTAGTCTTGCTAGTACTCGAATAAGTTTTACTCTGTCTTCGCCATTAGGACGAAAGGGTAGGGGTGAGTAAATATTTCCGCCTTGAGTAATGGTCTGATTCTTGTATATTCGAGACATAGGGAACCCTTTTGTTTCAGTAGCATTTAGATATAAGTCTGTGTCTAAATCTCTAAAGGTATTCATATATGATTCCATAGCAGACCGCGTGGTTATGCTTTTTAAGGCTGCTATGGGCATATTAGCTACAAAATAAAAATCACGTTGACCAGGCCCCGGATTCAGTTGTACAATAAAAGACTTGTCTTTTTCTGAAATAGGAATATTTTCATCAAAGTATTCACCCACCTTTGTACCGCTAGATGAATCGAAGACCAGCATAGCCAAGTCATGAACCCGGTCTTCATACTCTACATCATCTGCATTCAAAGTCTCTAATCCTTCAGCCTGGGCTTTAGTTACCGAGAGATAAACTACCGGCTCGGATTGCGGGTTCTTTTGATCATCATAAATTAGAGAATCACAACCTGCAAATGATAATGAAAGTCCTAAAAGTGATATATATATTAAGTATAATCTTGTCATAATCATATAGATTATTAAAGCAAAGAATGCTTTATAATTATAAATCTGTGCTATAGCTATGTACAAGCCAGTTGTTTACATAGATTGCGCAACTGAAATTTGTCCCGCACTCTGCACAGTAATCTTTAAGTACAAATTTTATTGTAAAATCGTTTTCACAATTCAAATTAATTCCTCCATTAATAGTATTCATCAAAATACTACCTATAAGGTCTCCATTAAATACTTGCTGACCTGTTTTGGGATAATTGATAGTCAAATTATTATGATATCCGGTAACAAGCTCTAACATAGAGAAATTCCATGTTACACTATTATCTGTGTAAACAGTATTTTGTTGAGGATAATATATTACAGGGGAATTATATGGCATAGAACCATCTATATTTATAGTTCCATTAGCCGATGATACAGCCACAGCTAAATCTTGAGGCTTTAACTCTGTGATTGTTGAATCAAATTCGACAATCACTTTAACACGATTGGTTAACTCGCGCAAATTGATTTTAGTATGCTTATATAGTGATCCACTTTTTTCAGGATCGGGCAAAAATACCGTTGGGCTTTCACCTTGCCAAATGCGTTCAGTATTGCCTAAACTAGCCGCTCTACTTTCTGATGACTTAATAGCTAACATTACATCTTTTTTTGTTGTAATGCCTGAAGAGAAAGTGCTTCTTGTAAAGTTTTCGTTTACTCCTGTCCATGCAATAAATGAGAAGTTTCCGTTCGAAACAGGAACAAGCACTTCAAAATCGCGGTTAAGAGTTACATTCTGCTTGCTCACTGAAGTTACAAGTTTACCCTCTTCATCAAACGCAAACACTGTGAGTGATGATGCTTCACCTATGAACGTTGAATCTACAGCACAAGGTGTCATTGAAAAAAACTTCACATATACACCTTGGGGACAGTCTTCTAAGTCGTCATAAATAAGAGAATCACACCCCCAAAAAATTGCGCTTAATGTTAACGCGGTCATCAATATCTTAATTCGCAAATTCTTCATTTGTTGCATTTTGTATGTAATTGATGTTTTAAAAGACTGGGGGAAAAAGGAATCCTTACTTCCCCCAGATATAATTAGAATTATAAATTTTCTATAAATCAGATTCCCAGATCAATACTATAAGAATGAAGTTGCCAAGGCAATACTGTAACATCTACACTCATCCATGTTTCAGGAGTAGTCAACGGATCTGTTGGATCTACAGGATTTTCCGGTTCCTCTACACCTGGTACGTTTGGCCTAGGATCGGGATTCAAAGGTTTTTTAGGACCATTCGGATTTGATGGATCTACCGGTTCTCCTTTTGGATTATTCGGATCTTCAGGGAACAATGGATTCCAGTTAGTTCCTAAATTTTTAAATCCTGTAATATGGATATGATATACATTATTTCTTACAACCGGAGAATTATACCATGTAGGAATATTATCAGGATTAACCCATGCATAATACAATACTTTACCTTTTACGTATCTTGCTACAGTTTGTCCGGTTACACCACCTTTGCTTGGTGTTACTGCATTTGCAGCGCTCACATAAAATTTACCATTCGCTCCTACGAAGAAGTCATCACCTGCTGTATAAGTTTCTCCGTCAGCAAAAGCCGCAGCAGAAGGAGTGAATTTAGCTCTGATAAGAACATATGCAGTGTTACCCTTCTTGTAACCGGATTCATTTCCGGCTCCATAGGCGTGAGTGTTTGGCAGGATAAATTTACCGGATAAGCTAGCTTCTAATTCATCTGTTATAGCCGATGATGGATTTGTTGCATAGTCACTCATAGTAGCAACATTAGTTCCTCCAAACTGAGTTGTTGGATCATATTCTTCGAATAAACCTGAGTAATCATATTTCGAACTTGAACCTGTAATTTCGGTACCCCAATATTGAGCATCGGTAATTGGTACCCATCCAAAATTAGGTGTTGCGAAATCAGCTTTACGTTGAAGATAAAGAGAGCTTTCTCCTTGTGCCAATACCCATTTGATTTCAGAAATTGTACCTAAGATGGTAGAGCCGTTTCCTGCAGGAACATTATAAGTTAGTCCTTCTGTGGATACCATAACACGTCCAACAGTTCTTTCTACAACTAGACTAACACGGTTTTTAGGAGATGCAGCGGCAGTAGTTTCAGCAGCAGACACATTATTAACGACATCAATTGTTTTAGGTTCAACACAAGTCATTAGAATTTTCTCGTCTGTTGTTCCATTTTTTATAGCTAATTTTTCTGCAGAAGTACTTACAGTTGTACTTGTACCCGAATTAGCTATATACAAAGCAGCTTGAGCATATGCATTCTCGAATTCAGCAACAGGTGTTTTAGCCAAAGCATTTTCAACCTCTGTCGTTCCATTTATTAATACATAAACCTTTTTAACTCCGGCAGTTGTTTTAATGGCAGCCGATTCTTGAGGAACTAGAGTCACCTGCCCACTTATTACTTCTTTTTTATAATCCGTTCCTACATTAAAAGATTGAGCAGTTACGGAAGCACCGTCAATAAGATAAATAGCCACTTTGGTAATGTCATCTCTTCCCGCCCATTCTCCAATCAAACGATAGTCGTCCGGTAAACTTTTTCTTGTGTTCGAAGACATACTAAGAGTGATACTAACATTTGTAGTAGCCTCTTGTTCAGTAGGTGAATTTAAATTATTATCATCGCTACAGGCTGTAAAAGCAAGCCCTAGGACTAGTACAGCTATTAAGAATAGTTTTGCTTTTTTCATTCTTTTTAAATTATTACGTCATGTTTTACTTTCTGAAATTTTACAATTAAATATTTTGCTTATATTTATTTTATATTGATTGCTTTTTGTAGTGTTTCAAGATTTTTCTTTCCATCGATGCTGCCACTATCGGCTGCTTTCGCAAAATAATCTAAAGCTTTCTCTGTATTTCCTTTTAATATATAGGCTACACCAAGGTTATTCCAAGCTTTAGGATTACGTTCTATTTTATTTAGACGGTCAATTGCAGCATCTAGATTTTTACCTTCAATATCTGCAGCGGCAGAGTTCATTATAGCGATATCACTTTCAGGATACAATCTTACTGCAATATCAAACACTTCTCTAAATTCTTTGCTGCTAGTTGGATAGCTATGGGCTACCAGATACATTTCATTCAAACTAAGTAGTTTTGGGTTCGTTTTAATAATCTGTCTGGCTTCTTCAACATTAAATGGACGAACAACATAAGCAATAGCATATTCTGTACGGCGTAATGGAGGATAATATTCGTTCAATAATGTTCGGTAGGTTTCTCCATTCGATAACCTCTTTAATTTTGCATCGCGAGCATCAGGGTTCGAGGTCTTGTCTATTATATCTAAAATAGCTTGTTTATTAGAAAAATTAGATGCAGAAACAGCATTTTTCAACCCTGCCCAATCTTCACCAAAGCCCTCTACAGTAAATTTATTGCGGGTGATGCCAAATTTTGTAACAAGATAGTCGGCAAAAGAATTAGCCCTGTTTTCTGATAGTACTTTGTTATGCTCAAATCCACCTTCGGGAGAAGCATATCCTGCGATACTAAATTCAGTTATCTGTAGATCATTATTGTTTTGTATTTCGCCAATAACTCTGTCTACTTGATCGAACTCACTCTGATTGTTTCCGAAATCACGAAGTAGCTCATAACGATCGACAATATAATTAAATGTTGCAGTATGTCGGTCTTTTCGAGATTTTACCTCTACTTCAGGAACAATAAACGAGAGTTGATAAGATGCTAGATCTCTTTTGGGTAGTATGTTTTGCGCTATTAGCTGATCGTTTGATACGGTATAACAATTTGCACAACCAGAGATTGTTCGCAACATAGATATGGAAGCATCGTCCATCCATGCTCTGTAAGGTACAGATACATTATAGTCTATGGATTGAGCTGTGTTGTTATTTCTTTTTATTATAGCATTAGGCTCAGTACTAAAAGGAAGATCTTTTCCGAATGTGCTGTTACGATTCAATATTTTATTTCGTAAGCTCCCTGTTACAACGACAGGAGGGAGGCTTAGACTATCCAGTTTGTTTTGATTAGACTTAAGTATTGGAGTTAAAATAACCATGTCATTTCTATTTACATGTATTTCATCCAGAATGACATCCATTTTAATGGCAACTTTATTATCTTGTTTAATAAAGTGCTCTCCGGATACTTTAACTTGCTCGGATTGCGCTTGTGAGTGTACAGGTATTATAAATCCTGCCAACGATACAAACAAATATATTTTTAAGATTATAGTTCTTTTCATGAATCTTTATTTTAAGAAATAAATAAAAGATAGGCCTAGCTTGGTTACTCCCCAATAATTATAATTTCCTTCATCTAACTTTGTACCGCATTCTTCGCATGGATACTCATCATAATGAATACGAGCATAACCGGCTCCGATATTGAATTCAAAATTCCAACGGTTACTGATTACCCATTGATAACCATAACTTATACCGCCTCCGTATAGATAACCTTCATACCTTTTATCTTTAAGGACATCTAAACGTCCGATAGGAATATCCCAGCCTCCCACATTGAATTGAGAAGCATGTGCGTGTATTCCTAAGAAATGTCCGTTAAATGATTCACAAAACCACCAACGGTATTCGGGTTGAACAAGCCAATGCTTAAAATTCTTATTATCGGAAAAAGAGAATACATTTAATCCTCCGCCAATTTCTAGCGTACTCTTTTTACTTAAACCAACTTCTAGCCCTAAGTTAGGCGTTGTGGTTGCCCAATAAGCTAGATTTGTTTTTATAGCTATTTCCTGACTTTTTACAACAGTAGAAAAGCTAAAAAAAATCAAAAAGGCTAAACAGGCACTTCTTAATTGTTGATAAATATTCATTTTCTTGAGATATATAATGACCAGTGTTTTGTTAATAAATTCGAAAGGCATTTCCTGTAATTTTATAAAAAATAAAACCAATTAACTCTATTTCTTTACTGTTATAGCAACATTTATCCCTACAGTTTGTCTCTAAACCGTGTTTAATATAAAATTTGCGCATATTTGTAATCTTTTATTCTATTATTTGTAGCCACTATTTATTTGTATTTCATAAAATTTAGAAAATCTTTATTGAAAATTAAATAATTAAAAGGCTGTTTATGTTATTTTGCTTTGTACAAATATCTATTTATATAACTTTATTATATGTGCATTTTTGTAGAATATTGCAGTTTTTGGTTTCTAATTTCCATGTATTTTTACATTATTATACGATAATGTGATGCGAGGTAATAGTTAAAATGCAGAAATTGTTGTTTTATTTATTTAATTAATATGTAAATGCATTTTATGATTCTTTAATACATATATGTATTTTAATTTATTTTATAAATAGTTCAGATAAAGTGAAAACTTATTTTGCTGAAGAAAAAATGTCACAAAGTCAAATTACCTCTAATTATTTTAGAGGCTTTTCTACTATTTTTTTAGAGTTAATTGTTATATGTTAGTTGGTTAGCTGGATGACGGTTACTTAGTATTGATATGTGTAAATGAAAAACACCTTACACTATTATTTATAAATACTGTGCAAGGTGTATATTGTCAATTTTAAATTGTATCTGATTTTCTTTTCGTGTTTTGTATATACAAAATGTAGAATTAAGGATGTATAGTATTAATAATATTTTTTTGTTCCTTAAAAAAATTGTGTCTTTGAATTTCTCCGCCAAAAGTAATAAGGGTAGAGTATCTTTTTAATGATTCAATCCATTCATTATGAACATTTCTAATGTTTTTATTCTGAGAATTCATACCACTGATTCCATAAATAGCGAGATGTGCCAGAGCGATACCATTACCTTCAAGTAATATATACGATGATTCAATATCTACATTTGATAAATAAAGGAATAGGTCTGCTTCGTTTGCATATTGTCCTGATACAGTATATGTATATAATTCGTTTAACAAATCGTTTAATTCATCTTTTAAAGAGATTAAATCATGTTCATCTAGTAAATTGAGATTGTAGAAATAATTGATTTCTCTAATAATAGACGAGAATATATCATGACTGATGATGACGCTGGAATGTCTTATTTTTTTTAATTCCGAAGTTAATATTTTTTGAGCATTAAAAACCTCTTTATCAATAATAAAGTCTTTGAATGGTAGAGGTTGACTTTTCTTAATTTGATAAGCGTATTTAAAAAGTCTGAGTTTTGATAAGTTTTGATGATGTAAATAAAATAGATAAGGCAGGTTACTAAAAGCACACTTTAACACTGAATCTTTGGTTTTGTTTATATTCTTGATGATTTTGATATCATTCTCCAATGTTTTGGTATATGCACTGTTTATCTGGTTTGCATCTATTAAATTAATCTCAAAAATAGCTTTCTCATTTATTTGGGACCCAATAATATTATCAACCGAAAATGATAAAGTCTTGGCAATCAATGCAACTTCGTCAAAAGAAAAGCGAACCTCTCCTCTAAGTCTTCTATAAACCGACTCTTTACCAAGGCAGAGGATGTCTGCAAGAACTGAAGCTACTTTTTCTTTGTCTGATTTAGTTAGTGTTTCTTTTTCTACAATTACTGTTCTGATGGCATTAATTAGTTTTTTATGAACTGTGTTATCTATTTTTGTCTCCCTCACATTATTAAAATCTAAATTATTCATTTTATTTCCTCTATAATATTAGTATTTAGTATTTTATCAAAAGAAAAAAGTGTGTTTTTATAATCTCAATGCCTAAGTTGAGTTAAGACTTAAATGTTTGTGACTAATTAAAGTGTATTCTTTTGTTTAATTGCAAAAATACAGATTGCTTAATGATGTGTAGTTTCATTTTTTGAGTATTATACACATGTTTTTTTCTAAAATCCTATTATTCTTAAATTTAAAACCATATTGTATTATTTATATAATCCGAATTCGTATTTAATCTATTTATATTGTTAAAAATGCATTAATCGTTGTTTTATGTGGTTTATGATGCAAATATTGACTTTGAAAAAAATAAGGATTTCTTTGTTTTTATAATATTAATAATTATAGAAGGAAGATAATAGATAGAAAGCGATGATTTCTTCTGATTGTTTTTTACCAGATAATGGCTACTTTGTTGATACAGTTTAAGAATATAAGCTTGCTATTACTCATAATTGGTCGAGATATACCCTAAAAAAGCCAAATAAGAGATTCTTTAAGCTTTAATAAGGTTTACCTACAATTCACTATACCATATTGAGGGAAAGGGTATTACTATGCACACATACATAATCTCTTAATATACATTATTAAGATTCACTTTCCGATAAAAAACTAACCCTTTTATACTTCTTATTTAAAAACAGCAACAAAAGAATAAAAAAAATAGGACTTTATTGTATCTTTTTGAATTGTTTATATATAAATATTATTTATTAGTATCATATATCTTTTTGTTTGTGGTTTATGTTGTTGGTTGTTAGATTGTTATTGTTTTTTTTTCTATGGTGTCTGATTAAATTGTGTACAATGATGACTGTTGAGTATCGGCGTAATTGATACGTTAATATCGTATTACAAATAAAGGAACAGAAAGATTAACTCCTTCTGCTCCCTTATTAAAAATAGATCCTATATTATTCGTTTTATATATACTCTGAAGAGTTACTCTTTCTCAAGAATAACCATCTCTGAAAACCTTTTTATTGCCTCAGCAAAAGACATTTTCAGGCTAATATAGTTTTGAGGTTGATATATATTCTGTTTAAGAGTATAACCAGCATTTATTATTATTTTATTATTCTCTTTTTGTACTGTATATTGTATTGAGACCAGGTTGTCATCTACAATATAAGGTGATGGTAAATAATTAATCTTATACCCTTCAGGAATATTTATTTCAGATCGATAAAAATCACTTTGCATGTATATCATATCTACAGGCAATGTCCGCTTGGTTTGCTTAAAAGGGTTATCGCTGATGGATAAGTTGCAAAATGGATGAATAAATAATTTATCCGATAAATTTTCGACAGAAGCATCAAATGCGAAAGAGAAAACAAAAGGTTTGTCTAAGTCATCATTTTCATCGATATTGATATCGCCTTTTACATCAATATTGTTATTGCTTTTCAATTCTTTTTGCAAATTTTCTGTTTTCCCTAGATATGTTGAACGATAATTATATGCTTTTTGTCCTCTCCCGGCAAATCTGGCTTTTACGTTCATTTTACTTTCTTCCGGAATAATATCTAGAATAAAATTCTTCTGTGAAATGGAAAGTTCTTTTTGTCGTATGCTAACCCATTCTTCAGATTTAGGTTTTACTACAAGCCCATTTACATTGAGGCAACGTTCAGGAAGATCACTATAGTAAAGTAACGGTTCGGTGGCGTCGAGATAATATATTTTTTCTCCAATTCTCACTAGGACTATTGTATAATTAAAGAACTGTTGAAAAGGATGAGATAAGCTTATCGATCCGTTCTTTCTTGTACTTAATATTATAGGGTATGCTTCTAGTCCCGCAGAACGGAGTAGCCCGGTTAGAAATAGGTTTATATTGGCAACATTCCCCGTTTGTTTTTTTATAAAATCGGAAACACTATATTCACTGAGTTTACCATAATTTCCATTCCAATTGTATTTTTCTTTTACATATTTAGTTATAGCCTCCACTTGTTCCAGAGGAGTTTTGCTTGCGATATTTAAAGTGGGCAGTATTTTTTTTCCTTCTTTTTCACTATTCTTTATGTACTTTCCGAAATCATTATCTTTCAAGAAATCATCACACATAGCAGGCCAGGTAGTCATGATTTCTTTGCTGCCTCCTCTTGGATAATATATTTTAGATAGCTGGAAGTAAAGACTTATCAAATAATCCTGTTCGGAAGTAATGTACTCTTCGTCTTTAAATGCGGGAAGGTTTTTTAATCCAAACTCATATTGCATTTCTTTATAAACTAAATGACCAAAGCGAATTTCGTCATTTAGTGGTGTTGCTTTATACTCGTCAAATTTATTTATACTTCTTAGTATATATGTATACTCATAATATGGTATAGCTTTATATTTTAATTTGCTATAAACAACAGGAATTTTCTTTTGAAAATCCCATTTTCTCATGTTAAAAAAGTAAGGAGTCGTAATTAGATATTTGTATTCGATTACCGAACCTTCGCGGACATCAGCTAATGCTACCTTTTTTATACTTAGATTATTGCTAACCTTTTCTTCGTATATGTTTTTAGGATCGAGAATTGTTTTTGTTAATTGTCCTCCTTCCATGTTGTATGTTATGGCTTCTATTTTTTCGATAGACTCCCATTCTCTATTCTCTGAATAGTAAGGTATTTCGAAGTTTGCGTATTTTGTGCCTGCTTGTTTCAGTATTTTAATTTTTACTTTACGTTCCATCGATAACAAGAATCCTCGAGATTCGTCTGGTCTGAAATAATAATCACCCAAGTCGTATATCACAACAGCTTCGGCATCTTTATCTTGCTCATATTGTGACATTGACATTTCATACTGTGTGACTTTTCCGAATTCTTGCGAATAGTTAACTTGAGAGTATCCACTTATAATAGATATTATAAATAGGATAGAAGCTGTAATTGTCTTTTTCATATGTACTGTAGGTATATTTTTCTTAGTTCATTATTCTTTACAGTCGTTATAAAATCATAGAATTCTTTATATTCAATAAGGTTGTATCTTCCCGATGAAATCAGTATCGATTTATATATATAAACTTCATTGTTTTTTTGCTTATAACCTATAGAGTATTTTCCATAATCAGATTCCATATTTATATCTTCCGGCAATTTTACTTTTTTGTCATCAGGTAAGGAATAGCAAATAGTATCTTTATAAAAACTTGGATAGTCAAGTTGGAGATCACTTTTTCGTGTATCAGGTGTCTCATAGGTCGGTATCTCTATAGAAAAAGGCTCAATAATTAAGTTGTCCCCATATTTTTTCAATAAATTATGAAACTGACACTCAGCATTCAGTTTTATAGAAGGATTATCAGAAGCTGCCTTCTCTAAATTGAAATTAATAAGATCGTATGAACCTGTCAAAATAGTATTTCGTATATATTTATCAATCGTATTTTTATTAATATCGGAAGCCAGATAGATTAAACTTTCATAATTGTCGCCTCTAGCTGTTGATGTAAGTTTTACATCAGATGTTTTGAGATCAACAAGAATCGAACGGCTGCATAATACATCGTTTGGGTTTAAAGGAGGAATGTTTACAAAATGGCTGTCATTCTCATCAATAAGTAAAGCTTTGCGAGCTTGAGTAAATGTCCCCATGTATCCGAATGGCGTATTTTTTGAAGTACACTCAAGGTAAATCGTATCTTTTTCGAAAGGAATTGTAAGAATAGCATGATTGAATACCTGAGAGGGGAAAGTCGTATCTACGTCAACTATTTGTCCTCCTGCAAATATTAATGTGTAATATGATTTTATTCCTGCATATTTGAGCATTGCCTGCATGTAGTTGGTGAGAGCTTTGCAATCTCCATATTTGTTGGTAGAGACATAGCTGGCCGGATATGTTTGCATTCCTCCTATATTGATGCTAACGTTTATGTAGCGAGTATAATCCTGCAGATATTGATATAAGATTTTTGCCTTTTCTTTATCATCTGTTACGTCTGAGAGTAACGAGTTTATCTTTGCTTGCTCTGATGCGGGTAGGATATCTCTGCCTCTATTTAATCTGTATACCCAGTTTCCAAATGATTTCCAATTCTCATTGTTGCCCTCTACTCCATATTTGAAATTGATAGGAGCAGCGTGTATTATGGGAGCTTCGGTATTGTTTGGTGAAGCGTTTAGTTCTTTTGTTTTTAGAGGTCTATAATTATATTTCCAAACATATCTGATATTATTGTTTATAGTATCTATAGCCGGAGGATCTGTGTTTCTTTGTTTAAATGTAATAGGCAGATCTATTGGTACTTCAGCAACAAGTTCTCCTGAGATTATAGGTGTCCGTGAATTTGTATAATTGAGAGAGGCAAGATTAAGAAATTTAGAATAAATTACTCTGAACGAATAGACAATTCTGTAAGGATATTGATTGTGTTTCAGTTCAAAAGTTTTAACAAAATCATCTTCGTATAAAGAGATATTTGAAATAGAGCTTCTGTCTGTTATTTCTTTATTCTTTAATTTCCTTACAATATTGCCCTGCATATCTTCTATCCAGGCATCTCCTACAGAAACTTTATCGCCTTTACTATAGTTGATAAGTATCTCGGCATCATGATCGCCCATTCGTTCATTAATCTGTAATATAACAGAATCTGTTCTTATCAATTTGTCACCTTTGATTTGGTTATAACTTTTATACTTTATATATTCACTTCTGAAATCTTGAGATACAGCAAAAAGAGGTATTATATATAAGATTACAATTGCGACAAATTTCATGATTAACAAGCTAAGTAGGTAAATTAAGATTTGTTTGTAAATATATAAAAAATGTGAACGCAATATTGAATTTTTGTTGATTTATGTAACAAAATGTATTCTTCAAAAATTATACTAAAAAGGGTAAGTAATACTAATAGTTTTTTTAACTTTGTATCCCTAAAAAAGGATATTAACACACCATGTCTTTAGAGAAAAAAATTAAAACCGCATTAGTCTCAGTTTATCATAAAGATGGCTTAGATGAAATTTTGAGAAAGTTAGATAGTTTGGGAGTTCGCTTTGTGTCGACAGGTGGAACCCGAAATTTTATAGAGTCGCTAGGCTTCGCTTGTGATGCTGTGGAAGATGTAACAGGATACCCCTCGATTTTGGGTGGACGAGTTAAAACATTACACCCTAAAATATTCGGAGGTATACTCTGTCGTAGAGAACTTTCGGAAGATATGAAGCAAATAAAAGCGTATGATATACAAGAGATTGACCTCGTTATTGTAGATTTATATCCTTTTGAAGAAACTGTTGCTTCAGGAGCAGGAGAACAAGATATAGTTGAAAAAATAGATATTGGCGGTATTTCATTGATTCGCGCGGCTGCAAAAAACTTTAAAGATGTAGTAATTGTAGCTTCAAAGAATCAATATGCTCCTTTAATGAGTCTTTTGGAAGAAAAAGGTGGAAAATCAGATATTACAGATCGTAAATTCTTTGCAAAAGAAGCGTTCTCCGTATCATCATCATACGATACTGCGATCTTTAATTATATGGATAATTATGAAGGATCGGCATTTCGCTACGCAGAAGATGATGCAATGCACCTCAGATATGGAGAAAATCCGCATCAGAAAGGAACTTTTTACGGAGATTTCAATGCGATGTTCGATCAATTACACGGACGTGAAATTTCTTACAATAACTTGTTAGATATCGAAGCTGCAATAAGTTTGATCAGTGAGTTTGACGAAACCACTGTAGCTATATTGAAACATAATAATGCTTGTGGTATAGCTTCGAGAGAAACAGTAGTTGAAGCATGGAAAGATGCATTGGCTGGAGATCCTGTTTCCGCTTTCGGTGGAATTATTATAAGTAATAGAAAAATAGATAAGGTAGCAGCTGAAGAAATAAATACCATTTTCTTTGAGATTGTAATTGCTCCCGAATATGATAAAGAGGCTTTAGAAATACTAGAACAAAAGAAGAATCGTATTATTCTGGTGCAAAAACAGCCTTTAGAGGGAACTAAACAATTCCGTTCATTACTGAATGGTGTTTTGGTTCAGGATAAAGACCTTAGTATACAAGCTGCTTCAGATTTGAAACTTGTTACAAACAGACCTTTACAAGGAACTGAAGCTGAAGATTTGCTATTTGCGAATAAGCTTGTAAAACATACGAAGTCGAATGCTATTATTCTGGTTAAAAATAAGCAACTTTGTGCAGGTGGTACAGGACAAACATCTCGTGTTGACGCTCTCAAGCAAGCGATAGAAAAGGCCGATGCTTTTGGCTTTAAGCTTGATGGTGCTGTAATGGCTTCTGATGCCTTTTTCCCTTTTCCCGACTGTGTCGAGATCGCAGGAAATGCAGGTATCACAGCTGTGGTTCAACCGGGAGGATCTATAAAAGATAACCTATCAGTAGAATATTGTAACGAACACAATATATCTATGGTTATGACGGGAGTGCGTCATTTTAAACATTAAATGTAATTGTAAATAAGCAAATATAACATCAATATGGGATTATTCTCTTTTACTCAGGAAATTGCGATGGACCTTGGCACTGCCAATACTATCATCATACATAACGACAAAATAGTTGTCGATCAGCCATCAGTAGTGGCTTTGGAACGTAAAACAGGGAAAGTCATAGCTGTTGGAGAACAAGCCCGACAGATGCATGGCAAAACCCATGAGGACATAAGAACAATCAGACCGTTGAAAGATGGTGTGATTGCTGACTTTACGGCTGCGGAACAAATGATTCGCGGACTGATAAAAATGTTCAATAACAAAGGACGTTTATTTGCTCCGTCATTAAGAATCGTTATTTGTATCCCATCCGGAAGTACTGAGGTTGAAACCCGTGCGATCAGAGACTCCGCAGAACATGCCGGAGGTCGCGATGTTTATATGATATATGAGCCGATGGCTGCGGCACTTGGTATTGGTCTTGATGTGGAAGCACCGGAAGGAAACATGATCGTTGATATAGGCGGTGGTACAACAGAAATTGCTGTAATTTCTCTTGGAGGTATTGTGTCAAATAAATCAATAAAGATTGCAGGTGATGATCTTACTGAAGATATTCAGGAGTATATGGGACGTCAACATAATATCAAAGTAGGAGAGCGGACAGCAGAAAATATTAAAATAGCAGTTGGTGCTGCTTTGACTGAATTACCTGATGAGGATGTGCCTGAAGACTTTATTGTTCATGGCCCAAATAGAATGACATCTTTGCCTATGGATATTCCTGTATCATATCAGGAAATGGCTCACTGTCTCGATAAATCTATTTCTAAAATGGATTCGGCTATCCTAAGTGCTTTAGAACAAACACCGCCGGAGTTGTATGCTGACATTGTTCGCAATGGTATATACCTTACAGGTGGTGGCGCATTGCTGAGAGGTTTGAGCAAACGTTTCTCTGATAGAATCGGTATCGCATTCCATGTAGCAGAAGATCCGTTGCATGCTGTTGCCAAAGGTACTGGTATAGCCCTAAAGAATATAGAGAAGTTTAACTTCTTGATGAGATAAAAAGAGAAGTGATTTCTGAACAAATCGCGAATCATAACTATTTTAATATAGATAATTACAGAGAATGCATAACCTAATCAATTTTTTAAGAAAAAATAGCCATTGGTTTGTGTTTATTTTCCTTGAAATAATCTGTTTTTATTTTATATTCAGTAGCAACTCTTATCAAAAGAGTATATTTTTTAACTCTTCCAATGAATTTACTGGAAGAGTTTATACTATTTCAGGAAACGTGCTGTCTTATTTTGGATTAAGATCGGAGAATGAGGAGTTATTACTGAAAAATGCAGATTTACAGTCTCAAATTGCAGAATTGAAGGACTATATTTATGATCTTGAGAATGATTCCTTAAAGACAAATGCATTTATTACCGACTCTCTGGGCTCTAGACAAAAAGAGCCGCATATTATAGCCCGTGTAGAAAATAACACTATATCACAGATTTATAACTTTATTATAATAAATAAAGGGAAGAAAGATGGAGTACAGACTGATATGGGGGTAGTTTCTCAACAAGGTATAGTTGGTGTTGTTAGGGATGCTACTTTAAATTACGCTGTAGTTCAGCCTGTATTAAATCCTCATAGTAGATTTAGTTGTAAGATATTAAACTCTAATACAGCAGGAACTTTAGTTTGGGAAGGTGGAGATCCTCGATATGCAAGCCTTACTGAATATCCTAAATATGAGAAGGTAGAGAAAGGTGACACTATTGTAACGAGTGGTTTTTCTGATATCTTCCCTGAGGGTATATTTGTAGGTGTAATCGAAGACTATAAAAGTGGAACGAATGATAATTTCTATTCTTTAAAGATCAAATTATCAACAGATTTTGGATCATTGAAAAGAGTTCTTTTACTGAGTGGAAAAGATGATGAGAGGAAAGAATTGGAGCAAAAAATAAAAAATGTTCAAGAGCAGTAATATAAAGTATATAATAATGTTTGTACTGCTTGTATTATTACAAGTATTGGTACTAAATCGGATTTCATTTCTCGGATATGGAGTCCCTTTTGCGTATGTATATTTTATAATAAAACTGCCTATCCGCTCTAATAAAAGTTTAGTTATCTTTTTAAGCTTCTTAATCGGATTTGTTATTGATCTTTTCTGTAATACGCCGGGAATAAACGCTGCAGCTTCTACTTTTGTGGGGCTTGTTCGCTGGCCTGTGCAGAAGTTATTCTTTATGGTTGACGATTATGATGAGCAAACCCCGAGATTGTCTTTATTAGGAGGTGCATTTATAAGATATGCTATATTTTTGACACTGATTCACCATATTGTACTAATCTCGATTGAATCTTTTTCATATTTCAATTTGGAAATACTTTTGCAACGAATTCTTTTGTCTACTTTACTAACATCATTATTGGTGTTTGCATTTGAAGGTTTATCTTTTAAGAAGAAAAACTCATGGCAAAAAACATCTTAGACCTATCTAAAAGAAAATATGTACTAGGCGGAATAGCCTGTGGCATAATTCTTATATATATAATTCAACTTTTTAATTTACAAGTGCTTAATCCTGAATATAAGGATTTTGCAGATGGAAATGCATTCTTCAACAGGACATTATATCCGGCAAGAGGAGTCATTTCTGATAGAAAAGATCGGATACTTGTATATAACCAGCCTACATATGATATAGTATACATACCGCGTGAGGTACAGCCTTTTGATACCCTAGATTTTTGTAAGTCATTGAATATAACCAGGGAGCAGTTTGATAAACGCATGAACGACATAAAAGATCGTCGATTGAATCCCGGATATTCGTCATATACAATGCAAACGTTTATGACTCAACTTACAACCCAAGAGAGTGGTTTATTACAAGAGAAATTGTATAAATTTCCCGGTTTCTTTATTCAGAATAGGACATTGCGGCAGTATAACTATCATAATGCAGGCTTATTGCTGGGATACGTAGCAGAAGTAAGCAGAAGTCAACTGGAGAATGATCCTTACTATGTAAGAGGTGATTATGGTGGAAAATCCGGGCTTGAAGCATCTTATGAAAACTATCTTAGGGGAGAAAAAGGTATTGAGGTTTTATTAAGAGACGCTCATGGACGTATTCAAGGGCGATATGAAAATGGAAAGTTTGACAAATCACCCGTATCGGGAAAAAATCTAACACTTTCTGTAGATATAGATCTACAAGCATATGGAGAGTATCTTCTTCAAAATAAAGTTGGATGTGTTGTTATGATCGAACCTTCGACCGGAGAGATATTATGCTTGGTTACATCTCCCACTTATGATCCTTCTATGCTGCTGGGTCGTAACTTTAGTAAGAGCTATAAAGAACTGGAAGATAACCCTCTTAAACCATTATTTAATAGGGCTATACAAGGAATGTATCCTCCCGGATCTACTTTTAAACCAACACAAGGATTGATTTTCCTTCAAGAAGACATTATTACTTCCAATACATTATATGCGTGTGCAGGAGGGTATCCGCCACTGGGTGGTCGTCCCAAATGTCACCCTCATGGTTCACCACTGTCATTAGTTCCTGCTATTGCAACTTCTTGTAACTCATATTTTTGTTATGGATTATCTGCGATGTTAGGAAACAGAAAAAAGTATAAAAGCACTGTTGAAGCTTTTGATATTTGGAAAGATCATATGGTAGATATGGGATTTGGTTATCGCTTAGGTGTAGATTTACCTTCTGAGAAGAGAGGTTTTATTCCTAATGCCAATTTCTATAGCAGAGCTTTTAAAAGAGAGAATTGGAGCGCTTCCAATGTTATTTCTATAGCAATAGGTCAGGGGGAAATAACAGCTACCCCTTTGCAAATAGCAAACTTTGCCGCAAGTATCTCTAACAGAGGATTCTACTATGCGCCACATGTTGTGCGTCAGATACAAGATACGCCTTTAGACAGTATATATACACATCCTCACTATACCGGAATAAAAAAAGAATACTATCAGTATGTAGTAGAGGGGATGGCTCTTGCTGTTACAGGCGGTACATGTAGAGGAGCTAATATACCTGATATTGAGGTTTGTGGCAAAACTGGTACAGCCGAAAATCCACATGGTAAAGATCACTCATTATTTATGGGTTTTGCTCCTAAAGATAATCCGAAGGTGGCTATTTGTGTTATTGTTGAAAATGCAGGATTTGGCGCTACATTTGCTGTTCCTATCGGACGTCTGATGATTCAGAAGTACTTGAAAGGAGAAGTGCCAGCTTCTGATAAATATATTGAAGAAAGAATTGCAACAACGACAATTTTGCCCCAAACATTTTTTAATTGGAATAGGGCTAATAAGAAGTATGATGAGTTTTCTCAGCCTGCGGTATCAAATACAGATGGTGCAGTAGATGAAACATCTATAGAACCATTTTCATTAAACCCTGCTGAAAATCAATAATAAGGAATGTACAGAAGAGAAGATGAACATATAAAAAGCAGTATAGACTGGTTTACAATCGCATTATATCTGATTATGGTATTGTGCGGATGGCTCAGTATATATGGAGCTAGTTATCAATACGGAAGCACTACCAGCATGTTTGATATATCGGGTAGAGCCGGTATGCAATTGGTTTGGATTGGTACATCAATTGTTCTGGGTTTCATAATATTAAAACTGGATAGCAACTTATACGATATATTGGCTTATTATATTTATATAGCTTTTATATTACTTCTTATAGCTACTATATTTCTATCCACAGACATCAGAGGGTCTAGATCGTGGCTCAAAATAACTGATTCGGTGCAAATACAGCCTGCCGAATTTGCTAAATTTGCAGTAGCTTTAGCTCTGGCAAAGTTGCTGAGCACCTATAACTTTAAATTACTCACCCCTAAAAATCTGATAACAGTAGCGGGACTTATTCTTCTCCCTATGTTGCTGATCATCATGCAGAAAGAGACAGGATCTGCGCTTGTATATACAGTCTTCATATTAATGTTATATAGAGAGGGACTGCCCGGAATTATTTTGTTCTTGGGAATATCAGCCATTGCATTTTTTGTAATTGGACTCAAATATTCGGATACAGATATAGGTATAATATCTACAGGTGAGTTTGTTACTATAATTTTAGTTATACTGATCTGTGCCGCATTATTGGTAAGTTATAGACAAGATAAAGTAGCAGCTCGTAATATTATATTGGGAATGCTGGCGTTATTTGGAATTCCATATCTGATTTCGCTACTGAATGTAAATATTGATTTTGGAATTATTTCACTAATCGCTCTTGGTGTACTTGTAGTATATCTTTTGGTTCTGGCGAAGAAATATTGGTCGAAAGTATATTTTCTGACAGCCGTTTTTGCTATTAGCAGCCTTATATTCGTCAGCTCAATAGATTACCTTTTCTCTGATGTTATGCAACCTCACCAGCAGATGCGCATAAAAGTTACTTTGGGGATGGAAGATGACCTAATGGGAGCGGGGTATAATGTGAATCAATCTAAGATTGCAATAGGCTCAGGAGGGCTTTTAGGAAAAGGATATTTAAATGGTACTCAGACTAAATTGAAATACGTTCCCGAGCAAGATACTGACTTCATATTCTGCACAGTAGGAGAGGAACAAGGATTTGCCGGATCGGTGTTTGTTCTTTTATTATTTTTAGCATTGATTCTACGTTTATTCTATCTGGCAGAGCGTCAAAAAAGTACTTTCGGAAGAGTATATGGCTATTGTGTTGCTTGTATTTTCCTCTTCCATGTGATGATAAATATAGGAATGGTAACAGGTTTAACCCCTGTGATAGGAATCCCTTTACCTTTCTTTAGTTATGGAGGTTCTTCTTTGTGGGGATTTACAATCCTTCTATTTATATTTCTACGTATTGATATGGCAAGAAAACGTAGATAGAAATTATAGTGTTTTGTGCTTTCTCAAAAATGAAGCTAACTGTTCGTAGCTACTAATTTCTATTTTTATTGTATTATACTCAAGTATAACTTGTTCAGACGATTGAACTTCAATTCGGAATATAGCATCATTCAAATCCTTAGTTAATGAGAATCCGTTTCTTTCTAATATGTTTTTTGTCCAGTGGTGTAATATTCCATCTGCTTTAAGATAGACCTTTCTATTGTTGGCTCTTCTCGGTAAGAAATTGCCTGTATATCTGTCGAATACAACATTGTCTCTTTTAAAGAAATCATCTAATGTACCTGACAATACGATGTCTTCAGTTACTCCTGTAGTCAACCCCTTTTCTCTTGATAATAGCCAAAGACGGTCGGCTAGGAGCAAGGCCATATCAATGTCATGTGTTGATAATAATATTGTCTTATTTTGATACATTGCCAGATTATGGAGCAAATTCATAATCTCTATACGGCTTTCAATATCTAGAAAAGCTGTAGGTTCATCCAGCAAAACGACAGGGCACTCTTGCGATAAAGCTTTGGCTATCATAGCTTTTTGCCGCTCTCCGTCAGACAATTCAGCTATATAAGAATTAGCCTTATGTGCTATCCCTACATCTTCCATTGCTTTCTGAACAATTGATTTATCATTCTCTGATAATTGACCGAAAAATCCGGTGTAAGGATAACGTCCCAGCTCAATAAGTTCTTTGACAAGTAATCCTCCGGCAGAAGTTTTATCAGTTAAGACTAGGCCTAATCGTTGTGATAATTCTTTTTCTGATAAAGATGAGATGCTTTGATCCTCGAAAAGTACATCGCCTCCTTGCGTTGGTTGTGATGCACTAATTGTTCGTAATAGTGTCGATTTTCCGGCACCGTTAGCTCCTATCAGACAAACAAGTTCTCCTCTATATAAATTGAATGACAGGTTGTTATAAAGAATATTATTATGCTTAGATTTGGCATAGCCAATACCAATATTTTGAGCCTTAATTACTACTTCTGCATTATTCATAAGTAATCACTACAGTGTATTCAAAAAAGTGAGTAATATTTAATTTACATAAGTAAACTATTTGATATTCAGTTTTTTAATTTGTAAACTTAATGGAAATATTGTATTTTTTTCTGATTAAGAATTACATATATAATTACAGGTGCTCCAAAAATAGGAGTGATAGCATTTAATGGTAGTACTCCACTGGCCCCCGGTAATACGCATATCAAATTGCAAAGCAAAGCCATTGCCGAACCAATTAGTATGGTAATAGGCAATAATGATTTATGGTTTGATGTTCCCAATATTAATCTGGCTATATGTGGAACTGCTAGTCCGATAAATGCTATAGGACCACAGAATGCACAAGTTATTGCAGTGATCAGTCCTGCACAGAGTAAGAGTAGAAAGCGAATAAATTTTATATTTACACCTAAGTTTGCTGCATATCTTTCTCCTAACAGTAGAGCATTTAAGGGCTTGATTAGTAGGATAGAAAGGAGTAAGCTAACACAGACAACGATGCAATAAAAAGGCAATTGCTCCTTTGATACTCCCGAAAAATCTCCCATACCCCATATCATGAACGAATATGCATCTTCGCTAGTACTCCAGAACTTCAAAATAGATATAATAGAAGATGTAAGATAACCAACCATTATACCAATGATCAGTAACATAACATTATTTTTGATAATAGATGCGAATCCCATGATGATAGCTAAAATAATAGCTGCACCAATGAAAGCACCAAAAACGATAGTCATTGAGTAAGACAAATTAAATCCATTTACCGATCCGAAGCTATTTCCTATTAAAAGAATTACTATTGCTACTCCCATGTTTGCACCCGAACTGATACCTAATATTCCCGCATCAGCCAGAGGATTGCGAAATGCTGTTTGCAGCAACAAACCCGAAACAGCAATTGCTCCTCCAGTAAATAGAGCCGTGATTGCCTGAGGTAAGCGAGATTCGAGTATAATATAGGTCCAAGCTTGTTTCTCAACTTCATTTCCTTGCAATATTTGAAAGACAGCTTGCGACGGTATTGATACAGAGCCTAGAAATAGACTTAAAACAAATAGTA
Organism: Dysgonomonas sp.; assembly: GCF_035323175.1. NCBI lineage: Bacteria > Pseudomonadati > Bacteroidota > Bacteroidia > Bacteroidales > Dysgonomonadaceae > Dysgonomonas > Dysgonomonas sp. The sequence continues at coordinate 41,838 of NZ_DAOKYH010000004.1, read as the reverse complement.
TAAATATACTTATAACGAATAAAATACTATATGTAAATCCTTTGGACATAAGTACTGAATGTATAAAATAGCCCCTCGTTGTAGGAGGGGCTTGAATATTTAATAAAGAACTTTATATTTATCTCCGGTTTCCTTCACTACCCGCTCATAGAAATCTTTAGGATATCCTACTCGCTGTGGCGAAGATGGTTTTCCATGTTCATTACGGATAAACTCACCATCTTTTTCTTTGCGGACAACACCATCCATATATTTGATGACTAAGAACTCCCCTAGTTTTTTCCATTTTTCAAAAGCATACTGTGCTTGCTTCTCACTATATTTAGTTAAGAATTGAACTGCTTGTTCGGGCGATTTCTTATATAATTCTAATGCCTCCTTTTCAGTACTATTTTGTTCAGCTAAGAACTTTCCTTCTAATTCATCCTGTATCTTTTTCAAATCAGGATGCATATAATCGTATTTATTATATACCATATTTGACACCCAATTTTGAATCCAAAAGCTTGATGTCCAAGAGAATGTATACAAATCACCATTACCTTCACGATAACATTCAGGTACCTCTGTTACAGAACAATACATTGGTGTAAACACAGTTTGAGCAGCATCATCTGTTCCAAACCATAATACTCCACCGATTGAATTTGGTAGCCATGAACGCATCTGAGATGTAAACACAAAACCTGATTGTTGAGTTGCAATAGGGCGTTCGTTACAGTATTCTACAGAATCTACTTTCCAAGTAAGTGGAGCCCAGCGATATGGAGATTTGAAAGGACCGGCTCCAATATCGTTAGTCCAATCTAATTCAGTTCCTTCATAATGGTCTCTCATCATCCCTTGTATATCAGCAAGAGATAATTTCTTATCTGGTTTGATATAAAGAGGCATTGGTTCCTGAGTTTTTCCTTGTGCATAGGTCACAAACTTAGCCATGTCTTTATTGCATTTGTTGAAGAAACTCCAAACGCGAGCTTCACAAAAACGCTGACCTCCAAAATCCAGGGGATTATATGCCTTAGAAAAGCTAAAGCCTTCATCTTTACCAGTATAATAACCTTTCTCACGGGCAAAAGAAATAACATCTTTTGAGTAAAGGCAATTTTTGGGATCTTTTAGAGGAAATTGATGTATACGAGATTGGTTTGCATGGGCCGAAATGCAGTCGTCAGGTATGCGTACAGCTACCCAAACAGCTCCTTTGTTACCCTTACCTTTACCAATCATCTCCAAAACCCATATTTCATTCGGGTCACCTATCGAGAATGACTCTCCTCCGCTATAGTAGCCATATTCAGCAACAAGGTCGGTCATTATTTTAATAGCTTCTCTTGCTGTCTTGGCTCGTTGCAATGTGATATATATAAGACTTCCATAGTCGATGATACCATCCGGATCAGCCAATTCTTCACGTCCGCCAAAAGTTGTTTCGCCTATTGTCACTTGATACTCGTTCATGTTACCAACTACATTATATGTTTGGCTAGCTTGTGCTATTTCTCCTAAATATTTTCCGGAATCCCATTCATATACTTTTAGCATTTCTCCTTGTGAGTATTTTTTGGCTGGCCAATGGTACAACTCTCCAAATAGAGCGTAAGAATCTGCCGAATATGTTATCATTGTTGACCCATCGACAGACGCATATTTGCCAACTAAAAAATTTGTGCAAGCAAATATGTGAATCTCGCAGAGAAAACAAAATAACATGAATAATGATATTTTCCTCATAGAATTATAAATTATTGTTATATAAGCGTAAAGATACTTCAATTAATTTATTCCTGCGATATGATTGTATCATTTTAATAAAGATGTATTTCATAATGTATTTCTTTCTTGTAACATTTGTAAATTATAGAACTGTTTACAAATGTTCCACAGCTTATCAAAGCTAATATTGTAACATATGATTACAAAAATTCTCAAATGTAGTAATGTTTACATTTGAATATAACTTGTCTATAGATCATTTAATAAACAATTGTAAAATATTAAAATCCTTGAATAAATATATCATAATATTATATATATCAGATAATTATTTAAATAAAATAAAGTAATAATTTAGATATATTAGCCATAATTCATTATATACAATAATACCGCCTCTAAATAGGGTATTTTATTAATTTATTTACATACTAATTAGTTTATTATATATTTATTATGAAGTGTTTATTTATGCTATATTCAATTGTATACACATATACATAAAACAAAAGTATATCATTGTATCCAAATGTAATTTACAAATATAAACCAAAACATTTTCCATTTGTAAAATATAAAGTTTACATTTGTGTTCTGATAATATACAAAAATATGAAGGATAGAATCAAGCTTATAATGGATAATGAGCACTTAACGCCATCAGCTTTTGCAGATAAGTTACAATTAGGACGTGCTGTTATATCTCATATACTGAATGGACGTAATAATCCTAGTTTGGATGTTGTATCTCGTATACTATCAAAAATGGATTATATCGATTCGGATTGGTTATTAACCGGAAATGGTAAAATGTATAAAACCGATAATAGAGAAAAATCACATCTCGCTACATCAACTATACCGGTAAATTCTAATCTTCAGCCCGATTTATTCTCTCTGAATGAAATATCTCAGCTATCCGATAAACCTGAACCAGAATATCGCAAGGAAATAATAGTTGAGAAACCTCAAAAATCAGATGAAGACGTTGTAAAACAATCTGTTATATATCAAAAAGCACCTGAGCGGAAAGTAACTAAAATAATTATATATTATTCGGATAATACTTTCGAAACATTTAATGCTGATAACAAGCCATTATAAATATCTACTTTTCTATTTATTCGATACAGTATTTTTAATGTAATTAATTAGTATACATATGTTTATCTTTAATAAGTAACAAAAATGGCACTTTTATTACTTATTACTAATGTAACTTCTTATATATTCAAAAATATATCAAAGAACACTTTTGTATAAGATAAAATTCTCCATAAAAAATAAAAACCTCTCGAATTCTTATATTCCGAGAGGTTTCTTTGTCTTATATACTATAATTATATTCCTATTTTACCCTTTTAAGTTCGACTGTAAAATGTCTTAATAAATCAGCTTCCCAAGTAATCGTTAGTCCTTTTGTAATCGATTCTCTACGATCGAATATATTTTTTAAGGCTACTGCTATTACATTCATATGATTGTCTGTATAAACACGCCGTGGTATGGCTAACCGTAGTAAATCGAGCCCATCGAAACGATTTTTCCGGGTTACAGGGTCTCGGTCTGCTAATAGATAACCGATCTCACAACCTCTGATACCCGCTTCAAGATATAATTCTACAGCTAATGTTTGTGCCGGAAACTCTTCTTTAGGTATGTTTGGCAATACTTTCGACGCATCTACAAAGATTGCATGTCCTCCTGCCGGACGTTGATATGGGATATTATATTCATCAAGCTTCTTACCAAGATATTCAACTTGTTTTATTCTGCTTTCGAGACTATCAAACTCTGTATTTTCATCCAACCCTATAGCCAAAGCATTCATATCACGTCCACTCATACCTCCATAAGTAATATATCCCTCATAGGCAATTCCTTTTATTTTGGCTACATCATACCATTCTTTCAGGTTTGTAGCAAAGAATCCTCCCATATTAACAATAGCATCTTTCTTCGCGCTCATCGTCATAGCATCGGCATATGAGAACATTTCGTCGCAGATCTCTTTTATAGTCTTGTTTTCGTAACCTTTCTCTCGTTTCTTGATAAAATATGCATTCTCAGCAAATCTGGCTGAGTCAAATATTACTTTTTTAGCATATTTATTTGCAATCATACGTGTTTCCTGCAAATTCTGCATAGATACAGGTTGTCCACCTGCCGTATTATTTGTTATGGTTATAATGATAAAGGGTGTACGATCTCCATACTTTTTCAGTGCTTCTTCAAGTTTTTTGATATCAACATTCCCTTTGAATGGAATTTCAAGTTGAGTGTCTTTAGCATCATCTATCGTACAATCTATCGCAATGGCCTTTCTGGATTCTATGTGACCTTTTGTTGTATCGAAATGCGAATTACCCGGGCATACGTCTCCTTCTTTGATTAGACAAGAAAATAAAACATTCTCAGCAGCACGTCCCTGATGTGTAGGCAGAACATATTCAAATCCTGTAATATGCGTTATCATATCTTTCATTTTGTAATATGAAGACGCTCCTGCATAGCTCTCGTCTCCAACCATCATGCCAGCCCATTGCCTGTCACTCATAGCCCCTGTTCCAGAGTCTGTTATCAGGTCTATATACACTTGTTCCGATCTTAACTTAAACATATTGTATTTAGCATTTTTCAGCCATTGTTCACGTTCTTCCCGTGTGCTTTTATGGATAGGTTCGATCATTTTGATCTTCCAAGGTTCGGCAAAAGGCAATTCCATAATTATTGATGTTTAGATGTATGTTAGACAAATGCTTGATATAGATAATCACTATGAATAAAAGAAGAACAGATTATAAACCTCTTATTTCAAAATGATATTTTAATAGCAATAATGATGTGCTTTTGGATTGTTTTTCATACAATATATGCTTGTATTAGTGTAATATGTTTGACATAAAGGTAGTAAAACTTGTGAATAAATTAAAGTCTTTCCTAATTTTATTATAAAGTCAAACTTTATTAACTTTGTACTCGAAATAACTCAGGAAATATTTATCTCTAAATAATAGGTTAATGAAAAAAATGATGGATTTAGTTGTTACTCAAAATGAGCAACTAAACCAAAACTATAGCCTCATTAAGCTCACCACAACAGATAACACTCCCTTAACCGAAATGCATCCCGGGCAATTTGTAGAAGTGAGAGTTGATGGATCTCCCTCAACTTATCTTAGACGTCCTATTTCGGTAAACTTTGTGGATAAGCAAAAAAACGAATTATGGCTACTCGTTCAGGCTGTAGGTGATGGAACCAAGAAAATGTGTGAGTACAAACAGGGTGATATTGTAAACCTTCTATTACCGTTAGGTAATACATTTACAGTTCCTACTTCGAATCCGGAGCAAGAACTTCTTCTTATTGGCGGAGGTGTAGGTACTGCTCCTATGTTATTCCTTGGCGCACGTCTCAGGGAAGCAGGCTATAAACCTAAATTTCTTTTAGGTGCAAGATCAAAAAATGATTTACTCCAATTGGATGATTTCAGAAAATATGGTGAATTGTATTGTACCACTGAAGACGGAAGTTTCGGAGAAAAAGGGTATGTAACGGATCACTCTGTATTAAAAAATACTCAAATATCTAAAATTTATACCTGTGGTCCTAAGCCTATGATGGTGGCTGTAGCCAAATATGCCAATATGAATGAAATCGAGTGTGAAGTATCACTCGAAAACCTTATGGCATGCGGGTTTGGAGTCTGTTTATGTTGTGTGGAGAAGACGCGCGAAGGGAATGTCTGTGTATGTACAGAGGGCCCCGTATTTAATATAGAAAATTTGACATGGATAAACTAAAAATAAATATAGGAAACCTGCATTTAAAGAATCCGGTAATGACAGCATCCGGTACTTTCGGGTATGGAAAGGAATATTCTGACTTTATGGACTTGGGGCGAATTGGTGGTGTTTTTGTAAAAGGAACTACCATTCGCGAAAGGCAGGGGAACGATTATCCTCGTATGGCAGAAACTCCATCGGGGATGCTTAATGCGGTGGGACTGCAAAATAAAGGCGTAGATTACTTTGTTTCAAATATATACCCCGAGATAAAAGACTTTGATACAAACATTATTGTGAATGTTTCGGGATCAACTATAGAAGATTATGTAGAATGTTCTCAAAAGTTGGTATCTCTCGAAAAAATACCTGCTATTGAACTTAATATTTCCTGTCCAAATGTAAAAGAAGGGGGTATGGCATTCGGCACTTCTGCTTGTTCTGCTGCTGATGTAACAAAAGCTGTACGTGAAGTATGGAACAAAACCCTTATCGTAAAGCTGTCTCCTAATGTAACTGATATAACAGAAATCGCAAAAGCTGTAGAGGGTGAAGGTGCTGATGCTGTTTCACTGATCAATACATTGCTGGGGATGGCTGTAGACATAAATAAAAGACGTCCGGTGCTATCTACTGTTACGGGAGGATTATCCGGCCCATGTGTGAAGCCTATTGCGCTTAGAATGGTTTGGCAGACTTACAATGCTGTAAAAATTCCCGTGATAGGTATGGGAGGAATATCATCGTGGCAAGATGCCATTGAATTTATCCTTGCAGGCTCTTCTGCTATACAGATAGGAACACATAATTTTATTGACCCTACAATTTCTGTAAAGGTTGTAGATGGCATAAAAGAATATCTGGATAAGAATAATATCAATTCCATTACAGACCTTATAGGAGCTTTGCAAGTATAATCTGATTGTTGGTATATTTCTAATTTAAGATTAGATAGTTATATAAACTTTGTAAAAATGAATTAACATAAATCTATGAAAAAGGTTTTTATATCCAGAAACTATAAAGGAATAGAGAGTGCTGGTGGAAAAGCAAAAACAGATGTAGAGTTAATTTTACAAGGTATTGGGTTTAAGAATATAGGATGGAAACAAAGTTCGAGCAACAATAAAATCATTGATTTTGTTTTAAATATTACAGGGATACTAAAAGCGGTAATACGAATGCCATCTAAAGGTATTTTATTTCTTCAGTATCCGATGAAAAAATATTATGCATTCATTTGTGGTATTGCTCATTTGAAAAACACTAAAATCATTACACTTATCCACGATTTAGGAACTTTTAGAAGACAGAAGCTTACTGTAGATAAAGAAATTACGCTCCTAAATAATTCCGATTACATTATAGCCTTAAATAAGAGTATGGCGAAATGGTTGGAAGAGAATAATTACAAAGGACAGACTGTGACTCTTGATATTTGGGATTATCTGTCAAAATACAAAAATACCTCAAGTTTTAGATTCAATGATGACCAAAACTATGTTGTTAATTATGCAGGAGGGCTTAGTCGACGTAAAAATTTATTCTTATACGAATTTAGTAAGCATGTAGACTCATTTATTTTCAATCTTTATGGTACAGGTTTCGAGCCTACAGAACAGGAATTAAAAAATCCTTACTTTGTTTATAAAGGTTTTGTTCAGAGTGATGATCTGATCAGTAGTATCACGGGTGATTTTGGACTGGTTTGGGATGGTGATTCTATTGATACTTGTTCCGGTAGTTTCGGTTCTTATCTACAATTTAATAATCCTCACAAAGTATCATTATATATTCGTTGTCATTTACCTGTAATTATTTGGAATCAAGCAGCTATGGCACCATTTGTTTTAGAGCACGGTGTTGGTTTTTCGATAAATTCATTATCAGAAATAAAGCCGCGTTTATTGTCTCTTACAAAAGAGGAATATAATGAGATGAAGCGAAATACAATAAAACTCAGCTTACAGATAGAGTCAGGTTACTATATTAAGCAAGCAATGAATAAAATAAAGTTGGATGAAAAATAATATCTATCTGTTATAAAAAAGAAAAGGCATCCAATCGGATGCCTTTTTTATGCTGTTTAAAACAAATTATTCAGCACTTTTCTCTTCTGCAGGAGCTTCTGTTTCAGCAGTAGGTGTTTCTACTACTTCTTCACTTGTTTCAGCTTCAGCTTCTGCCTGTGCTGCATTTTCTTCTGCTTTCTTTTGAGCTACAGCTTCAGCTTTTGCTTTGTTTGCTGCTTTTTCAGCGTCTAAACGAGCTTTTGCGTCTGCCTGAGCTTTTGTTTGGTTCTTGTTGATAGCTGCTTGAGTACCTTTTTCTTTTTCAGCTTTCCATGCTTCAAATTTACTTTCTGCATCAGCTTCAGTAAATGCACCTTTAGCAACACCACCAAGTAAGTGTTTCTTTAACAAAACACCTTCTTCAGAAAGGATGTTACGAGTAGTGTCGGTAGGTTGAGCACCAACTTGTAACCAGTACAAAGCCCTGTCGAAATTTATAGTTATTGTAGCAGGATTTGTGTTCGGGTTATATGAACCAACCTTTTCAATAAATTTTCCATCACGTGGAGCTCTGCTATCTGCAATGACGATGTGATAAAAAGGATAACCTTTACGTCCTCGTCTTTGTAAACGGATCTTTGTAGCCATTTCTTTCTAGTTAATTTTAATTATACATAATTGTTATTAGCGGGTGCAAAGATAAGAATAAGTTTTTGTTATACAATAAAAATGATATAGAGTTATTTACTCTCTTACTAACTATATAAGGGTTATTCTAAATATTTCTTAAGAATAGCTGCCGTGAATATTATCATATTTCTGGTCGAAGGTAGATCTGCATAACCATTCAATAGACCCCAATCATGAATAACTCCGTTAAATCTTACTGTGGTAACATCAACTCCGGCTTCATCAAGCTTGCGCCCTAATTCTTCTCCGGCATCTCTCAATATATCATTTTCGGCAACTTCGATGAGTGTAGGAGGCAATCCTTTCAACTCGTTGGTTGTAGTACGTACAGGGGATACATAAATATCATCGTGTTGCGTTCTGTCTGACAAGTAGTTGTCTCTCATCCAAATCATTAAAGATTTAGTCAGGAATCTTTCTTCTCCATATTTTTTAAATGATTCGGTGTTTATACCAGCGTCTGAATATGGCCATAATAGAATCTGACATTTAATATCCGGTCCTTTATTATCCTTTGCCTTCAGACAAGTCCCGATAGTCATATTTCCTCCTGCGCTATTTCCTACAATAGCTAACCTTTTTCCATCTACATTTATTTCATCGCCATGTTCTGCAACCCACTTTGTGGCAGCATAACATTCATTCAATGCTATTGGATATTTAGCTTCGGGCGAACGGCTATATTCAATAAAGACACAAGCATATCCTGATTCAACGACTAAGTCGCGAACCAGGCGTTTATGAGTTTGATAATCTCCAAGAACCCAGCCACCACCATGTATAAAAATAAAAACAGGGAGTTTCCCTTTAGTTTTCTCTGGCCGTACAATATATAGTTTTATATCATGTTCATCGACTAATATTACTTTTTCTGTTTCCTCAATACCACTAACATCTACTTTTATTGCAGCTTGGGTATCGACCAATACATTACGAGCATCGGATACAGGTAATGATTCAACAGGTTTTCCACCGGAATTCAAAACCTTCAGATACTCTTTGGTTTCTTTACTCAAATGCGGGTCTTTTAAAAAATCCGAGGTATTCATAATCTTAAAAATTTAATTATTATCAATTACTAACCTCTTTTTTAACGGCTTCTTATTAACTGTTGTTTTCTCAAATATTGATAAATAACATTTTATATACTGATTTTTTATTTTTTTACAATAGTTACTTTTGCAGAAACTGCATTCGAAAACTCTTTTTCTTCTTCTATATTTAGAGCAAAGCTGACAAGTGAATATCTCCGTTCGGTTACAGGCTTATCTATTTCTGTTTCTTTTGTAATGAATATCCCTTTACTTCCTTCAAGCTCTATTTTACAGTTATATATTCCTTTTTCGAGGATGATAAAATAGGCATCTACTACAGCTTTAGACTTGATTTTACCTAAATAATCGAGACTTACACCTGTGCAAATATTTGCATTATATGAAATAGGATCATAATATTGCCCGGTAGCTCCTTTATCCAGACCTTCTACTGTCTGAACCAAGGTACGACCCATCACCGAAGCTACTTTTTCGGCATGCTCATTCATTTGTCTGTCTAGGCTTTTTCCTATACCATCAGCAAGTTTTCCTGCTGCATCTGTTGCTTTTTCACCAACTCGGGCACCGTGTTCGTCTACAGCCTCGGCAACACCTTCTATAGCATTTATACCGGTTTCTGTAACTTTTTTTGTTGCTTGTTTTACACAGCCCGAACAGGAACTAAGGGTTGTTATAATAGCGGAAAGGATAATAAGTGATAAAATCGTTAATTTTCTCATGTGATTAAAATATGTGTTAAGCTTAATAATAAATCGTAAAAAACAAAGATAGAGAATTTGGATTAGATAGACTAATAAATAAAAAGAGGCTGAATAAAAACAGCCTCTTCATACGTATAATATTGAAATCAATAATTAGTTATTTTCTGGTCTCAATTTTCTCACAACTGCTCCTGTACGCCACATTTCGCTTTCACGAAGAGCTTTTAGTTCTTCTTCTAGTTTTTCACGATAGTCAGGTTTAGAGTTGGTATCGATAGAGCGTTGTGCTTCATTACCGTTTGCTACTTCTGAATATAATTTGGCAAATACAGGTTTTGTAGCATCATGGAAAGGTACCATCCAGTCTAGTGCACCACGTTGTGCTGTAGTAGAACAATTTGCATACATCCAGTCCATTCCTTTTTCTGCAAATAGAGGCATCAAAGATTGAGTAAGCTCTTCTACAGTTTCGTTAAATGCTTCGGACGGTGAGTGACCGTTTTCACGTAACACTTCATATTGAGCAAGCAGGATACCTTGTATAGCACCCATCAATGTACCACGCTCACCTGTAAGGTCAGAATATACTTCACGTTTGAAATCTGTTTCAAACAAATATCCCGAACCAACGCCAATACCCAGAGATACAGTTCTTTCGAATGCACGACCTGTAGCATCCTGGAATATAGCATAGCTTGAATTCAAACCGCGACCTTCGAGGAACATGCGACGAAGACTTGTTCCTGAACCTTTTGGAGCAACAAGAATTACATCGATGTCGGCAGGAGGAACAATTCCTGTACGTTCTTTATATGTAATACCAAACCCATGAGAAAAGTAAAGAGCTTTTCCGGCAGTCAGGTAAGGCTTAAGACGTGGCCACACTTCTATCTGAGCAGCATCTGACAATAGATATTGTATGATAGTACCTTTGGCTGCAGCTTCTTCGATATCAAATAATGTTTCGCCCGGAACCCATCCGTCTGCTATTGCTTTTTCCCATGTTTTGCCACCTTTTCTTTGTCCTACGATTACGTTAAACCCATTATCTCTAAGGTTTAATGCTTGTCCCGGACCTTGTACGCCATAACCGATAACAGCAATGGTTTCATTTTTCAATACTTCTCTTGCTTTTTCCAAAGGGAATTCTTCACGGGTAACTACTTTTTCTACTACCCCGCCAAAGTTCATTTCTGCCATAATTTGTTTTTATTAAATAAAATATTTAGGTTCAAAATTGTTTCCATATAATACAGGTCGAGCATACACTCGTTTCCCCGTCTTTCATTTCTAAAATAAAATTAGAATCTTCTTCTTCTCTTTTCAATATATCCAACTTGGAGCCGTAGCGCCCTTCGGATATATAATTTATCTCAATCCGTCTGATTTCTTTATCCTTGAACATATCTATATCAAACACATCTACAAAATGTTCAATATACTTCATACTGTTCAGGTGTTTATTGATATCCACATCGCTATATTTTACAATAAACTCATCCGCTTTTTCATAATCATCCTTCAACGCTGAGATTTTGCTCAATCCCTCTATCGGACATTCTTTTTCCGTATAGATATAATCAGACAACCCATCCAGCTCTGTCAGATTGGTGGGTTTACGAGTTTTAAGATCTATTGAAGCCCATAGTGATCTCGCATAGCCCATAGTTTTTCCGTCAGAGTCTTCGAAAGCAAAATGACGCTCTGTGAACAATCTGTTTACACTAACAATCCACGTCTTGATTATCATGTTAGTATCGTTTTTCGGATATTCGAACAGCTCGATTGCCATTCGGGACAATACCCAGACTCGTTGCTGAGAAGTCATTGATGAGTATCCAAACCCACGTTCATCGGCATGCTTCGTTGCTGCTTGCAGCATAAAACCTCCAATCATGGGCAAAGTGGCTCTGCCTCTGAAATCGGTTAAGTATGCATCGATCGTAAATTCGTATCTTCCTATAGGAGCAAACATTAAATATAGTTTTGAATGGATATATTAATTTGTGTCTTGCGATTTATGTCTTTTATCTAACTCCGCTAGCATGTCGCTTAATCTCTCAACTTTCGATTTTGTAATCGCTATCCGACCCGAACGTATAAATTGCAGAACTCCAATACTTTTACTCAGTTCTTCAAATAGATATTGAGTCTCTTTATAGTGTCCTGTTTTTTCCAAAACAACACAGTTTTCATTTATATCGAGAATATGCGCATTGTGTTTGCGGATAAGCTCTTCTACCGATTCTATCTTAAGAAAATCGGGAGTAGATAGTTTATAGAGAGCGATTTCTTGATGAATAAGCTCTTCATCGGTATTGTAATACGCTTTCAGCACATCTACTCGCTTATCTATCTGGAGTACAACCTTTTTTACAACATCTTCGTCACAAAAAACAGTGATGGTAAACTTATGTATGCCTTCTAAAGCTGAAGCAGAAACAGATAGAGTCTCAATATTCAATTGACGACGAACGAATACACTGGTTACCTGACTCAACAGACCAACAGTATTCTCTGAAAATATAGTTATCGTATATAATGTTTTATCTTGCATAAGATTTATTTTTACAACTGTAATATTAGACAGTTTCAAATTTAACGAATCTCATCAATATAATGAACTTATTCGTTCCCTAATAATATATTTGTAACGCAAGTACCGGCAGGAACCATCGGGTAAACCATGCCTTTAACCTCTACCTGTACGTCTAGCAAATAAGCGCCTTTGTGATCCAGCATTTCTTTTATTGCTCCGTCCAATTCATTGCGGTCGTCCACCTTCTTTGCCGGAATATTATATGCTTCAGCTATTTTCACAAAATCAGGATTATTCATCCGGGTTTCAGAATATCTTTCATCAAAGAATAGTTCTTGCCACTGGCGTACCATTCCCAAGAAGTGGTTGTTCAATATAATGATTTTAACGTCAACGTTATACTGCATGATCGTACCTAACTCCTGTATGGTCATCTGAATACCTCCATCGCCAACAAAAAGGCATACTGTACGATCGGGTGTGCCGTATTTTGCGCCTATCGCAGCAGGTAATCCAAAGCCCATTGTGCCCAGCCCTCCTGATGTAACCACACTACGGCTTTGGTTGTACTTGAAGTAGCGCACAGCCATCATCTGATGTTGACCTACATCCGTAACCAATACAGCATCGTGGTTTGTAGCTTCGGATACTTTATTGATAACTTCACCCATCTTCAACTGTCCCGATGTAGGGTATAGCTCGCTATCTATGACAACGTCGTACTCTCTTTGGTAACATGCTTTAAACTCTCCAAGCCATTCGCTATGCGTGGCAGGGGTTAGTAATTCTGTCACCTTTGGTAACGTATCCTTTACATCTCCGAGTACACGTGCTGTAACAGATACATTCTTGTTTATTTCAGCTTTATCGATATCAAAGTGGATTACTTTTGCCTGTTTTGCGTACGTCTTAAGATCTCCCGTTACACGGTCGTCGAAACGCATGCCAATGCCAATAAGTACATCACATTCATTTGTTTTCTGATTAGGGCCAACATTGCCATGCATCCCTAACATACCAATCTGTAAAGGATGGTCGGAGGGTATGGCAGATAGTCCCAATACCGTAGATGCCGCAGGAATGCCAGCCTTTTCGAGAAAAGCAAGCAATTCTTTTTCTGCTCCGCCCAAAATAACACCCTGTCCCACAAGTGCTAGAGGTTTCTTTGCACTGTTTATTATTTGGGCAGCTACTTCCATTTCTGATAGTTTTACTTCGGGTTTAGGCTGATAGCTACGGATAAAATCAACTTTTTTGTATTCTGATTTATCCATTTGCCCAAACTGAGCATCTTTGGTTATATCCAGAACTACCGGTCCGGGTCTTCCTGTTGATGCTATATAGAATGCCCTAGCTACTGCCGATGGGATGTCTTCGGCTCTGCGAATCTGATATGCCCATTTGCATACAGGCTGTGTAATACCTACGACATCTGCTTCCTGAAAGGCATCACTTCCTAGTAAGGAAGAAGCAACCTGCCCGGATATAACAACTATAGGTGTGCTATCTATCATTGCATCGGCAATTCCTGTTACCGTATTGGTTGCACCGGGGCCCGAGGTTACCAGCGCAACGCCAACTTTACCCGAAGTGCGTGCAAACCCTTGAGCAGCATGCGTAGCACCTTGTTCATGACGAACAAGAATATGATTTATTTTATCTTTATAATGATATAAACTGTCAAATACGGGCATTATGGCTCCGCCCGGATACCCGAATATGGTATCTACACCTTCACTCAACAAAGATTGAATAAGGGCTTCACTTCCTGTAATTTTATTTTTATCCATGATATTTGTCTCTATTTTGTGCTATTTTATTCAATGATTCTTATTCCACCTAAATCAGCCGAACTAACCATACTTGCATAGGCTCGTAATGCTTTGGATACCGTACGATTACGATTAGGTTTGAATGCATCTTTACCTTTGGCAAGCTCCTCTTGTCGGCGAGCTTCCAGTTCCGCATCGGATATACGTACATCGATAGAACGGTTAGGAATATCTATATCTATAATATCTCCATCTTTAACCAAGCCAATAGCGCCACCAGATGCAGCTTCGGGAGAAACGTGCCCAATAGAAAGACCTGATGTTCCACCAGAGAAGCGTCCGTCTGTAATAAGGGCGCATTCTTTACCCAGGTGCTTAGATTTGATATATGATGTAGGGTAGAGCATTTCTTGCATACCCGGTCCACCTTTAGGCCCTTCGTATGTGATGACAACAACATCTCCGGCTTGTACATCACCTTTCAATATTCCTTCACATGCCGCATCCTGAGAGTGGAAAACTTTGGCTGTTCCCGAAAATTTGAATATGCTTTCATCTACACCCGCAGTTTTTACAACACATCCATTCAGGGCTATGTTACCTTTCAATATAGCCAATCCTCCGTCTTTGGTATATGCATGCTCCATACTGCGGATACAGCCGTTTGCTCTGTCGGTGTCCAGAGTAGGATAGCTACTGTTTTGAGAGCCCATTACAAGATTAAACTTATTTCCGGGTGCTGATTTATATAAATCTTCGGCGGCTTTTTCTGGATTAGCTTTTGTTATATCATATTTCTCTATAGCTTCCGCAAGAGAAAGTCCATCGATTCGTGAAACGGCAGTATTAATCAACCCACCTTTATTCAATTCGTTCAAAATACCAAGTATACCTCCTGCACGGTTGACATCTTGTATATGATATTTTTGAGTATTAGGAGCTACTTTGCACAAACATGGTGTTTTGCGCGACAGTTTGTCTATATCGTCCATTGTGAAGTCTACTTCGCCTTCTTGTGCTATAGCTAACAGGTGAAGGATCGTATTTGTAGAACCTCCCATCGCTATATCTAATGTCATAGCATTCAGAAAAGCCGTTTTGGTAGCTATATTTCTGGGAAGTACCGATTCGTCACCGTCTCTGTAATAACGGTAAGCATTATTTACAATCTGTTTTGCAGCATCTTGGAATAATTTCGATCGGTTTGCATGAGTGGCAACGATTGTTCCATTGCCTGGTAATGCAAGCCCTATGGCTTCGTTCAGACAGTTCATCGAGTTAGCGGTAAACATGCCCGAACAAGATCCGCATGTCGGACATGCCGCACGTTCTATGGCGTTTACTTCTTTATCGGAAACGGTATCATCCGCAGCTTTTATCATCGCATCTATCAGGTCGAGGTGTTTATTGTCAAGCTCTCCTGCTTCCATTGGTCCTCCGGATACAAATACAGTTGGGATGTTTAATCTCATCGCTGCCATCAGCATACCGGGAGTGATCTTGTCACAATTGCTGATACATACCATTGCATCTGCTTTGTGAGCATTCACCATATATTCTACACTATCTGCAATCAAATCTCGTGATGGAAGAGAGTATAACATTCCATCGTGTCCCATGGCAATACCATCGTCTATAGCTATGGTATTAAATTCGGCAGCAAAGCATCCCAAAGCTTCAATTTCTGCTTTTACTTTCTGACCTATATCATGAAGGTGTACGTGTCCCGGGACAAATTGAGTAAATGAATTGACGATAGCAATGAGAGGTTTTCCCATTTGTTCTTCTTTCATGCCATTGGCTCTCCATAGGGCTCTTGCCCCGGCCATACGCCGTCCTTGTGTACTAGTCGAACTTCTTAATTCAAATCCCATAATTATACATACAGTTAAAAAAAAACCTTTCCCATTGAATGAGAAAGGCCTATGTTAATTTCCTTATTATATACTTAACTTCATATACATACCTTTCTCATTTATTCTGACCGACGAGGAGAATATCAATGAGACTGAGGATATGTAAAAAGCAATTTGTCATTATTTCGCTATAAAAGTGATCACAAAGTTATAAACTTTTTTTTAAAAACAAATTTTATCCCATTTTTTTTAAGTTGACTAGGAAACTAGTCATTGAATATCTCTTAATGGATTGGCTTCAGCACTTGTAATTGATGTTACAATATTCGTGTAAAATTGTCTAATGGTAGAGGTTTTCGAGTGTGTATAAAGTGACAGTATAAAACTTCTATAAAAAGTGTCACTTTTGTCACCTTTTGTTTGTATACTATTGATATATAGTAGTTTGTTGTTTGTGTGGTTTGTCACTTTTTGAGAGCAATATTTACATTGAGTTGATATGAGGTATTAAATGTCTCGGATTGATAAAATTTATATATTATATCCATATTATAAACGCGTTGCAAATACAACACAACAATAATTTTATTAATTTTGCATCCCAATTAAATTTTTTACAGTGCTAAAATTATCCATACTACAACAGATTTTTGAGACTCACAAAAATATACCCGCAATAATAGATTTATTGTCTAAGCATAAAGATATCTATGTTAAAGGTTTGCAGGGTTCGTCAGCGTCTATGCTTGCTACAGCTTTGTTTCACAAGACAGATAGCTGCTATTTGTTTGTGCTAAACGACTTAGAAAGTGCGGGGTATTTTTATCACGACTTGAATCAGATTTTAGACTCGGATAAAGTTTTATTCTTTCCTTCGGCATACAAACGGGCGATAAAGTACGGACAGATAGATGCTGCCAATGAAATCCTCCGTACTGAGGTGATGGGACAGTTACAGGTTGAAGATAAAAACCTGATAATCGTAACATATCCGGAAGCTTTAGCCGAAAAGGCTGTAGCTAAAGATATACTGAAGAAGAATACGATACAGATGTCGGTGGATGAAGAGATCGATCGTAATTTCGTATCTGAGATGTTGGATAGTTTTGGATTTGAATACGTTGACTATGTGTATGAGCCGGGACAATATGCTATCAGGGGAAGTATTCTGGACGTTTTTTCTTTTTCGAGCGAATATCCTTATCGTATCGACTTTTTTGGAGATGAAGTGAGTACAATACGAACTTTTGATATCGAAACACAGTTGTCGAAAGAGAAACTAAACCAGATACAAATTATCCCTGACATGCAAAAGTCGAATATGGACCGGGAGTCGTTGTTGAAACTGATTCCGAAGGATACGGTTATTGCATTTAAGGATTTTGTATGGGCTAGCGACAAAGTAGAGAGTGTATATAATGATTCTACTATTCTGGATAATCCTGAATATGAGAAAGATTTACAAAATAAGCTGACGTTAAGGGATGAACATGATGCGTTGGTTAAGGGATTCAAGCATATTCATTTCGGGAACAAAATACAGGCAGAAGCTGTTGTCGAATTCAAAACAGATATACAACCTTCGTTTCATAAAAACTTTGACCTGATCAGTGAAACTCTTCACAAATATCTCGATAGAGATTATACTATATATATATTAAGTGACAGTGAGAAGCAACAGAAACGGCTAAAGTCTATATTTGAAGACAGGGGAGATAATATCAATTTTACACCTGTGGAGAGGACTCTATCAGAAGGGTTTATTGACGAAACTTTAAAAATCTGCTGTTTTACCGATCACCAGATTTTTGACCGTTATCATAAATATAATCTTAAATCCGATAGGGTACGTTCAGGGAAGTTTGCTCTTTCTTTAAAGGAACTTCAACAGTTTCAGATAGGAGATTATATCGTACATATCGATCATGGTGTAGGTCAATTTGGTGGGCTTGTAAGGTCTGATATGAACGGTAAGATGCAGGAGTTGATAAAACTCATTTATTTGAACAATGACGTTATCTTTGTTTCACTGCACTCCTTACATAAAATATCGAAGTATAGAGGTAAGGAAGGCGAACCGCCACGTATCAATAAATTAGGTACAGGGGCATGGAATAAGATTAAAGAGAAAACCAAAAATAAAGTAAAGGATATTGCCCGCGACCTGATACAACTATACGCCAAACGCCGACAAGAAGAAGGATTTAGTTTCGCTCCCGATTCTTTTCTACAGCATGAGCTCGAAGCCTCTTTTATTTATGAAGATACCCCCGATCAGGTAAAAGCAACTGCGGATGTAAAACTTGATATGGAGAACAGCAAACCGATGGATCGCTTGATTTGCGGCGATGTTGGGTTTGGAAAAACAGAAGTCTCTATTCGGGCTGCATTTAAGGCTGTAACAGATAATAAGCAAGTTGCAGTATTGGTTCCTACAACAGTTTTAGCCTATCAGCACTATCAAACATTTAAAGAGAGGCTTAAAGACTTTCCTTGCCGTGTAGAATATATCAGCAGGGCACGGTCGGCAGGACAAATTAAAGAGGTTCTAAACGATCTGAAAGAAGGAAAAGTTGATATACTGATTGGTACGCATCGCATTGTTGGCAAAGATATTCAGTTTAAAGATTTGGGCTTGCTTATAATAGACGAAGAGCAAAAGTTTGGTGTTGCTGTAAAAGAGAAACTGAAGCAAATGAAGTCCAATGTGGATACTTTAACGATGACAGCTACGCCTATTCCACGTACATTGCAGTTTTCGTTAATGGGAGCAAGAGATTTGTCTGCAATAACAACGCCTCCTCCAAATAGGTATCCGATACAGACTGAAGTACATACATTCGATCCGTTGATTATTCGTGAAGCGATAGAGTTTGAAATGAGCCGTAATGGGCAGGTATTCTTTATCAATAACAGGATAAAGAATATACATGAACTTGAAGATATAATAAAGAGAGAGGTTCCTGATGCACGCATTGCTGTTGGTCATGGACAAATGGATCCCGCCAAGCTGGAATCGATTATTATAGACTTTGTAAATCAAGAATATGACGTATTGATAGCAACTTCAATTGTAGAGTCGGGTATTGATATCCCCAATGCAAATACGATAATAATAAACAATGCTCAGAATTTTGGTTTGAGTGATCTGCATCAATTGCGTGGACGTGTTGGGCGAAGCAATAAGAAGGCTTTTGCATATCTATTAGCGCCTCCGTTGCATACCTTGACCCCTGAGGCTAGAAGACGATTGCAAGCAATTGAGAACTTCTCGGAACTGGGTCATGGATTCCACATTGCTATGCAGGATTTGGATATTCGTGGAGCCGGAAATCTACTGGGAGCAGAACAGAGTGGTTTTATCGCAGATTTAGGATATGAAGTTTATCAGAAAATATTGACGGAAGCAGTCAATGAGCTCAAAAACGATGAGTTTGCAGAGCTCTATCATGAGGCTGATGAAGATAATAAGATTTCGGGAGAAAACTTTGTTGATGATGTTCAGATAGAAAGTGATCTTGAACTTTTGTTCCCAGCTCTTTATATACCAAATGATTCGGAACGTATTACACTCTATCGAGAGCTCGATAATATGGAGAAAGAGTCGGATATAATGCAATTTACAGAGCGTCTCGAAGACCGTTTCGGAAAAATTCCACCCGAAGGTCGAGAGTTGATTCTGGTAGTTCGGCTTCGATCTATAGCCAAAACGCTGGGTATCGAAAAGGTCGTTTTAAAAAATGGAAGAATGAGTTTATTCTTGGTTACAAATTCGGAGTCACCATACTATCAGTCGAAAGCGTTCGATAAATTACTCAATTACATCCAGAAGTATCCTCGTAAGTGCGAATTGAAAGACAGGAACGGAAGGCGTTCGGTGAGTATACAGAGCATTCCAAATGTAGAGACTGCTTGTATGGTGTTATCAGAAATAAACGGGCTGTAAGCAAAAAAAGAGAAAAGCTTGCGCCTTTCTCTTCTAAGCTTCTGTAAGTATGATGTTTACTTAATGTATCCTACTGGTTGAACGAATGTTATTTCTTGTTTGTCAGTAAGTTTTAATGTATTATGTAGGTCAGGGCGAGTAAATGATCCCCTTGCTACAGAGCCTAAACCTACTGAAGCGCAATATAAGTATACATTCTGAGCAATAAACCCACTGTCGATAAATCCGGCTTCGCGGTTAGATGCTTTATCCATATTTGCCACATAGATTAGAGTCAACGAGGCATTGTCCGAAATGTTGGGCTGTCCGAGTGCTTTTCTGAAATCGCCTTTCTCTTTCATCTTTAGTACATTGTCTTTCGCATCATAAATATATATACCTGAACTCAGCATTACATATACATCAACTTCCTGACGGTTTTGGGACGAAGGAACTGTCCGTTTATCTTCTCTGTTGAAACCATAAGCAGCCCAAAGAAGATCGGATAGGGTTTGGGCCGGCATTTCTTTATATTCGAATGATCTATGAGACTGACGTTCATTCAGGGCCTCCATCAAGGGTTTTCCTCCTGTTTTGGTTGGAGAAACTAATTGTATATCCTGGGCAGAGACACAATTTATTAAACAAAATAACGCAATGGCTAATAAACCTTTTTTCATAATTGTAACCTAATTTTATAATTAACAGAAACAAAAATATAGAATTATATTCGTTTATAAACCCTTGTTTTTGAATTAAGTTCTTTGTGTAACTCTTGTTTTTAAGTAAAATTCACAACTTGAAATAAAATATATATACTTATAAATAAATTCTATCGCTTATTGTTTTATATTTGTGAATAAAATCCGCTAATAATACAATGCGAAACCTATTCTTTATTGTTTTTTTGATCATAGCATCCTTTTCGCAGGGATTACGGTCACAGCAGAATACATTCCGGTCGCCCATAACTCTTAGTGATACAGCTCAAATAAGTTTACTGACTAGCTCTGCATGGGAAAAAGAGATCTATGCTTTGTTTGGGCATACGGCTATTCGGGTTTGTGATACAACACAACATTTAGATGTCGTGTTCAACTACGGCTTATTTGACTTCAATAGCGATAATTTCATATATAGGTTTGTCAAGGGAGAAACTTATTATATGGTTGGCTCTATACCTTTCAAGTATTACATAGAAGAGTATGGACAAAGAGGTGTAGGAGTTACCGAGCAGGTTTATAATTTGACCCTGAAAGAAAAGCAAGAGATATTTGATGCTTTAGCTCAAAACTCTAGTCCCGAAAATAGGGAATATCTTTATAACTTCTTCTATGATAACTGTGCAACTCGTCCTCGTGATATCGTAGAGAAATATGTACAGGGAGAAATAGAATACACTCCAACTGATAAGCAACAAACATATAGAGGTCTAGTGTGGGAGTGCGTTGGAATACAGCCATGGACTAAATTTGGTATAGATATCATAATTGGGGCAGATGCTGATAAGGTAATCACAGACAAACAAAAGGATTTTTTACCGGCTTATTTGATGAAAGCCAACGAAGGAGCTCGCATAAAAAATACTGATGGGACATATCGATACTTCATTTTAAAAGAGCACCAACTTTTGACGCCACAAGAATTAGTTTCATCAGAAAGTCACATACAACCACTGTATGTCGGTTGTATCTTGTTGTTGATTACTACACTCTTGTCTTTCTTAGTCTATAAAAAAAGGTGGTATACATTAGGACGAATTTATGATACACTATTGTTTATTGTAGCAGGAATTGGAGGATGTGTAATTTTCTTTTTGATGTTCTTTTCCATTCATCCATGTGTTAATCCAAACTGGAATATAGTGTGGTTAAATCCGCTTCAATTAATCGTTGCTTGTTTATTCTTTGTAAAATCACTTTCAAAATTCATAAGTTGTTATCATTTTATTAACTTTGTAGCACTTTTGGCTTTTCTTTTGGCATGGTGTTTGATACCACAACAATTAGAGATAGCCTTTATCCCATTCATCTTATCGTTGTGTATAAGATCGGGGATGAATATTTTACAACTTAAAAAGTTAAAGAAAAGAGCTGATTATAGCTTGCCTAGGCGAAAATGATAAGAATACTAACCTCTTTAGTCGCAGTATTAACCATAACATCTGTTCAGGCACAGACTTCTGTTCACGAGGTGCCGAAGTTGGTGATTGGAATAACTATTGATCAGTTGAGAGGTGATTATCTAGAACTCTTTCAAAGTTCATTTTCTGAAAGGGGCTTCAAACGTCTCTTGAATGAAGGACTGGTATATCAGAATATAAAATTTGATTTTCCAAATTTAGACGATGCCTCTGCAATTGCCACTATATACACTGGTGCTTCACCTTTTTATCATGGTATCGTAGGAAATAAAAAGTACATTGTAGCTAAGAAGCAAGAGGTCTCGACATTTACAGATGAAGCTTTCTTAGGTAACTATACACAGGATAAAGTTTCTCCTTTGGCTATCAAAACCTCTACTATGACAGATGAGTTGAAGATGGCATCGCAAGGAAAATCTGACGTATATTCCTTTGCTCCTCAAATAGCTCAGGCTTTGATATCATCCGGCAAAAGAGGCAATTCTGCTTTCTGGATAGATGACTATACCGGCAAATGGGCTTCAACTACTTATTATAAGGATTTTTATTGGTCGGTAGATCAGGATAATCGTAGTACAACAAACTTTGCATCTAAGGTTTGGAGTATGTATTGGCGTCCTTCTAAGGAAGTTAGTACATATAAGGCTTTTCCTTACGAGCAAAGCGAATCGTCTTTCCAGCACTTTATGGGAGGAGATAAGCAGACTTATGTTTTAGCGAAACAAATTCCTGCTGTCAATGAGAATGTGCGATCTTCGGCTATGACCTTGCTTTCTAAAGCAGAATTAGGTAAACGCACTAATCCTGACTTTTTGTCTTTGACATTCTATGCAGGGAACTTTCCCGGAGTTTCCGATTATTCATACGAGATACAAGATATTTATAGCTGCCTTGACAAGGAGATAGAAAAGTTGTTGGACGAGGTCGAAAAGACTGTCGGTCTTAAAAATACGTTGATCTTTGTCACTTCTACCGGATATTACAATTCGTCGGAACATACAACGTCTACAGCTTTATCAAATTCAAATATCCCAGAAAATAAGTTCTATGTCAATCGTTGCGAAGCATTGCTGAATATGTACTTAATGGCTATATATGGCAGAGATGGACAATGGGTTGATAAATTTTATAAAGGACAGGTTTATCTGAACAGGGAACTGATAAAGAGTAAAAATATATCATTGCAAGAAATACAGGAAAAAGCGGCAGAGTTTGTTTCTGAATTTACCGGCGTGCAAGAAGTATATACTTCATATCAAATACAGCACGGTCAGTGGAATCCTGTAATGGAATATTATAAGAATGGCTATACTAAAGAGAACTCTGGCGATCTATTTGTCGAATTACAGCCCGGCTATAAAATCGTAAACGAGCAAGATGCTTCATTTAAAGAAAAACAGACTCGTAATAATGCGATTGTGAGCCCTGTAATTTTCTTTGGCAATAATATTAAGCCCGCCAGAATAAGAAGGACGATTAAAGCTACAGAAATAGCTCCTTCGGTAACATATATAATGCGTATAAGGTCTCCTAATGGAGCAAAAGAAGAGCCTTTACCGGAGTTAATTTGGTAGTATAATAAACAAACAAAATAAAAAGAAAATAAACTAACTAAATATATGGGATTCGCTGACATTTTAACATCATTATTCGGAAATAAGTCTCAAAGAGACTTAAAAGAAATCAATCCGTATGTAGACCGTATCAAAGCTGTATATCCTTCTATCGAACGTCTGACACACGATGAATTACGTGCAAAGACAATGGAGATCAGACAAAAAGTTCAGGAGTACGTAGCAGCAGAAAAGAATAAAATAGCAGAACTCAAAGCCAATATCGAATCACTGGATATTGATCAACGTGAGGATGTATGGGTAGAAGTAGATAAGCTGGAAAAAGAAATAACTGACAAGTATGAGAAAGTATTAGACGAAGTACTTCCCGAAGCTTTTTCTATAGTAAAAGAGACCGCTCGCCGTTTGACTGAGAATGAAGAGATTGTAGTTACAGCCACAGAGTTTGATAGAGAGCTGGCAGTAGATCATGACTTCGTGCGTATTGATGAAGATAAAGCTATATATCAAAATCACTGGCAAGCAGGAGGTACAGAAATACAATGGAATATGATCCATTATGATGTACAGCTGTTTGGTGGTGTTGTGCTTCATAAAGGTAAAATCGCCGAAATGGCTACAGGGGAAGGTAAAACACTGGTAGGTACTTTGCCTGTATTCCTTAATGCACTTACTGGTAATGGTGTGCATGTGGTTACGGTGAATGACTATCTGGCAAAACGTGACTCTGAGTGGATGGGACCAATTTACATGTTTAACGGACTTTCTGTAGATTGTATCGATAAACATCAGCCTAACTCAGAAGGCCGTCGTAAAGCATACCAAGCAGATATTACTTTCGGGACAAACAATGAGTTTGGTTTCGATTATCTACGTGACAATATGGCAATCAATCCGTCAGATCTTGTTCAGCGCAAGCATAATTATGCGATTGTCGACGAGGTAGACTCCGTATTGATTGACGATGCTCGTACTCCATTGATTATCTCCGGGCCTGTACCTAGGGGTGAACAACAGTTGTTTGAAGAATTTCGTCCACGTGTGGAGATTATCGTAAAAGCACAACGAGATCTTTGTACTAAATTACTTGCTGAAGCAAAAGCTAAAATGGCTTCCAGTGATAAGAAAGAGCAAGAAGAAGGATCGTTGTTGTTATATCGTTCATTCAAAGGGTTACCAAAGAACAAGCCTCTTATCAAGTTCCTTAGTGAACCGGGTATAAAGGCATCTATGTTGAAGACTGAAGAGCACTATATGAGCGAACAAATGCGTAATATGCATATTGTTACAGATGATCTTTATTTCACTATAGATGAAAAAAATAACAGCATAGAGCTCACAGATAAAGGTATCGATTTGCTTACAGGTAATTCTGATGACCCATTGTTCTTTGTTTTGCCTGATATCGGGTCTCTATTATCTGACTTGGAAAATCAATCGCTTACTGACAGTCAAAAAGCAGAAAAGAAAGACGAGTTGATGCAAAACTATTCTATCAAGTCGGAACGAGTACATACAGTCAACCAGTTGCTAAAAGCTTATGCTTTATTCGATAGAGATGATGAGTATGTGGTTATCGATAATAAGGTAATGATTGTTGATGAGCAAACAGGACGTATCATGGATGGTCGCCGCTATTCGGACGGATTGCACCAAGCGATAGAGGCTAAAGAGCGTGTTAAAGTAGAAGCTGCAACACAGACATTTGCAACTATTACATTGCAGAACTATTTTCGTATGTATCATAAGCTTTCGGGTATGACCGGTACAGCTGAGACAGAAGCAGGTGAGTTGTGGAATATCTACAAATTGGATGTGGTTGTAATTCCTACCAATAGACCGATCGCGCGTAAGGATATGAATGACCGTATATATAAAACAAAACGTGAAAAATATACAGCGGTTATACAAGAAATAGAAAAACTGGTAGGGGAAGGTCGTGCTGTACTTGTGGGTACAACATCTGTCGAAATCTCTGAGTTGCTGGGTAAGATGCTTACCATGCGTAAGATAAAGCATAATGTATTGAATGCTAAGTTGCACCAGCGTGAAGCTGAAGTCGTAGCTCTTGCCGGACAACCAGGAGCTGTTACTATCGCAACAAACATGGCCGGTCGTGGTACCGACATCAAGCTTGCACCAAGTGTGAAAGAAGCAGGAGGGTTGGCGATTATCGGTACAGAAAGACATGAATCTCGTCGTGTCGACCGTCAGTTGAGAGGTCGTGCAGGACGTCAGGGTGACCCGGGTTCATCCGTATTCTACATCTCGTTAGAAGATGATTTGATGCGTTTGTTTGCATCGGAACGTATTGCCGGAATGATGGACCGTATGGGCTTCAAAGAAGGAGAAATGCTTGAGCATAATATGCTTAGCAAGTCTGTAGAAAGAGCTCAGAAGAAAGTTGAAGAAAACAACTTTGGTATTCGTAAACGCTTGTTGGAATATGATGATGTAATGAATTCTCAACGTGAAGTTGTGTACAAACGTCGCCGTCATGCTCTTATGGGTGAACGTATTGGTATCGATATCGTGAATATGATATATGATACGGCTGTGAGTTTAACAGAGCAACATGCCGATAATCTTGATTATGAAGGATTGACGGTTGATATGCTACGTTTGTTTACGACAGAACCACCTGTTGATGAAGCGACATTCCGTTCTACCAAGCCTGATACATTGACCGATATGATATATGATAAGGCTATCCAGAACTTCAAACATAAGATGGATCGTTTAGCAGAAATTGCCAATCCGGTAATCAAACAGGTTTACGAAGAACAAGGTGATAAGTTCGAGAATATTCTTATTCCTATCTCAGACGGAAGACGTGTTTATAATATCTCTTGTAATCTGAAAGAGGCATACGAAACACAATCTAAAGATGTGATCAAATCTTTTGAAAAATCAATAGTCCTTCATACAATCGATGAAGAGTGGAAAGAACATCTTCGTGAAATGGACGATTTGCGTCAATCCGTTCAGAATGCCAGCTATGAACAAAAAGACCCATTATTGATTTATAAACTAGAGTCTTTCAGTCTGTTTAAGAGCATGTTAAACAGCATAAATAGTAAGGCGGTAACAATTCTTATGCGTGGACAGATACCTGTTCGTGAACCGGAACAAGTACGTCAGGCAGAACCGGAACAAAAGACTGACTATAGCCGTTACCGTACCGAACGTAATGATATAGAAGATGGACAACAAAGAGCTTCGGCTCCGGGTCAAGGGCAAGCAGCTCAGGAACGGCCAAGAGTGACAGCTCCTATACAAGTAGACAAAAAGCCGGGGCGCAATGATCCTTGTTTTTGTGGCAGTGGGAAAAAGTATAAAAACTGTCATGGAAGAAATGAATAATCGGAAGTAAATACTTGATATATTTATAATAATGAAAAGCCCGACAAGTAAGTTTCTGTCGGGCTTTTTTTATGTTATTATGTTTTCTAATACAAACAAAATTTGTATCTTAGCATGTTTTTTAATTGTCAGAAAAACAAAGTGTAAATGTACTTTACAAATATTTGAAAATAAAAATTTTAACTTAAGATAATGGCAGAAACAGAGGACAGAATTATCAGGATCAATATTGAAGACGAAATGAAGTCGGCATATATCGACTATTCTATGTCAGTAATTGTATCCCGTGCATTACCCGATGTAAGAGATGGATTTAAGCCTGTTCACCGTCGTATCCTTTACGGTATGAGTGAGCTAGGTAATACGTCAAACAAACCGCACAAAAAATCCGCAAGGATTGTAGGGGAAGTGTTAGGTAAGTATCACCCACATGGAGACTCTTCTGTCTATTTTGCAATGGTGCGTATGGCTCAAGAATGGAGCATGCGTTACCTTTTGGTAGATGGACAGGGTAATATGGGGAGTGTAGATGGTGATAGTCCCGCCGCCATGCGTTATACAGAGGCCAGGTTAAGTCGTTTGGCCGAAGAAATGCTTAAAGATATTGACAAGGAAACTGTTGATTTTCAATTAAACTTCGACGATACGTTACAAGAGCCGACAGTGCTTCCTACACGTATACCTAATTTGCTTATAAATGGAGCTTCGGGTATTGCTGTTGGGATGGCTACGAATATGGCTCCTCACAATATGACAGAGTCTATTGATGCTATTGTAGCATATATAAACGATAGAGATATCGATACCGATGGTTTGATGCAATATATCAAAGCACCTGATTTTCCATCAGGAGGGTTTATATATGGTTATCAAGGAGTAAGGGATGCTTTTGAAACAGGGCGAGGACGTGTGGTTATGCGCGGTCGTGCCGAAATAGAGACAGAAGGTAATCATGAAAAAATAGTAATTACCGAAATACCTTATCTGGTAAATAAAGCTGAATTAATCAAGCATATAGCTGACCTGGTTGGAGAAAAAAGACTGGATGGTATCAGTAATGTTAACGACGAGTCTGACCGCCAAGGAATGCGTATCGTTGTAGATATCAAGCGTGATGCTAATGCGAATGTTGTGCTAAATAAATTGTATAAGCTTACAGCTCTACAATCTTCATTTAGTGTTAATAATATTGCTTTGGTAAAGGGACGTCCTAGAACGTTGAATCTTAAGGATATGATATCATTATTCGTTGAACACAGAATAGATGTTGTTATCCGCAGAACTACATACGATTTACGTAAGGCCGAAGAGCGTGCTCATATTCTGGAAGGATTAATAATTGCATCAGATAATATAGACGAAGTAATAGCTCTTATAAGGGCTTCTAAATCGCCTCAGGAAGCTATTGAAAGTTTGATGAATAGATTCGACCTGAGCGAGATACAGTCTCGTGCAATCGTTGAAATGCGTTTGCGTCAATTAACCGGACTTGAACAAGATAAACTTCGTAATGAATATGACGAAATACAGAAACTAATTGCTTACCTGAACGAAATCCTATCGAACGAAGATCTTCGGATGCAGGTAATCAAAGATGAACTGATAGAAATAAAGAATAAATATGGTGATGCTCGTCGTACAGAGATTGTATATGCATCTGAAGAACTCAACCCTGAAGATTTCTATGCAAATGATGAGATGATCATAACAGTATCTCATTTCGGATATATCAAACGTACACCTCTTACCGAGTTTCGTGCACAAAACAGAGGTGGAGTAGGAGCTAAAGGTTCTGAAACACGTGACGCAGATTTTATTGAACACATCTATCCGGCATCGATGCACAACTATATATTATTATTTACTCAAAAAGGTAAATGTTTTTGGTTGCGTGTATTTGATATTCCGGAAGGAACCAAGAATTCAAAAGGAAGGGCTATACAGAACTTGCTGAATATTGAATCGGACGATAAGGTTACGGCATTTATTCGTGTCAGAGGATTTAGTGATACTGATTACATTAATAGTCATTATCTTGTATTCTGTACAAAAGCAGGAGTTATCAAGAAAACCAGACTTGAAGCATATTCTCGTCCTCGCCAGAATGGGGTCAACGCAATTACTATTCGTGAAGATGACAGAGTGATTGAAGTCTTGATGACTGATGGAGACAGTGAAATTCTCATAGCAAATCGTAATGGACGAGCAATTCGTTTCCATGAATCAGATGTTCGTGAGATGGGGCGTACTGCTACCGGAGTAAGGGGTATGCGTATCGATGAGGATGGACAAGACGAAGTGATAGGAATGTTGGCTATGTCTAAAGAAGATCAGAAAACTCATACTATCATGGTGGTTTCAGAGCAGGGATATGGAAAACGTACTAATCTGAATGATAAAGACGAAGAAGGAAATGATCTTTTTGATGAAGATGGCAATATTATTCCTGTATATCGTATAACCAGTAGGGGAGGTAAGGGTGTTAAAACATTGAACATAACAGATAAGACCGGTAAGCTCGTTTCTATAAATAGTGTTACTGATGATAACGATTTAATGATAATTAACAAGTCTGGTATTACAATTCGTCTAAAAGTTTCAGATATTCGCACTATGGGACGTGCTACACAGGGCGTTAGACTCATAAATTTAGGAAAACGAAATGATGAAATAGCATCTGTTTGTAAGGTCGATTCCGAAGATGAAGAAGATATTGAACTTGCCGAAATAGAGTTGGATGAAGATACCCAGAATAACTCAACCCTGGATGAAAATGAGGAAATAAATAACTGATATATGAACTAAAAAAATAATTATGAAGCGAAGTTTATTATTAATAACATTATGCATATTTGCAGGATTCTCTTTTGCCCAGAAAAAAGCCGTGAAAGATGCAAAATCCGCAATGAAGAACGTTGATGAAGCAAGAGAATTAATCAAACCCGCACTCACTAATCCTGAAACTGTGAATGATCCTGAAACATGGAAAATAGCAGGTGATATCGAGTACAAAGCGTTTGATGATGAACGAACTTTAGAAATGCAAAAAGAGATCACCGGTAAAGGAGGGAATGAAGAAAAGATGTATATTGGACTTTACAATATGTATGATCCATATATCAAAGCTGATGAACTAGGTCAGATACCAAATGAAAAAGGACAGGTAAAGAACAAGTTCAGAAAGGATATTGTTAAAAATATGAGAGATGGACACAGGTTCTATATTAATGGAGGTGTGTACTATAACGAGAAGAAAGACTTTAAGAGAGCAACTGACTTTTTTGAAAGATACTGGGAGCTTCCTTCTTTAGCTATGTTTGAAGATACAAAAGGTGACTTCAATACACAAGATAGTGTTTATCAGACTATCAAATATTATGCTGTTATTAGCTCTATCCAATCGGCTGATCATGACCGTTCTATCAAACTATTGAAGAAAATTATTGCTGAACCTTACGTTCAGAACAGTACTTATAAGGAAAGTGATGCATATGAACTCTTAGCTAGTGAATACCAACAAGTAAATGATAGTCTTGCGTTTGTACAAGTATTGAATGATGGTGCTAAGAAATTCCCTGGTAATAAATATTTCACACCAAACTTGATCAATGAGTTCATTAGAGGAGGCAAGACGGCAGAAGCTATGGCTTATCTGGATCAAGCGATTGCTAACGATCCAAGCAATACTTGTGAATTGATAGGTGTAAAAGCATCATTATATGCTGAGCAAAAAAATTATGCAAGTGCAGAACCTGCATATCTACAAGCTATCGCTGCTGATGCTAACTGTGAGAAAGCTCTTGAAGGTTTAGGCGTGTTGTATATACTTCAGGCCCAGGATGTAAAAGAAAAAGCTGGTCAAACAAATAGTAGAAGTGAACAAGCACAGTTAGATAAGCAAACTGCAGACTTTTACCAGAAATCTTTACCATATCTTGAAAAATATAGAGATTTGTTGAAAGCCAGAGGTGCTGATTTTGATTTAGATATCAAACCTGCATTAATGAAATTACAAAATGTATATTATAACTTGAGTCTATTGAATATAGATAAATCAGCTGAATATGAAGCAGTTCAAAAAGAGCTAGGTATATCAGATAAGCAATAATATTTATACTATAAATAATAATAAGCGTCCGGAACTTTTTAGTTCCGGACGCTTTTGTTTTATCATATGTTTAAATAAGGTGAAACTTTATTGCTTCTTGTTAATATTGAGGCTATTTATCACTTTTATTGTGGATAGTTTTTTGTAAATGAAAATAAAAAACTATTCAGATATGATGATGAGAAGATATCTAAAATAGATGACGGACGGAAACGCATTCTAGTCGCTGTAGACTTTTCCAGTTACTCAATAAAGGCTTGTCATGCAGCATTTACCATAGCGCAACAAACGAATGCTAAAGTGAAAATACTGCATGTATATCGGGTACATTTTCCAATTACATTCCCATTTGCTGATAATTTAAACAAAGATGATGAAAGTGATGTACTAAGTGTAGCTAGACGGAGAATGCTTGATTTTTGTAATGAAATAGATGAGAAAATTACACAAAAAGAATTTCCTCCTATAAATTATTCATATTCGTTACGTGAAGGACTCATTAGTGAAGAGATAGAAAACTTTGTAGAAGAATATAAACCATTCTTACTTGTTTTAGGTACTAAAGGTTTAAGTAACAATAAGAGGAATGTAGTAGGGAATGTAACGGCTGATATAATTGAGATGACCAATGTGCCTGTGATGGCTATTCCGGAGAACTTTACGATTGAAAATACTCTTGATTTTCAGAATATAGCTTTTCTTACAAACTTTCAGAAAAGGGATCTGGACGCTTTTGATTTCTTAGTTAATATATTGAAGCCTTATCCTAATGTAAGAATAACGCTTACCCATGTAAATGTAATAAACAAAAAAGATGAGAAATGGTCTGAGGCTGAGCTTGCTGAAATGAAGAAGTATTTTATCGATAAATATCCGGAACTGAATGTTAGCTATCAACTTATCGATGGTCCAAACATGGCGGATTCGATTAATGAATTTATCAAAAAAGAAAACATTAATATAGTTATGCTAAATACTAAACGACGGAATCTTTTTGGTCGGATCTTTTTACCTAGTATATCTAGAAAGGTTTTAATAAATTCTGATGTTGCCCTTATTATCTTTAGATAGAATCTTAAAAATAGCATAGCGAATGATAGCCAAATTTAAAACGCTATCATTTGTTATATAATTACTATTATGTTTAATTGTATATTTAAAATCTATTATTACAAACTCAAGTTATATCGCCTCTCTCTTTTTTAGTTATCTTTGATTATAATTCTAGATTTTATAAAAATCTATTCACTAGCATTCAAAAATAGAATTTATGGATCATATTGAGAACGATGAACAATTTCAAGGATTAAGTGTAAATAAAGGCACTTCAGAGCAACCGACTATTAATCCTTATCTAAATAGCTTCAAGAAATTTAAACGCAAAACGTATTCTGTGTCTGAATATGTTGATGGTATTCGCAAGGGAAATATATCTATTCTTGGACAGGCAGTTACACTTATTGAAAGTTCTAAACCTGAACATCAGGCAATAGCACAAGAGGTTATCGAAAAATGTTTACCATATACAGGCGATTCTGTTCGAATTGGTATTACAGGTGTACCCGGAGCCGGAAAAAGTACTTCTATTGATGCATTTGGAATGCATATTCTGAAAAAAAATAATAAACTAGCGGTTCTTGCTATAGATCCATCAAGTGAATTGACTAAAGGAAGTATACTTGGAGATAAGACTCGTATGGAACGTTTGTCTGTTGAAAAAAATGCGTTTATACGCCCCTCCCCTTCTGCCGGATCCTTAGGTGGTGTAGCTCGCAAGACGAGAGAAACGATTATACTCTGTGAAGCTGCTGGATTTGACCGTATTATAATCGAAACAGTTGGTGTTGGGCAGTCTGAAACCGCAGTACACTCTATGGTCGATTTCTTTTTACTTATACAATTAGCCGGAACCGGAGATGAATTGCAAGGTATCAAGCGTGGTATAATGGAGATGGCAGACGGAATTGTTATAAACAAGGCTGATGGTAATAATATAGAGAAGTCTCGTTTAGCACAGTCTCATTTTAAGAATGCTTTACACCTATTTCCTCTTCCGGAATCAGGATGGGTACCCAAAGTCTTAACTTACTCCGGATATTATGAGATAGGTATAGATGAAGTGTGGAATATGATTGATGAATATATTGCATTTGTCAAAGAAAATGGTTATTTTGAGCATAAACGTAACGATCAATCTCGCTATTGGATGTATGAAACGATTAACGAACGGTTAAAGAATAATTTTTATAACAATGCTCTCATACAAAAGGAATTAAGGATATGTGAAGAACAAGTACTTAATTCTCAGATAAGCTCATTTGCTGCTGCTAATAAAGTCTTAGATATTTATCAGAAGATATCTAAATGATAAGGAAACGTATATTATTGCAGATTTATAACCGAATATTTTCTTAGAAATCATTATATTTGTACACTTTAATAGAAATAATTTCATTGTTGAATTAACATTAATATAAATCATGGAGAAACCATATGCTATTGGGATTGATATTGGTGGAACCAATTCTGTTTTTGGTGTTGTAGACAAACGTGGACACATCATTAATCAGGGTTCTATCAAAACTGGTGCTTATAAAGAAATCAACGAATATGTAACAAATCTCTCAGCCGGAGTTCAAGAAATTATAGATCAGGTTGGAGGATCAAGCAATATCAAAGGTATTGGAGTTGGAGCTCCAAACGGAAATTACTTTACAGGTTGTATCGAATTTGCACCTAATCTTCCATGGAAAGGTGTTATTCCATTGGCTCAGATGCTGACAGACAAACTAAATGTACCTGTGGCATTAACCAATGACGCGAATGCAGCGGCTATAGGTGAAATGACTTATGGAGCAGCTCGTGGAATGAAAGATTTTATTGTTATTACATTAGGTACAGGCGTTGGTAGTGGTATCGTCGTAAATGGGCAGTTGGTATATGGCCACGATGGATTTGCAGGCGAACTAGGCCATACTACAATTCAACGTAATGGACGTATGTGTGGTTGTGGTAAAAAAGGTTGCCTTGAAACATATAGTTCTGCCACCGGTGTAGCACGCACAGCGAGAGAGTTTCTTGAAACAAGAAAAGACCCAAGTTTATTAAGAGAACTTGATCCGAACGAAATAACATCAAAAGATGTCTATGATGCTGCTGTGAAAGGTGATGTTTTAGCAAAAGAAATATTTGAGTTTACCGGTCAGATGCTTGGAGAGGCGTTTGCAGACTTTGTAGCATTTTCTAGTCCCGAAGCGATCATACTATTTGGAGGATTAACCAAATCGAGCAAATTTATTTTTGATCCTGTACGCAAGCATATGGAAGAAAATATGTTGCCTATATTCCGTAACAAAATTAAGCTTTTAATGTCTGAGCTTAAAGAAAGCGATGCAGCCGTGCTTGGTGCAAGTGCATTGGGTTGGGAAGTAAAAGACTATTAAAAAGTTCTATAAATAGAAAGTATATATGTAGCAGTAGATTTTTTTCTACTGCTATTTTTTCATCAGTAATTTATTATAGTTGAATAGAGATTGATAATAAACTTTTTATAATAAATTAGTGTTTTACTTTAATATGAACTTTTAAAACACAACAAAATGGGAAAATTTGAAATTTCGAAGAGAAAGAATGGTGAATTCCAGTTTAATCTTAAAGCAGGCAATGGACAAGTTATATTAAGTAGTGAAGGATACACAAAAAAAGAAAATTGCAAAAATGGCATTGAATCTGTAAGAAAAAATAGCCAAGTTGAATCTCGTTTTGAAAAATTAGAATCAAAAAATGGCAAACCATATTTTAATCTAAAAGCCACGAATGGGCAGATTATAGGAACGAGCGAATTATACGAAAGTGTAGCTAGTCGCGATAACGGTATTGCATCTGTTGTTAAAAATGCACCTGATGCTGAAGTTGTAGATCTGAGTACAGAGTAATAAAGATAAGCCCCCTACCCTCTTTTTAGAAAAAAAATGCCATGCAAAGATATTCTCTTTGCATGGTACATTTTCTGTGTTTAATAGTGCGATTTCTAGTTATTCTTCTTCGCTGTAAGCAATTTCTCCATGTTGAGATATGTCAAGTCCGGTAGACTCGTCATCTTTGCTTACCCTCAGTCCAATAGTTTTATTAACAATAAAGAATAGTATGAATGTTAGAACAGCACTGTATACAACTGAAGCTCCAGTTGCAACAACCTGTATCCATAATTGATTCCAATCTCCGTATAATGCTCCTTGAACGCCCTCTGGGCCGGTGATAGCTCGTGTGGCAAATACCCCGGTAAGTATAGATCCAACTATACCACCGATACCGTGTACACCAAAAGCATCTAAAGAATCGTCGTATTTAAGTTTTGGTTTTACATAAGCAACCATAAAGAAACATACTAAAGCAGAAATTCCTCCTATGGCAAAAGCTCCGAGCACATCAGCAGTTCCTGCTGCGGGAGTTATTGCTACAAGCCCTGCAACAGCACCTGTACAAAATCCTACAATAGTTGGCTTTTTATAAAGAATCCATTCCAGAGCCATCCATATCACAGCTGCTGCAGATGTAGCTAAATGAGTTACAAGGAATGCATTTGCTGCCAATCCGTCAGCTGCAAGTCCACTACCTGCATTAAATCCAAACCATCCGAGCCATAGTAGAGATGTACCTATGAATACAAATGGGATGTTATGCGGTGTAAAAGGATGACCTATTGTTCTGTATCCTTTTCGGCGTCCTAACATGATAGCCATAACAAGAGCAGATATACCGGCATTGATATGTACCACAGTTCCTCCGGCAAAGTCAATGGCACCCATTTTCATTAGCCATCCACCGCCCCATACCCAGTGAGCCATTGGGTTGTAAACGATGATTGACCATAGGATGATAAAAACCACATAACCCGAAAACTTGATTCTTTCAGCAAAGGCACCAATAATCAAAGCCGGAGTGATAACTGCAAACATACACTGGAATAAGGCAAACAAAATCTCAGGAATGCCAACTCCGCTCATATATGTGTCTAATTTTATACCATGTAAAAATGCCTTATCAAATCCTCCGATAATTTGACCTAGAGGACTGCCGGAATCCATAAAGCTAGTACCAAATACCCAACTGTAGCCAAAAGCTACCCAGATAATACTAATTATACCGGTAGCCATAAGGCACTGCATAAGGATGCTCAAAATATTTTTTTGACGAACAAGACCTCCATAGAATAATGCTAACCCCGGAATTGTCATCATCATAACAAGCACAGTAGCTACTATAACCCATGCGGTATTCCCTGAATTTAAAACTGTAGGTTCTTCCGTAGCTGCTGCTACAGCTTCTACGGGAATAGCCGTTGTTGTTTTTAAAGAGTCAGCAACAGTTGTAAGAGAATCCTGTGCCCATACAGCTGTGGGTAAAACCATAGCTATAAACAATA
Organism: Dysgonomonas sp.; assembly: GCF_035323175.1. Taxonomy (NCBI): domain Bacteria; kingdom Pseudomonadati; phylum Bacteroidota; class Bacteroidia; order Bacteroidales; family Dysgonomonadaceae; genus Dysgonomonas; species Dysgonomonas sp. Next base: position 5,173 of record NZ_DAOKYH010000004.1, on the reverse strand, counting down.
TAATAGTGACGTATTTGAATAATCGATGTTTCATATTTTTATTTTTTACCTAAAGCTTTTTAACCTAATCTTTATTTACTCTCTTCATCCTCTTCATCCTTGTCGTACAAGGCTTCGTCACCATGGTCTCCGGTGCGTATGCGGATTGATTGTTCTATCGCCGATACGAATATTCTACCATCTCCGCTTTCGCCTGTAAAAGCTGAACCCAAAATGGCATTAATTGATTTTTCTACATTTATATTTCTCACAACAAAAGCGATATAGATGCGTTCTATTGTATTTACATCATATGCTATACCTCTGAATATTAAACCTTGACGGGCACTTCCCTGTCCATTGACTTCCCACCATGACAAAAAGTCGATATCTGCTTCATGTAATGCTCGGCGGACTTCATTAAATTTTGATTTGCGAACGATTGCTTCAATTTTTTTCATATAAAAAATGATAAAGTGTTTTATTTATAATAAGGAGGTTCTTACTTAAAAGACATACCAAATACAAAATGTATATCTTCAAGATTTGGGTTGCAGATGATATGCCCAAATATTGGTAAAGAAAATGAGTCTGTAACTTTTAAACTTTTGGATGCTTTTAAAGATATAGAAGTGAAATTGAATCCATTTGTTCCATAAACAGCACTTTCCCAAGGTGTGAATCCTGTTGATATTCCCATGTCTATTCCCGCAACTGAGAATGGATAAGCTAACTCGATGTAAGTAGAATAAGAATTTTTACCATCTTCTTTCTTATTTCCTTTGCCTAATAGGAATGTATTCCATGTAACATTTAAAGGGAATGATTCGGGCAGTGTATAGCCTAATGATGTTTCTAAATAATGTCCATTGTTACTTCCTTGAGGGCTACTCAAATATCGATACTGGCCTTCTCCATCCCACCAGTAATCTGTAACAGCAATTTTAAATCCGCTATTTTCGTATGCGGCAGTAAAGTCTACTTCTTTTTTACCATTTTCGCTAGTAAAATCTGTAGAAGCCCATGCTCCTAGTGAGAATCCATTTACACTAGCACTTAATGTTGGTTGAAAACTGGCTCCGGCTTGCTTATAACCGCGCCATGCATAGGAACTTACTAAATCGGCTCCGAAATCAATATTAACTGATTGCGATTTTACGGATAAAGTAGAGAGGAAAGCAAATAATACTATAGCCAGACAACCTTTTTTACCTAAAATTAGAGTTTCCATAATCAAAATATTTAAAGATATTAAAATTCATCTTTATTATTCATTTTGATTAGATATATTGGTTATGAGTTTCTTTTTGATTTATTTATTTGCAAAAATATGACAAAATATTTTATAAATCAAAATAAAGTGTAAAATATTTCAAAAAATATTTAGTGAAGTCATAAATTTGGTAGATATCAATATTGTAAATGTTGTTTATGTTGCTACTTTTTTAAGTATCAATTCTCGTAAACTTTTTTATTTATTTATATTTTTCCATTTAAATTTTCATAGAATACTTAAGCCGATAATTTTTCTTTATTTTTAATCCTTTGAAACACAATGATGTTAAATTTTATTCAAAAAAATCTTTGTAAATCTATTGCAGGATTCAAATCCTTATCCTATCTTTGCATCGCATTTGAGAGGAAATGCTGCTAATAAAAAAGCAAAAATAAAATGGTGTGGTAGTTCAGTTGGTTAGAATACCTGCCTGTCACGCAGGGGGTCGCGGGTTCGAGTCCCGTCCATACCGCCAAAAGCCTTGATAGTCTATTGATTATCAAGGCTTTTTCTTTTGTTGTCGTGCATCTGTCGTGCAAATTCATATTTGTCCTATTCTTTTCCTGCCATTATGCAATACAAGAAAATATTAGCAGAACAAGATAATTTCACTAAGTTATTTCAGTTCTTCTTGATAATATCGTTCTAAATATCGGCGAGTAAAATGCCTCATATCTTTACTAAACATATATAACTCTTCTGATTTACCGAACATTTCCCGATACATTGGTTGTCCAAGTATGTCTAACGATTGCTCAAAAGTTTCAAGGGACTTTCCTTTTTCTTCTTTAGATTTTGACGATTTAAGAATATTATAAGTTTCAAGTCCGACTTCATATATCCAAGGAAAATCATCCTTAAATAAACTAATCATCATCAAGAAACTTAAGGCTGGATTTTTTTCTTTCAATTCCGTATACATTATTTCATCCAACATCATTGGATGAAATTTCCTTCGTCTTCTTCTTTCAGGGTCATATAATCTATTTTCAATTAGAGACGGTAATGTTTCTATTTTCGCTTTCAATTCTTCCATTGATTTAGAGGATTGTAATCCTTTATCTATACCAGCAACAGTCAGTCGCAAATCGGAAATTGCTTCAACAATATCAGCCAAAGACCGCTCTTCTGCGTCTCCACTTTCTTTTAAAACCTTTAAGTCTAAGGATACAGATATAGGGTTTTGAACTTCACTACCTCCGATTTCAATCGATTTCACTTGCGACGATATTTCCTCTTTCGCAGCTGCTACACTATCTAAGTTGTGAAGATCAAACTGTATTACCCTTGTTGCAGCGACATCAAAAGGAATAACATCCCCTTTTCTTATCATTTGAACGAGAGGTTTTCTCATTGCATGTCTAATTGCCAGTTCATAAAACACGTTTGGATTATGGTCTGTCAAATCAGCAATCACAAGTTCGGCATCTACTATATACTCTATAATTTGAGTTGTGATGATTCCCGGTTCGGAGATTTTATCCGCTCTGATTACTTCATACCCTAATTGTGATACCGGTTGAGTAATGATATGTTTTAGTATTTGATCTGAGCGTGTTCTGGTTTCAGATCCTTCCTCCCCAATGGGAGATATCACAAAACAAATTTTCTTATCCTCTTTTTTCATCATATCTTTTTAGATTTTAATTCTTTGAGCAATTTTATCAGCAATTTCTTCAATAGTATAATCTGTCGTATTAATAGCCAGCATATCTGCTATCAAAGGGCTATAATTCATTACCTCATTTTTCGATATTTTATGCCACAACGGTAATATAACTTTAGCCCCATTTACCTCTCTAGCAAAAAGACCATCCAATTCTCTTTGAGGCCATTCTTTATTAAAGAATGATTCAGAAAGCACGACTATTCCATAAGTGGAATTTCTCAGGCCATTATCGATAGAACGCCTTAGACTATCTCCCAATCGAAGTTCAAACTCATCATACCAAACAGCAATATTTTGGGCTTGCAATGCCTCAACAAAAGGTCGAACAAAATTTTCTTTATCTTCTGATGCGTGAGAAACAAACACATCATATTTTTTATCTGGCAATATAGATTCTGTCTGAAAATGTGTTGTTTGGAAGCTATCTGCTGAAATTGTTCTCTGTCTTTCCATTTCACGAGTAATACTTTGTTGTAAAGAGAGCATCTCTTTTTGTTCTTTCTTTGTTTTATCTCGCTCTTTTTGCTCTTCCTTACTAAGCTCTTGGGTCAATTTTGTCCGTTTAATTTGTTTGTCTGATAATGTTTTTACCTTTCCTGCTTTATCTTTGGTTAGTTTATTTATATCCTCATTTTTTTTTGTTAAATCTTTCTGATGCGTTATTATACGTTTCAAGTCTTTTTCTCTATTCATCTTATCTAAGATACTGTTAGCTTCTCTCTCTTTACGAGTAATATTATTATTTATTGTTTGAATTTGATTTTCAAGACTATGTATTTCCCTGTCAACACTAGAAATAGAACTGTTTATGCTTTGTATGCTCATGAGAATGATAATTTTGTTATAAAGAGTAAAGATAGTTAATCCTAATCATACTGAAAATCAACAAGTATCGTAAAAATAAAAAATCTTCGTAATTTTGTAGAGAAATTTAGTGAAGTATGGATAAGTATCGAAAAATATACAACGATAACTTCTTGGGAACATCAGATGTTTCCATCCTTAAATTCTATTATGCCAGCTTTAAGATACAACAAGCAAAAGGTAAAGCTCCTAATGTAAATGTCTTTTTAGATGATTGTGCGAAAATATCCGAAGAGAGTAACCTTATGCTAAAGGTTTCCAGCGTAATACCGTTCTTTAATTTGCTCTTTGGAACAGGTAGAGAACAAAAATATATAGCTGAAATAATAAGAACTAAACGAGAAGAAGTCGAGAAGCTATTCATACAGGATGATATTTCGGATAAAGCTATAAAATCTATATTGTATGGCATATCACCTATTACACAAGCTGGTAGCTTGACAAAAGAAGATATGATACAGGTAGTAAAGGATAAAATTCTCAAATGCTATTCTATAAAAGGCCGGAAGCAATTAGGCGACCGTATCTTCGGCTATTTATTGGCTTCGGAACTTATTTCCGCCTATACACCTGAAGAGCGATTACAAGCATGGCAAATGCTTATAGGAGAAAAAATTGCTCCGTCCGATACAAAGCTACATGCCAACCCGTCCTTAAACCGTAGTAACGTAGATACTAAAACACTTCTAAAGCATTTGGATACGATTCGAGAATTTTATTCCGGAATCGGACTAATAAAAGCAGTTTCCATTATCGAAAAGGATATGAAGATCTTATCGCATAAAGGCGCCTGATACTCTCTCCTTATTTCTTGCATTTACACTTATTTATTCTTAATATAATACACGGATTTGTCCCGTTTAGTGAGTTGTTGTCCCAATCTGTCCTGTGAAGGCAAGTTTCTTATTATCAGATAAATTGTTATATATATTTGTCTTTCGAAATTTCTAAAATTATTAATAAAATGAGAAAGACATTCAAGAAATTCTGGTTAAAATCAGAAAATGAGGAAGCTGTTGAGAATAGTATTCCTCAAGAACAAGCATCACCGGTTGACAAGGCGATGAGTAACCTAATCAAGATGAAAGAGGCTGTAAAACTTCTCAAGGCTTCTGCTCCTACTGTCCGTAAATATGCCCGACTCGGTTATTATAAAGAATACCGATTCGGCGAAAAACTGGTCTTTTACAACAAAGAAGAAATCTTAAACTTTATCCTAAGCCGATTCGAAACCGCAGAAGATTCTTGATGCCATGAAAGAAAAATCATCAACCTCAGCCCGTAGGTCGAAAAACGAACGGATTGAAGAGGAACTGCGGACACTGTACAGCTTTCGGTTCAATACCGTAAAGAGCCGTACAGAGTACCGGGATATCCATGCACAA